>NZ_JBIGIA010000004.1:0-344692 GCF_043555975.1 Pelomonas nitida | reverse complement strand
GCCAACACACCAAATAAGCAAACGTGCCACTACAGAAAATCGACCAATGCGCGCCTAAGTTGTTGATTCCAAATGGACCCGCTGGCGGAAAACGCTCGAAACGGCTGTTTGGTGTCGAACTCGGGGGAGCGGTTCATCGGCACGCCGCTGGGCCGCGTCGACCTCGAGCGCCTGCGCAACGGCCTGCGGCACCCTGGCCTGATCCTGCACGACCTGCAGGACCGCACCGTGCCGTTCGCGGCGGCGACGGCGCTGCACGCCGCCTGGCCCGGTTCGACGCTCGTGCAGACCGCCAACCTCGGGCACCGCCGGCTGCTGGCGGACACCGCGGTCATCGCACAGACCGCCGCCTTCCTGGCCACCGGCAAGCCCGCCTGAACCGCACGCGCCGCGCAGCAATGAAAAAGGGCAGGCCTTTGCGGGCCTGCCCTTCTTGTCGTCAGGGGGGGTGATGCGTGCGAGCGCTCAGTCCGCCTGCTTGCGCAGGAAGGCCGGGATCTCGATTTCGTCCATGCCGTTGGACGACAGCGCCTCGACCTTGGCGGCGGCGCTGCCCGAGCGGCCATGGCGCCACACGCTGGGCACATTGGCATTGGCGAAGTCGCCCAGGCCCAGGCCCACATTGGCCGGCGCCACCGCCGGCGCGGCCATCGCGACGGTCTGCGTCAACACCGGCATGGGCATGCCGTCGGTGCCGTTACGCACGACCTGCTGCGTCTGGACGACCTGCAGCGGCGCCTGCTGGCGAGCGCGGCCCGCCGTCAGGCCGGTGGCGATGACCGTCACGCGCAGGGCGTCGCCCAGGCTCTCGTCATAGGCCGTGCCGAAGATGACGTGCGCTTCCTCGGACGCATAGCGCTTGATGGCGTTCATCGCGTTGCGCGACTCGCTCAGCTTGAAGTTGCTGCGGCCGGCGGCAATCAGCACCAGCACGCCACGCGCGCCGGACAGATCGATACCTTCCAGCAGCGGGCAGGCCACGGCCGCCTCGGCCGCCTTGGCCGCGCGATCCGGGCCGGTCGCCTGGGCCGTGCCCATCATGGCCTTGCCCGGCTCGCTCATGACGGTCTTCACGTCTTCGAAGTCGACGTTGACGAGGCCAGGGATGTGGATGATGTCCGAAATGCCGCCAACGGCGTTCTTCAGCACGTCATTGGCGTGCGCGAAGGCTTGATCTTGCGTGACGTCGTCGCCCAGCACGTCGAGCAGCTTGTCGTTCAAAACGACGATCAGCGAGTCGACATTGGCTTCCAATTCGGCCAGGCCGGCATCCGCCGCCTTGGCGCGCCGGCCGCCTTCGAATTCGAACGGCTTGGTCACGACGCCCACCGTCAGGATGCCCATTTCCTTGGCGATGCGCGCAATCACGGGCGCCGCGCCGGTACCCGTGCCGCCGCCCATGCCGGCGGTGATGAACAGCATATTGGCGCCGGCGATGGATTCGCGAATCCGATTTTCGGCCTCTTCGGCTGCGGATTTGCCCATTTCTGGTTTCGCGCCAGCGCCCAGGCCCGTGGAGCCGAGCTGCAGCAATTGATCCGCCTTGGAGCGGTTCAGTGCTTGTGCATCGGTATTGGCGCAGATGAATTCGACGCCTTGAACGCCCTGGGCGATCATGTGGTCCACGGCATTGCCGCCACCACCACCGACCCCGATCACCTTGATTTGGGTGCCTTGGTCAAACTCTTCGATCATCTCGATGGGCATAACAACCTCCTAACTGGTGCAATTGTGCCGTGGCACTCAATGGATGACTAGTTCCTGAAACAAAAAATCTGGCTCATGGCGATCAAAAATTGCCCATGAACCAATCTTTGACACGTCCGAGCAGCGTTTGCACCGAGCCCGCCTGCTGCGCGGCCTTGAAACCCCGGCTGCGCGACAGCCGAGCTTCCTCCAACAAGCCCATGACTGTCGCCGAGCGGGGATTGGCGACCATGTCATAAAGAGCGCCGGAATAGGTGGGGAGCCCGCGGCGGACAGGTTTTAGAAAAATATCTTCGGCCAGCTCCACCATGCCGGGCATGACGGCGGACCCGCCGGTCAGCACGATGCCGGACGACAACAGTTCTTCATATCCGGATTCCCGGATGACCTGATGAACGAGTGAAAAGATTTCCTCGACGCGCGGCTCGATGACGCCCGCCAGCGCCTGCTTGGACAGCATGCGCGGGCTGCGGTCACCGAGGCCTGGCACCTCGACCTGGTCGGACGGGTCGGCCAGCAGCTGCTTGGCCACGCCATATTCGACCTTGATTTCCTCGGCGTCCTTGGTCGGCGTGCGCAGCGCCATCGCAATATCCGAGGTGATCAGGTCGCCAGCAATCGGAATGACGGCGGTGTGGCGGATCGAGCCGCCCGTGAATATGGCGACATCGGTGGTGCCGGCGCCGATATCCACCAGCGCAACCCCCAGGTCGCGCTCGTCGGCGGTCAGCGCCGCATGGCTGGACGCGCTCGGGTTCAAAACCAGCTGATCGACTTCGAGCCCGCAGCGGCGCACACATTTGACGATGTTTTCAGCCGCGCTTTGGGCGCCCGTCACGATATGGACCTTGACTTCCAGGCGGCCACCGCTCATGCCGATGGGCTCTTTGACCTCGTGGCCATCGATGACAAATTCCTGCGGCTCCACCAGCAGCAGCCGCTGATCGTTCGGGATATTGATGGCCTTGGCGGTTTCGACCACCCGGGTCACATCCACCGGCGTCACTTCCTTGTCGCGCACGATGACCATGCCGGTGGAGTTCTGACCGCGGATATGACTACCGGTAATCCCGGTGTAAACCCGGGAAATTTTGCAGTCCGCCATCATTTCGGCCTCTTTCAGGGCCTGCTGGATGGACTGGACGGTGGCGTCGATATTCACGACCACGCCGCGCTTCAGGCCGTGAGACGGCGCCACACCCAGACCGGCGATGCGCAATTCACCATCCGGCAAAACCTCGGCCACCACCGCCATGACCTTGGCGGTCCCGATATCCAGTCCGACGACCAAATCCTTGTATTCCTTGGCCATGTCTGTCCTCAACGTTTTCTATTTACGGGTTTACCCGAGATCTGCGTCGTCACGCCGCGCAGCCTGACGGCATAGCCATCGGCGTGACGCAGATCGGCCGACAGCAGCGGGCTGTGGTAAGTCGACGTGACCTGCGAAATGGAGCGGGCGAACTGATCGAAGCGCTCGACCACCTCCGCTTGGGTGCCCCGGCCCAGTTCGATGACGGGGCCACTGCCGAAGCTGGCGCGCCAGGAGCCCCGCCCCGACAGGTCCAGCCGCTCCAGCCGCTCCCCCAGCTTGTCGGTCGCAGGCTGCAGCGCACGCCACATGCGCAGCATGTCGCCGGCCGAATGCGGCGGGCCGGCGAGCACCGGCAAGTCTTCGCCCTCGACATCGTCGAGGCTGGCCCGGAACACTTCACCAAAGCTGTTGACCAGCGCGCGATCCGCCGTCGCCTCGGTCGCCGCGTCGGCGCCGTCGGGGCGCGCCTCCCAGAAGGCGGCCGCGCGGTGCTCCTCCAGCGTGACCTTGAGTTGCAGCGGCCAGCTGCGTTGCAGCTGCGCACGCCGCACCCAAGGCACCGCCTCGAACGCCGCACGGCCTTCCGCCAGATCCATGCTGAGGAAGGAGCCGTGCAGACGGGGCAGCGCATTCGCCCGCAGCGACGCCACGCCGTTGCGACTCACATCGCCCTCGACCTGGATGGCGCGGAAGTTGAACGCCGGCAGCCGCACCACCCACCGCACCAGGCCCCAGGCCGCCGTCGCCAGCATGGCGATGGCGAGCAGCCCCGACACCGCATTCATCAGGCGGATGTCCGGGGGCAGCGCGACCGTGGCGGCGGCGGAGTTCATCAGTTCAAGCGCGATCCAGGCGGGCCTGCGACAGCAGCCACAGGCACAGGTGCGGGTAGTCGATGCCGACGGCCTGCGCCGCCTTGGGCACCAGCGAATGCGAAGTCATGCCCGGGCTGGTGTTCATCTCCAGCAAGAAGGGCTTCATGTCCTGCCGGCGCAGCATCAGGTCGGCCCGCCCCCAGCCGCGGCAGCCCAGCAGCCGGTAGGCCTTCAGCACCAGTTGCTGGATCTGCGCTTCCAGCGCGGCCGGCAACGTGCCGAACAGGTACTTGGTGTCGTTGGAGACGTACTTGTTCTCGTAGCTGTAGTCACCGCCCTCGGCACGGATCTCGACGACGGGCAGCGCCACCGCCGCAGCGCCCTGGCCCAGCACGGCGCAGGTGACCTCCGGGCCGTCGATGCACTGCTCGAACAGCAGTTCGTCGTCGAAGCCCAGCGCGAGATCCACCGCACCCTGCATGTCGGAATAGCCGGCCGCCTTGGTGATGCCGATGCTGCTGCCCTCGTGCGGCGGCTTCACGACGACGGGTAGCCCCAGTTCGTCGGGAATGCGGCGGATGCGCTCGCGCGTCAGCTCCGCACGCGTCAGAGCCAGGTATTGCGGCGTGGACAGGCCTTCGTTGGCCCAGACGCGCTTGGTCATGGTCTTGTCCATGGCCACGCCGGACGCCGTCACGCCCGAGCCGGTGTACGGAATGCCCAGCCACTCCAGCGCGCCTTGCAGCGTGCCGTCTTCGCCGCCGCGGCCATGCAGCGCGATGAAGGCGCGCGCGAAGCCCTCGTCCTTGAGCGCCTGCAGCGGCCGCTCGGCCGGGTCGAAGGCGTGGGCGTCAACGCCGATGGATCGCAATGCTGCGAGCACGCCGTTGCCGCTCATCAGCGACACCGGGCGTTCTGCGCTGTGGCCGCCGAACAGCACGGCCACCTTGCCGAGCGCTGCGGCATCAATGTTCAGATCGATGGGAGCAGTCATGCTGCACCTCCTTGGAAATGTGCCGCGACGAGGGCCGGCAGGCCGCTCATCGAGCCCGCGCCCATGCCGATGACGACGTCGCCATCACGCGCCAGTGCGGCAAGTGCGGCGGGCATGTCGGCCACGGCGCGCACGAAATGCGGAGTACCGACGGCCTTGGCAAGCGCCGTGCCCGTGGCGCCGTCGATCGGCGACTCGCCGGCCGAGTACACCTCGGTCAGCAGCACCACGTCGGCGCCCTGCATCACGCGCACGAAGTCGGCAAAGCAGTCCCGCGTGCGCGTGTAGCGGTGCGGCTGGAACGCCAGCACCAGCCGACGGCCGGGGTAGGCGCCACGTGCGGCCGCCAGCACGGCAGCCATCTCGACAGGGTGATGGCCGTAGTCGTCGATGAGCTCGAAGTGGCCGCCATCGGCCGCGGGCCATTGACCATGCTTCTCGAAGCGGCGGCCCACACCCGAGAAGTTGGCCAGCCCCTTCTGGATGGCCACGTCGTCGCAGCCCAGCTCGGTCGCGACGGCAATCGCCGCCAGCGCGTTGCGCACGTTGTGCTCGCCGGCCAGGTTCAACAGCACGTCGAGGTCGGCCGCGCCCTCCCGCCGGCAGGTGAAGCTCATCTGAGCGCCGGCCAGGGCGCGCACGTGAACCGCCTGCACGCTCGCGCCGTCCGCCAGGCCGTAGCAAACGACCGGGCGCTCGATGCGGCCGAGGATGGCCTGCACGCCGGGGTCGTCGGCGCACACCACCGCGGCGCCGTAGAACGGCATGCGGTGCAGGAACTCGACGAAGGCCTCGTGCAGCTTCTCCACCGAATGCCCATAGGTGTCCATGTGGTCTTCGTCGATGTTCGTGACGACGGCCAGCACGGGGCTGAGCTTCAGGAAAGACGCGTCGCTCTCGTCCGCCTCGACGACGATGAATTCGCCCTGCCCCAGGCGGGAGTTGGCGCCCGCCGCATTGAGCTTGCCGCCGATGACGAAGGTGGGGTCCATCCCGGCCTCGACCAGGATGGCCGTGACCAGCGACGTGGTCGTCGTCTTGCCGTGCGTGCCGGCGATGGCGACGCCACGGCGCAGGCGCATCAGCTCGGCCAGCATCACGGCGCGCGGCACCACCGGGACGTGGCGAGCACGTGCCGCGAGCACTTCCGGGTTGTCCGCAGCAACCGCCGTGCTGGTGACCAGCGCCTGCGCGTCGCCGATGTGCGGCGCGGCGTGACCGATCTCCACGCGCAGGCCCAGCGAGCGCAGGCGCTGCGTGGTGGCGCTCTCGGCAGCGTCGGAGCCGCTGACCTCGAAGCCGAGGTTGTGCAGGATCTCCGCGATGCCGCTCATGCCGGCACCACCGATACCCACGAAATGCAGTTTCTGAACGGCGTGCTTCACTTCACCATGCCCTCGATTTCATCCGCCACACGGGCCGCCGCGCGTGGGCGCGCCAGCGAGCGGGCCTTCTCCGCCATGGCCAACAGCGCGCTGCGGTCCAGCCCCGCCAGCAACTCATGCAGCCGCGCGGCCGTGAGCTCGGCCTGCGGCAGATGGATGGCTGCGCCGTGCTGGGCCATGAAGATGGCGTTGTCGCGCTGGTGCGAGGTGGTGCTGACCACCAGCGGCACCAGCACCGCGGCACAGCCGGCCGCGCACAGCTCGCTGACCGTGATGGCGCCGGCGCGGCACACGACGACATCGGCCCAGGCCAGCGCGGCCGCCATGTCGTCGATGAACGGCCGCACTTCGGCCACCAGGCCGGCATCGGTATAGGCCTGCCAGACGGCGCCGAGGTGGTCCTGCCCGGCCTGGTGCAACACCTGCGGGCGTTGCTCCGCGGGCCACAGCGCCAGCGTCTGGGGCAACACCTGGTTCAGCGCGCGCGCGCCCAGCGAGCCGCCCAGCACCAGCAGCCGCAGCGGCCCCGAGGCACGGGCCGGATCGGCCAGACGCTCGGCCGGCGCGGGCAGCGCCTCGATCTCGGCGCGCACCGGGTTGCCGCTGACGACCGCGCCGTGCGTCGACGCCGCCGCAACGCCGTCAAAGCCGAAGGCGATGCGCTGCGCGAAGGGCTTGAGCGCCAGGTTGCTCTTCAACATGGCGGCGTCGGCGTTGACGAGCAGCAGCGGCCGATTGCCGAACACCGCCGCCAGCCCCGCCGGCACGCAGACATACCCACCCATGCCCAGCACGGCCGTGGCGCCACGCCTGGCATAGACGCCGCGCGCCTGGGCGAAAGCCTTGAAGAAGCCGACCACGCCGCGCAGCGCGTGCTTCAGGCCCTTGCCGCGCATGCCGGCAAACGGCAGCGCATCGAGCTCGATGCCGCGTGCCGGCACCAGCCGGTTCTCCATGCCATGCGGCGTGCCGATCCACGACACCGTCCAGCCGCGGCGCTGCATCTCCTCGGCCACCGCGAGACCAGGAATGACATGCCCGCCCGTGCCGGCCGCCATGACGACAAGATGTTTGCCGCTCACGACCGGCCTCCACGCATGAGTTGCCTGTTTTCCAGGTCGATCCGCAACACGACGGCCAACGCGACGCAGTTCATCAGGATGGCCGAGCCGCCGAAGCTCATCAACGGCAGCGTCAGGCCCTTGGTCGGCAGTGCGCCCAGGTTCACGCCCATGTTGATGAAGGCCTGGCCGCCCATCCAGATGCCGATGCCCTGCGCATACAGGCCCGCGAACACGCGGTCCAGCGCGATGGCCTGGCGACCGATGAGGAAGCAGCGGCGCGTCAGCCAGAAAAACGCCAGGATCACGACCGCCACGCCGACGAAGCCCAGCTCCTCGCCGATGACGGCCAGCAGGAAGTCGGTGTGCGCCTCGGGCAGGTAGTGCAGCTTCTCGACACTGCCGCCCAGTCCTTGCCCGAACCACTCGCCACGGCCGAATGCGATGAGGCTGTGTGTCAGCTGGTAGGCCTTGCCCTGCGCGTACTTGTCGTCCCAGGGGTTGAGGTAGGCAAAGATGCGCTCGCGGCGGAAGTCGCTGAGCGTGATCATCAGCACGAACGCGCCCAGCAGCACGGCGACGATCAGGAAGAACATGCGGCCGTTGACGCCGCCCAGGAACAGGATGCCCATGGCGATCGCCGCGATCACCATGAAGGCGCCCATGTCGGGCTCGGCCAGCAGCAACAGGCCGACAAAAGCCAGCGAGATGGCCATCGGCGTGACGGCCTGGAAGAAGTTCTCCCGGGCGTCCATCTTGCGCATCATGTAGTTGGCCGCATACAGCGCGATGCCGAACTTGGCCAGCTCACTGGGCTGGAAGTTCATGACGCCCAGCGGGATCCAGCGCCGCGCGCCGTAGACGACCTTGCCCAGACCCGGAATCAGCACGGCCACCAGCAACGCCAGCGCCACGACGAACACCCACGGCGCGTAACGCTCCCACAGCGAGACCGGAATCTGCACAGTGACGAGCCCACCCAGCAGCCCGAAGCCGATGGCCACCACATGGCGGGTCAGGAAATGCGTGGGCAGGTACTTGGCGAAGCGCGGGCTGTCCGGCAGCGCGATGGAGGCGGAATAGACCATCAGCAGGCCGAAGGCCATCAGCGCGAGCACCACCCAGACCATGGTGATGTCGAAGCCCTGCAGCCGCGTCGGGCGGCCGCCCGAAGTCGACACCCAGTCGCGCACCGGCACGCTGGCGTCCTCACTGCCGTCGCGCCGCCACAGCGCCTGCAGCCGGGTCGTGAAGTGGCTCAGCGTGGCGTTCACAGCGTCACCCCACGGTCGTCCGCCAGTTGCTGCACGGTGGCCACGAAGACCTCGGCGCGGTGGGCGTAGTTCCGGAACATGTCCAGGCTCGCGCAGGCCGGGCTGAGCAGCACGCTGTCACCCGACTTGGCCTGCGCCAGGCACCAGGCCGTGGCGGCTTCGAGCGTGTCCAGGCGCTGCAGGGGCACGCCCGTGTTGGCCAGCGCAGCCTCGATCTGCGGCGCGTCGCGGCCGATCAGGGCGACGGCGCGCGCGTGACGCTGAACGCCATCGGCCAGCGGCGCAAAGTCCTGGCCCTTGCCGTCGCCGCCAAGGATGAGCACGAGCTTGGCAGGCGCGCGGTCGGCGCCCAGGCCGGAAATGGCGGCCACCGTCGCGCCGACATTGGTGCCCTTGGAATCGTCGAAGAACTCGACGCCATCGATCATGCCCACCGGCTCCACGCGATGCGGCTCGCCGCGGTACTCGCGCAGGCCGTGCAGCATGGGCGCCAGCTCGCAGCCGGCGGCCGTCGCGAGTGCGAGGGCGGCCAGCGCATTGGCGGCGTTGTGGCGGCCGCGCACACGCAGCGCGTCGGCAGGCATCAGGCGCTGGATGACGAGCGGCTCGGGCTCGTCGCCCTTGCGCTTCTTGATCGTCGGGTCCAGCTCGCGGGCGCGCACCAGCCAGGCCAGGCCGCCTTCGTCGACGAGGCCGAAGTCACCCGGTGCGGTCGGCGCGTTCAGGCCGAAGCGCACGACGCGGCGCGACACCGTGCGGCCGGGCTTGCCGCGCGAGCCCTTCACGAACACCGGCTGCGGCACGAGGCGCTCGACCTCGGCGTCGTCGCGGTTGGACACGATGACCGACTCACGGCCGAAGATGCGGGCCTTGGCGCGACCGTAGGCGGCCATGTCGCCATGCCAGTCCAGGTGATCCTGCGTCAGGTTCAGCACGGCGCCGGCCGTCGGCTCGAAATTGCTCACGCCGTCGAGCTGGAAGCTGGACAGCTCCAGCACCCAGACGTCCGGCAAGGTCTCGAACACCGGGCCGCGCGGCGGCGGCGGGTCGATGGGCAGCGGCGCGTCGATGTCCGGCAGCGTGGCGATGTCTGCTGCGGGCTCGGCGATCTCGGCCCCCTCGTCGTTGTCGTCGGTGGGCTCCACCGCGTCCTCGTCAGCGGGGGGCGCGTCGGCAACCTCGGCCAGCAACGCAGGTTCGGCGTCTGCCGGCGCGTCGGCCGGTGCGGGATCGGGCTCCTGAGCCAGCGCCTCGGTCAGCGTGTCCAGCAACGTGGGGCCGATGTTGCCCGCGATGGCCACCCGCTTGCCGGCACGCTCGGCGAGCAGGCCGGTCATGCAGGTGGTGGTGGTCTTGCCGTTGGTGCCGGTGATGGCCAGCACGGCGGGCGCGTAGCCGTGCTGGGCCTTCAGTGCGGCCAGCGCATCGGCGAACAGGTCCAGCTCGCCGCGCACGGCCGGGCCATGTTCGTAGACGGCCTTCAGCCGCGCATCCAGCGGCGACAGGCCCGGGCTCTTCAACACGGCGTTGAAGCCGGCAACCTGCTCGGCCGTCAGCTCGCCGGTGACAAAGGCGGCGGTGTCGCCCAGCGCCGCGAGCTGCGGCGGCTGGGCGCGCGAGTCCCACACGGTGACCTGCGCGCCGAAGCGCGCACACCAGCGGGCCATCGCGAGACCGGAGTCCCCGAGGCCCAGCACGAGCACGCGCTGTTCGAAGAGTTGCGGCAGGTCCAGCTTCATGCGATCACCGCAGCTTCAGGCTCGCCAGGCCGACGAGGCACAGCAGCATCGTGATGATCCAGAAGCGGATGACGACCTGCGTCTCGTTCCAGCCGCTCTTCTCGAAGTGGTGATGCAGCGGCGCCATCTTGAAGATGCGTCGGCCCTCGCCGAAGCGCTTCTTCGTGAACTTGAACCAGCTCACCTGCAGCATGACGCTCAGCACTTCGGCCACGAAGATGCCGCCCATGATGCCCAGCACGATTTCCTGGCGCGTGATGACAGCCAGCGTGCCCAGGCCGCCGCCCAGCGCGAGGGCACCGACGTCACCCATGAAGACCTGGGCCGGGTGGGCGTTGAACCACAGGAAGGCCAGGCCCGCGCCCGACATCGCCGCGCAGAAGATCAGCAGCTCGCCGGCCCCGGGGATGTAGGGCAGCAGCAGGTATTTGGAGAACACCGATGAGCCGGTCAGGTAGGCGAACAGCCCCAACGCCGAGCCCACCAGCACCACCGGCATGATGGCCAGGCCGTCCAGGCCATCGGTGAAGTTCACCGCGTTGCTGGTGCCGACGATGACGAAGTACGCCAGCGCGACGAAGCCCCACACGCCCAGCGGCATGGAGATGGTCTTGAAGAACGGGATCAGAAGGTCGGCCTTCGGGGGCAGATCCGTCGAGAAGCCACTGGAGATCCAGCGGAAGAACAACTGCACGACGCCCAGGAAGCTGGTCTCCGACACGCTGAACGCGAGGTAGATGGCGGCGAACAGGCCGATCAGCGACTGCCAGAAGAACTTCTCCCGGCTGCGCATGCCCTCGGGGTTCTTGTCGACGACCTTGCGCCAGTCGTCCACCCAGCCCACGGCGCCGAAGCCCATCGTGACCAGCATCACCACCCACACGAAGCGGTTGCTCCAGTCGAACCACAGCAGCGTGGACACGCCGATGCCGATCAGCACCAGCACGCCGCCCATGGTGGGCGTGCCGCTTTTGGCCAGGTGGGCCTGCACACCGTAGGCGCGCACGGGCTGGCCGATCTTCATCGCGGTCAGGCGGCGGATGACCCAGGGCCCGAAGGCCAGGCCGATCAGCAGCGCCGTCATCGCGGCCATGACGGCGCGGAAGGTGATGTAGTTGAAGATCCGCAGAAAGCCCAGATCCGGGTAGAGGCCTTGCAGCCATTGGGCGAGGCTAAGCAGCATGCGGGCCTCCGTCTCGTGCGGTTTGCAATGCAGCGACCACTTGTTCCATCTTCATGAAGCGCGAGCCCTTGACCAGGGTCTGGCTCACACCGGGTTGTTCCGTGAGGGCCGCAATCAGCGCGGCCGTGTTGTCAAAAGCGCGCGCGCTCGGACCGTAGGCCGCCGCAGCGTCGCGAGCGGCGCTGCCGGCCGTCCAGAGGTGCGCAATGCCGCGCTCGGCGGCGTAGGCGCCGACCTCGCGGTGGAAGGCCGGGCCGTCGTTGCCGACCTCGCCCATGTCGCCGAGCACGAGCCAGCTGTCGCCCGGCAGGCCGGCCAGCACGTCGATGGCGGCACGCACGCTGTCGGGATTGGCGTTGTAGCTGTCGTCGATGAGCGTGCGGCCCTGCGCGTCGCGCTTGAGCTCGGAGCGGCCCTTCACGGCGCGAAAGGCTTCCAGCCCCTGCCGGATGGCCGACAGCGGCGCGCCCGCGGCCAGCGCACAGGCGGCAGCGGCCAGCGCGTTGCGCACGTTGTGCTCGCCGGCCATCGCCAACGCAACGGGCACGGTGCCAGCCGGCGTGTGCAGCTCCAGCGCCCAGTGCGAACCCTGCCACTGGGCGGCACCGGTCACATCGGCCTCGCCGCGCAGCGCGAAGGTCAGGTGCGGGCGGGCACCGGCCATCTCGAACCAGATCGGCGCGCAGGCGTCCTCGGCGGGAAACACGGCGCAGCCGCTGGGCGACAGCGCTTCGAGCACCGCGCCGTTCTCGCGCGCGACGGCCTCGACGGTGGCCATGAACTCCTGGTGCTCGCGCTGCGCGTTGTTGACCAGCGCCACGCTGGGCGCCGTCATCGCGGCCAGCGGCGCGATCTCGCCGGGGTGGTTCATGCCCAGCTCGACGACGGCGGCACGGTGGCTGGTCTCGTCGTCATGGCGCAGGCGCAGCAACGTCAACGGCACGCCGATGTCGTTGTTGTAGTTGCCCTCGGTGGCCAGCGCATCCCCGCCCACCCAGGCGCGCAGGATGCTGGCGATCATCTGCGTCGTCGTCGTCTTGCCGTTGGAGCCGGTGACGGCGATGACGGGCAGCTGCTGCTGACGCCGCCATGCAGCGGCGAGCTGGCCCAGCGCGGCCTTGGCGTCGGGCACCAGCAGGCCGGGCAGGCCGGCCTCAAGCAGGCCGCGTTCGGCCAGCGCCGCCACGGCGCCAGCGGCCTTCGCCTGTGCGAGGAAGTCGTTCGCGTCGAAGCGCTCGCCGCGCAGTGCGACGAACAGGTCGCCGGCGCGCAGCGTGCGGGTGTCGCTGTGCACGCGGGCGAAGCCGGTCGCGCCGTCACCGACCAGCGTGGAGCCGGGCAGCAGCGCCTGCGCGTCTGAGAGCGTCAGGAAGTTCAAAGCCCCGACCTTTCCAGCAGCGCCGCGCGCGCCTCTGCCACGTCGGAGAACGGCCGGCGCACGCCCAGCACTTCCTGATAGTCCTCATGGCCCTTGCCGGCGATGAGCACGATGTCGCGCGCGCCGGCCTCGGTGATGGCCGCGCGGATGGCTTCCTCGCGGGCCTCGATGACGGTCGCATCCGGCGCGCCGGCCGTGATGTCGGCCAGGATCTGCGCCGGCACCTCGGTGCGCGGGTTGTCGGTCGTCACGACGACGCGGCCCGACAGCTTCGCGGCGATGGCGCCCATCTGCGGGCGCTTGCCACGGTCGCGGTCGCCGCCGCAGCCGAACACGCAGACCAGCTCGCCGCCGCGCGCCTGGGCCAGGCCCTGCAGCGCCGACAGCGCCTTGTCCAGCGCATCGGGCGTGTGCGCGTAGTCGACAACAACCTGCGGCAGCTCGCGGCCGTTGCCCACGCGCTGCATGCGGCCAGGCACCGGCGTCACGCGCGCCAGCGCACGGGCCACGTCGGCCAGCGCATGGCCTTGCGCGCGCAGCGCACCGGCCACGCCCAGCAGGTTGGCGGCGTTGTAGTCGCCGATCAGGCCAGTCTGCACGGCGATGGCCTCGGGGCCCTCGTGCAGCGTGAAGGCCAGGCCCTCGCCGGTGTAGTGCAGGCCGCGCGCGGTCAGGCGGGCGTCCTGACGCTCGACGCCGGTGGTCCAGACGTCCAGCGCCGTCAGCTCGGCCGCGAGCGCGTCGCCCTTGGCGTCGTCCAGGTTGACGACGGCCGCACGCAGGCCGGGGAAGCCAAACAGCGCGCGCTTGGCCACCCAGTAGGCGTCCATGTCGCCGTGGTAGTCGAGGTGGTCCTGCGTGAAGTTCGTGAACACGGCGACGCGGATGGCGCTGCCGGCGAGCCGGCCTTCGACGATGCCGATGCTCGACGCCTCGATGGCGCAGGCCGCGAAGCCCTGGTCGCGCATGCGGGCGAAGGCGGCCTGCAGCAGCACGGGGTCGGGCGTGGTCAGGCCGTTGTAGTCCAGCTTGGGCGGCTCGCCGATGCCGAGGGTGCCGACGACGCCGCAGCGCTTGTTCAGCACCGCCGACGCCTGCGCGATCCACCAGGCCGACGAGGTCTTGCCGTTGGTGCCGGTGACGGCGATGACGTCCAGCGCCTCGGTGGGCCGGCCGAAGAAGGCCGCGGCGATCTCGCCGGTGCGGGCCTTCAGGCCGGGCAACGAGGCCACTCGCGCATCCACGAAGCCGAAACGATCGACATCGGCCTCTTCCACCAGGCAGGTGGCCGCGCCTGCGGCCAGTGCATCGGCCACGAACTCACGCCCATCGCGGGCGTAGCCGGGCCAGGCGATGAAGGCGTCGCCCGGCTGCACCTGGCGGCTGTCGGTGCGCAGCGTGCCGGTGCACCATTCGGCGAGCCAGCGCGCGGCGGCCTCGGGGGATTTCAAACGGGTCAACATCATTGACCGCCGGGCCGCCCCAAGGGCGATGAGCCCCCCATCGGGGGCAGTGATCGAAGCGAGCGTGGGGGCAGCATGTCTAGAAACTTTCTTCGGTGGCCACGGCGTTCTTGTTGGCGACGATCTGGCTCTTGACGTCCAGGTCGGGTTGCACGCCCAGCAGGCGCAGCGTCTGCGCCGTGACCTGGCTGAACACGGGGCCGGCGACCTTGCCGCCGAAATAGCTGCCAGCCGTCGGCTCGTCCACCATGACGGCCACGACGATGCGCGGCTTGCCGACGGGGGCAATGCCGACGAACCACGAGCGGTACTTGTGGCTGGCGTAACCCTTGCCTTCCTGCTTGTGCGCCGTGCCGCTCTTGCCGCCCACGCTGTAGCCGGGCACCTGGGCCTCGGGCGCCGTGCCGCCGGGGCCGGCAGCGGCCTGCAGCATCAGCCGCAGGTCCTGCGTGACCTTCGGTGAAAAGACGCGGATGCCGGGCACGGGGTGGTCGTGCGGCTGGCGCAGCATGCTGACGGGGATGATCTCGCCATCGCGTGCGAACACCGTGTAGGCGCGCGCCAGCTGGAACAACGAGGCCGACAGGCCGTAGCCGTAGCTCATCGTCGCCTGCTCGATGGGGCGCCAGGTCTTGTAGGGCCGCAGCCTGCCGCTGACGGCGCCGGGGAAGCTGATCTGCGGACGCTGGCCCAGGCCGATGGCCGTGAACATCTCGTGCATCTCGCGCGGCTCCATCTGCATCGCCAGCTTGGTGGCGCCGATGTTGCTGGAGAACTTGATGACCTCGCGCACGGGAATGAGGCCGTGGGCATGCGTGTCGCTGATGACCGAGCCCTGGAAGGCGTAGCGGCCGTTGCCGGTGTCCACCAGCGTGTCGGGCGTGCTGCGCCCGGTTTCCATCGACAGGCCGGCGATGAAGGGCTTCATCGTCGAGCCCGGCTCGAACACGTCGGTCATCGCGCGGTTGCGCAGCTGCTCGCCGGACAGGTTCTGGCGATTGCCGGGGTCGTAGCTGGGGTAGTTGGCCAGCGCCAGCACTTCGCCACTCTGCGTGTCCAGCACGACGACGGAGCCGGCCTTGGCCTTGTTCTCCAGCACCGCGTCGCGCACGCGCTGGTAGGCGAAGAACTGCACCTTGGAGTCGATGGAGAGGTCGATGTCCTGGCCGTTGGCCGCCGGCACGACGTCACCGATGTCTTCCACCACGCGGCCCAGGCGGTCGCGCACGACCGAGCGCGAGCCTTCCCTGCCCTGCAGCTCCTTCTGGAACGCCAGCTCGATGCCTTCCTGGCCCCGGTCTTCGGCGCCGGTGAAGCCCACCACATGCGCCGCGGTCTCGCGCTCGGGGTAGGTGCGCTGGTATTCGCGGTCCTGGAACACGCCCTTGAGGCCGATGGCCTTCACCGCCTTGCCCGTGTCGTCATCCGCCAGGCGCTTGAGCCACACGAAACGCGATTCGGGGTTGAGCTTGGCGGCCAGCTCCCGGTCGGACATGCCCAGCGCCTTGGCCAGCTCGCGGCGCTTGTCGGGGTCGGTGTCGACGTCCTTCGGGATCGCCCAGATCGACGGCACCGCCACGCTGGACGCCAGCACCTGGCCGCTGCGGTCCTTGATGCGGCCGCGGGTGGCGGGCAATTCCAGCGTGTGCGCGTAGCGCGCTTCGCCCTGCTTCTGGAAGAAATCGCTGTGCAGCACCTGCACGTAGATGGCACGCGCCAGCAGGCCGACGAAGGCCAGCCCCAGCAGCCCCACGAGGAAACGCGAGCGCCACGACGGCGTCTTGGAAGCCAGCAGCGGGCTGCTCGAGTAGCTGACGCCGCGCCCGGCGCCCAGCGCGCGCGCGCCCGCCTGCTTGTCGCCGCGGATCATGGGTTCACCCCCGATGCCACGACCGCCGGCGTGATGACCCGCATGCCCAGCCGCTCACGTGCGACCTGCTCGACGCGCAGATTCGTCGCCTGCGCATGGCGCTCGGCCTTCAGCCGTTCCGCATCCGCCGCCAGGCGCTGGCCTTCGGCCTTGGTGCGGTCACGCTCGGCGAACAGGCGGCGCGACTCGTAGGCGCTGTGCACCAACGCCAGGCCGCTGGCCAGCACGGCGAGCATGAGGACGAGGTTGAGCTTGGCCATGTCAGCCCCTGCTCCCCGTCATTTCAGGCCGAACGCCGGGCCACGCCCCAGCCGGCCCGTCATGGCGATGCGCTTGCCGGTCGAACCGGCAAGCATCACCACCCCCTCGGTGGGTGGGCCAAAGCGGGCTGTGGACGAGGGGCATCATTTCAGCGGCGCATCGGTGCGCTCGGCGATGCGCAGCACGGCCGAGCGCGAACGCGGGTTGGCCGCCACCTCGGCGTCACTGGGCATCACGCGCCCCAGCGCCTTCAGCGCCAGCGGCGGTGGCGGTGCGAACGGTGCGCGGCGGTCCACCTCGGTCTTGCTGTGCGCGGCGATGAACTGCTTCACACGCCGGTCCTCCAGCGAGTGAAAGCTGATGATGCTCAGCCGCCCGCCCGGCGCCAGCAGCCGCAGCGCCGACTTCAGTCCCTGGTCCAGCTGGTCAAGCTCGCCGTTGACATGAATCCGAAGAGCTTGAAAGGTGCGCGTGGCCGGGTCCTGGCCGGGCTCACGGGTCTTGACCGTGCGAGCCACGAGTTCGCGCAGTTCGTCGGTGCGCGTGAGCGGCGCACCGGCTTCTCGGCGAGCAACAACCGCCTTTGCAATCTGGCCAGCAAACCGTTCTTCGCCATAGTCCCGAATCACCCGTGCGATGTCGCGCTCGTCAGCGCGTGCCAGAAAGTCCGCCGCGCTTTCGCCGCGCGTCGTGTCCATGCGCATGTCCAGCGGCCCGTCGAAGCGGAAGCTGAAACCCCGCTCCGGGTTGTCGATCTGCGGGCTGGACACGCCCAGATCCAGCAGCACGCCGTCGACCTGGTGCACGCCCAGCGCCGCCAGCTCGTCGGCCATGTCGGCGAAGCCGGCGTGAACGATGGAGAAGCGCGCGTCCGTGATCGCCGCGGCGGCCGCCACGGCCTCCGGGTCGCGGTCGATGCCGATCAAGCGCCCCTGCGGCCCCAGCCGGGCCAGCAGCGCGCGCGAATGGCCGCCACGGCCGAACGTGCCGTCCACATAGACGCCGTCCGGGCGCGCGAGCACGCCCTCCACCGCCTCGTCCAGCAGCACGGTCGTGTGGCGGAACGTGGCGCTCTCGTTCACCTGGGTGCCCATCAGAAACTGAAATCCTTGAGTGCGTCAGGCATGGGCCCGGCGAGCACCTCGGCCTCCTGGGCCGCGTGCGTCTTCTTGTCCCACAGCTCGAAGTGGCTGCCCATGCCCAGCAGCACGACGTCCTTGTCCAACCCGGCGCTCTCGCGCAGCTCGGGCGAGACCAGCACGCGCGCCGCCGAATCGATCTCGACGTCCATCGCATTGCCCAGGAACACGCGCTTCCAGCCGGCCGCCGACATCGGCAGCGCCGCGACCTTGTCGCGGAAGACTTCCCAGGTGGGACGCGGGAACAGCATCAGGCAGCCGTCGGGGTGCTTCGTGATCGTCAGCCGCCCCTCACAGAGCAGCTGCAGCACTTCACGGTGCCGCGCGGGAACGCCCAGGCGCCCCTTGGCGTCAAGCACCAAGTTGGAGGCCCCTTGAAAGACGATTTCCGACACTTTTCACCACGAAACAACACTTTCTCCCACTTTAAGCGCCGCAACAGGCAGGGTCAAGGTTGGACGGGTCGTTTTTGCAATGAAATCAAGCACTTACGGAATACTGTACAAATAAACAGTATCGCGGAAAATAGTGTTCAGAAATAAGGACTTGGCGAAGTATTGAGAGGCGCAGCTTTAGATTTCGCGGCCAAGCGGCAGCCAGCCACCCCCACGTTGCAGGTCGGCGAAACCTGGCGAAACCGGTGGTCGCGGGTGTCGGACGCTGGCCATGGGCCTGGCCGGCGCCGCAAGAAAGCCGCCGGCCGCCGCGTGCCGCATCGCGCATCGCGCACACGGGCGGCAGCAGGCCAGTGGCCAGCGCCCCGGACGCGACGCCGCGCTCTCAGGCGCCCCGCTGCGGCGCTAGGCCGGCAGCTTCACCACGCGGGAGAACTCGTTGATCAGCCCGGCAAGCTTGCTGAACTGCGGGCCGACGGCCGACTTGACCATGTAGCCGGCGATCAGCTCCTGGTAGGCGCGGGAGCGGTCGGCATCGGAATCCGACGTCGTCAATACGAAGATGACGCTGTCGCGCAGCTGGGCGTCCTGGCGGATCGCCGCGAGGAATTCGAAGCCGTTCATTCGCGGCATGTTGAGATCCAGCAGCACGATGAGCGGCCGGCCCATGGGCTCGGCGCCACGCCCCCTCAGCATGTCCAGGCCGATCTGGCCATCCGCCGCCGCCAGCACGCGGAACTGCCCCGGCACCTTGCGCAAAGCCCGCAGCACCATCTCCGACGTCAGGTCGTCGTCGTCCACCACGAGGACGTTGAGCGTAGATTCAGTCATCCAGGTCACTCCTTATGAAGCGCGGCCAGCGGACGACGAAGGTGGTGCCGCGCTGGCCGTCGCGCGAGACGAGATCGATGTGACCGCCATGCACCTCCACGAGCCGCTTGGCAACCGCCAGCCCCAGGCCGGAGCCCTTGCGCTCGGAGGCGGTCAGCGTCTGGAACAGGCGAAACGCCCTGCCTTGGACCACCTCGGGGATGCCCGGGCCGTCGTCCTGCACCGAGATCACGACATGCTCACCCTCGTCGCGCGAGCGCAGCTGCAGGCACCCCTGCCCCGTGTCATGGTGCTTGATGGCGTTCGAGTAGAGGTTGCGCAGCACGGTGGCCAGCGGCGTGCGCGCGCCATCGAAGGGCTGGGCCTGCAGGTCGGTCACGACGGCCATCGTCGACGGCGGCGGGTCGAGGCTGACGAGGTCGTCCACCAGCGCCGCCAACTCGATGCGCTCGTACTTGCCCGAGCGCTTGCCAGCGCGTGCATAGACGAGCAGGTCCTCGATCAGGTTTTCCATGCGGTGGATACGCTCGTGCATGCGGTCCAGGTGGCTGCCGACCGACGCATCGACGTCACCGGGCAGGTCTTCGCGGATGAAGTCGACCAGGTGGCTGATGCCCCGCAGCGGCGAGCGCAGGTCATGCGAGGCGACGTAGACGAACTCCTCCAGCTGCGCATTCGCGTCGCGCAGCTGCATCTCCGCGCGCTTGCGGCGCGTCAGGTCCACCACGGAGGCCAGGGCCATGCGCCCCCGCGCCGTCGTCACCGAGCTGAGCCCCACCTCGACGGGGATCTCGACACCGTCCTTGCGCAGCCCGGTCAGGTCGCGTCCCTCGCCCATGTTGCGGCGGCTGGGCGCCTTCAGGAAGGCGTCGCGCATGCCCACGTGGGCCTGCCGGTGACGATCCGGCAGCAGCGTCTCGATCGGCCTCCCGGCCAGCTCCGACTCGGCATAGCCGAACGTGCTGCGCAAATGCTCGTTGGCCAGCACGATGTGCCCACGGTCGTCGACCATCAGCATGCCGTAGGGCGCGGCTTCGATCACGGCGCGGAAGCCCGACTCGATCTGCCGCCGCTCGGTGCAATCGATGATCGTGGCGAGCACGGCTTGCCGGCCCGCGTAGCTCAGCGGCCGCAGACCGACCTCGACCGGAAATTCGGAGCCGTCGCGCCGCAGCGCGAACAGCTCGCGGCCGGCACCCATCGCCCGCGGGCCGGGAGCGCGCTCGTAATCAGCCCGATGCTGCGCATGCGCCGCACGATGGCGCTGCGGCAGCAGCTCGTCGACGCTGCGGCCCACGAGATCGTCCACCGCATAGCCGGCCATGCGCGCCATCTCGGCGTTCACGAACAGCAGCACGCCATCCGCATCGGCGATGGCGATGCCGATGGGCAGCGCGTTCGCCAGCAAGGACATGTCGATCGAGGTGACGGCTTCTGCGCTCATGTGCTGCCCCTTCCCCGGCGGTTCTCGCTCCGCCCATGGTCGTGATGGCCGGCCGGCGCTGCCCCGCCAGGGGCGCGCGCGGCAACCCCTGTCAGTCCTCGAGCGGCGGCGCAAGGGCGCCATCGCCCGCGCCGGCTTCCTGCTCGACGATCCACGTCAGCGCCGCATCGATGGTCATCGGCCGGCCAATGCCGTAACCCTGCCCGTAGCGACAACCCAGTTCCAGCAGGCGCGCCAGGCATTCGGGCGTCTCCACCCCTTCGGCCACCAGCCGCAGGCCCCGGGCCTCGCAAAACACCGCCAGGCAGGTGACCAGCGACTGGTCGAAGCTGCGCTCCGTCAGGTTCAGGATGTAGGACTTGTCGATCTTGATCTCGCGCACCATGAAGTCGCGCAGATAACCGAACGACGTGAAGCCGGCGCCGAAGTCGTCGATGGAGAGATCGATGCCGCGCGTTGCCAGTTCGTCGAGCACCTTGCGCGCCTGGCTGGGGTTGCTGATGAGCGCCGTCTCCGTCAGCTCCAGCACCAGCCGGCGCGGGTCGATGCCGGCGCTGTCCAGCTTCTGGATGACGTGCTCGACCAACCCGGGCTGCTGCAGCACCCGCGCCGACACGTTGACCGAAATGCTCAGGTGCGGGTGGGTCGGCCCTAGCCGCTGCAAATGGCCCAGCGCGGCGTCGATGGTGGCCAGCGTGAAGGGCCAGATCAGCTTGGACCCCTCGATCGCCGTGATGAAGGCGTCCGGCGCGATCGGGCCGAAGCGGCTGTGGCGCCAGCGGGCCAGCGCCTCGAAACCCGTCGGCCGCGACGCCGCCAGATCGACCTTGGGCTGCAGGTGCCACTGGATGTCGCCCCGCTCCAGCGCCAACTCCATCTCACCCATCAGCACCATGCGGTCGAGGATGTTGGTGCTGCCCGGCTCCAGGTCGTCGTAGAGCATGACCTTGTCGAGGTTGCGCTTGGCGCGGTACATGGCCTGGTCCGCCCGCGACAGCAGCGTGGTGACGTCGTGCCCATGCTGGGGTGCCACGACGATGCCGATGGAGGCCGCAATGCTCAGCGGCCCACAAGACAGGGCCATGGGCGCCTCCAGCGCACCGACAAGCTTGCGGCCGACCGCCTCGGCGACATCGAGCGTGGCGACGCCCGGCAGCAGCACGGCGAACTCGTCGCCGCCCAGCCGCGCCGCCGTGTCGACCTCACGAACGCCCTCCCGCAGACGGCGCCCCACCTCCACGAGCAACTCATCCCCCAGCAAGTGGCCGAACTCGTCATTCACCTGCTTGAAGCGGTCCAGGTCGATCATCAGCAGCGCGAAAGCATGGCCATCGCGGCGCTGCTGCGCGCAGTGGTACTCGATGCGATCAAGGAACAGATGGCGATTGGGCAGATCGGTCAGCGCGTCGTGCAGGCTGCGGTGGATCAGCTCCTGCTCTGCCACACGGGCGCGCTGGTGACCCTCGATCCAGTCCAGCCCGTCGCGGATGGCAACCGCCACGCGCTCGCCGGTCAGCTCGTTCTTGCTGAGGTATTCGTGGATGCCCAGCTTGATGGCGTCTGCCGCCGCGCGGTCGGAGCCATAGCCCGTGACGGCGATCACGACACAGTCCGAGCCCACCAGCTGCCAGATGTCGGGCAGCAAGTCCCGGCCATCGCCGTCGTCGAGCTTGAAGTCGAGAAAGATGAAGGAGAAGTTCTTCGCCTGCCCGCGCAGCTCGGCCAGCGCCGACACCTTGCTGTTGGCCTCGGCCACATCGACTCCGGGGCGGCAGCGCTTGAGCAGGCGTTTGAGCTTCTCGCGGTCGACGTCATCGTCGTCGATGACCAGCGCGTGGACCGGCATCCCAAGGCGATCGGATCGGTCCACGCTTTCGGTACCTGATGAGACTTGGGCCATGTCCGGCAGTCAGGAATATTCCGATCACCCAGCATATCGTGGGCGAATTCGAATGTGTCACTCGCAACCCTGCCGGCAACCGGGGCGACCGGCCGATCACCCTCAGCATTGCGGGTGCCTTTGCCCCTTGAATCGTCGCCTGCCGTCCCTATAATCTGAGGCTGCTAGCACTCTCCGCATTCGAGTGCTAACGAAATCGGGCCGCCAATACAGGCCCCGTTTTTTCGGCGCGCCGCAGCTCCATCGAGCCGTGGCCGCCGCGATTCAAACTCTGAAGGAGCCCCCATGAAGCTGCGCCCCCTGCACGATCGCGTGATCGTTCGCCGCCTGGAACAGGAAACCAAGACCGCCTCCGGCATCTTCATCCCCGACAACGCCGCCGAGAAGCCTGACCAAGGCGAAGTCCTGGCCGTCGGCCCTGGCAAGCGCAACGACAAGGGCGAATTCGTGGCCCTGAACGTGGTCGTCGGCGATCGCGTGCTGTTCGGCAAGTACTCGGGCCAGACCGTCAAGGTCGACGGCGAAGAGCTGCTGGTCATGCGCGAAGAAGACCTCTTCGCCGTCGTTCAAAAGTAATGATCCGGGGATGGACCATCACGCCGTGATGCTCCGTCCTCGCTGATCAAGTGGCTTGCGGGACAGACCGAAGCGCACGGCGCGAACTCTGTCCTCAGCTGATTCAGAGAATTCGACTCTGACCCCAATTTAAGTATTCGGAGAATCAAATGGCAGCAAAAGACGTGATCTTTGGCGGCGAAGCCCGTGCCCGCATGGTCGAGGGCGTCAACATCCTGGCCAACGCGGTCAAGGTGACCCTGGGCCCCAAGGGCCGCAATGTGGTGCTCGAGCGCTCCTTCGGCGCCCCCACCGTGACCAAGGACGGCGTGTCCGTGGCCAAGGAAATCGAGCTGAAGGACAAGCTCCAGAACATGGGCGCGCAGATGGTCAAGGAAGTCGCTTCCAAGACGTCTGACAACGCCGGTGACGGCACCACCACCGCCACCGTGCTGGCTCAAGCCATCGTCCGCGAAGGCATGAAGTACGTGGCCGCCGGCATGAACCCGATGGACCTGAAGCGCGGCATCGACAAGGCGGTCGCCGCCCTGGTGACCCAGCTGAAGGCCGCTTCCAAGGCCACGACAACCTCCAAGGAAATCGCCCAGGTCGGCACCATCTCCGCCAACAGCGACGCCGACGTCGGCCAGATCATTGCTGACGCGATGGACAAGGTCGGCAAGGAAGGCGTCATCACCGTCGAAGACGGCAAGAGCCTGAACAACGAGCTGGACGTCGTCGAAGGCATGCAGTTCGACCGCGGCTACCTGTCGCCCTACTTCATCAACAACCCCGAGAAGCAGGCCGCGATTCTGGACAACCCGTTCGTGCTGCTGTTCGACAAGAAGATCAGCAACATCCGCGACCTGCTGCCCACGCTGGAGCAAGTGGCCAAGGCCGGCCGTCCGCTGCTGATCATTGCCGAAGAAGTCGAAGGCGAAGCCCTGGCGACGCTGGTGGTCAACACCATCCGCGGCATCCTGAAGGTCGTCGCCGTCAAGGCGCCTGGCTTCGGTGACCGTCGCAAGGCCATGCTGGAAGACATCGCCATCCTGACGGGCGGCAAGGTCATCGCCGAAGAAGTCGGCCTGACGCTCGAGAAGGTCACGCTGGCCGACCTGGGCCAGGCCAAGCGCGTCGAAGTGGGCAAGGAAAACACCACCATCATCGACGGCGCCGGCGCTGCTGCCGACATCGAAGCCCGCGTCAAGCAAGTGCGCATCCAGATCGAGGAAGCCACCAGCGACTACGACCGCGAGAAGCTGCAAGAGCGCGTGGCCAAGCTGGCCGGCGGCGTAGCCGTCATCAAGGTCGGTGCTGCCACCGAAGTCGAGATGAAGGAAAAGAAGGCCCGCGTGGAAGACGCGCTGCACGCCACCCGTGCCGCCGTTGAAGAAGGCATCGTCGCCGGTGGCGGCGTGGCCCTGCTGCGTGCCAAGCAAGCTGCTGGCGAGATCAAGGGCGACAACGCTGATCAAGACGCCGGCATCAAGCTGATCCTGAAGGCCATCGAAGCCCCGCTGCGCGAGATCGTCTACAACGCCGGTGAAGAGTCGTCGGTCGTCGTCAACGCCGTGCTGCAAGGCAAGGGCAACTACGGCTACAACGCCGCCAACGGCACCTATGGCGACATGATCGAAATGGGCATCCTGGACCCGACCAAGGTGACCCGCACCGCGCTGCAGAACGCCGCTTCGGTCGCTTCGCTGATGCTGACGACCGAGTGCATGGTCGCCGAATCGCCGAAGGAAGAAGCTGCCGGCGGCGGCATGCCTGGTGGCATGGGCGGCATGGGTGGCATGGGCGGCATGGACATGTAAGTCCAAGCCGGCGACACACCCGTCGCTGACAAACGAGAAGGGGCTGCGCGAGCAGCCCCTTTTTTTATGGCGACGCCACAGCAGCGACGACGGCGGGCCTCATGCCTGCAACAGTGAGAGCAGGTCGGCGGCGAAACGCGGCGCGTCGCACAACGGGCTGGCGGCCATGCGATCACGCAACTCGGCACGCAACCGCGCCAGCCCCTGCCGATCAGCGATGCGCGCGGCAGCACGGCGCACAAAGTCCGGCCCATCGGCAGCCACCCAGTCGTCCGCCAGCCCCAGCGTCTGCAGAAAGCTCAGACCCTGGCGCGAGATCGGCGCGGCACCGGGCAGTGTCAGCACCGGCACGCCCATCCACAAGCCGTCCAGCGTCGTCATGCCGCCGCTGTGCGGGAACGGGTCCAGCGCGATGTCCACGCGGCCGAAAGCGGCCAGGTAGCCCGCCATCGACGCCGGGCCCTCGAGCAGCAGCGCGCTCGCATCACCGGGCCAGCGCGCCCGCAACGCCGCGCGCTCGGCCTCGTGCTGCAACCCCGGCGCCTTGACCAGCAGCCGGCTCCCCGGCGCCGCCGCCAGCACGCGGGCCCACAAGGCCAGCACGTCGTCGCCCAGCTTGTGCAGCGCATTGAAGCTGCCAAAGCAAGGCTGCCCGCCCAGCGCCGTCACGGCCGGCGCATCGGCCGGCGGTGCATAGACCGTGAAGCTGTGCGGCAGCCGGCGCAGCGGTTCGCTGAACAAGGCACCGGCCGCGTCCGGCAACAGCCAGCAATCCCCGATGAAGCCCGCCATGCCGGCCAGCCCCGTGCTGCCGGCATAGCCCAGCCAGCTGAATTGCCGCGGCGCCGGCTGCCGGGCCAGCACGCCCAGCCGATGGCCGCCCGTGTGGCCGTTGAGGTCCAGCAGGATGTCGATCCCGTCGGCGGCGATGCGTTCGGCCAACGTGGCATCGTCCATCTCCGTCACGCCGAGCCAATGCCGCGTGGCGCCCCGCAACCGGCGCGTCAGCGCATCGTCGCCGCGCTGGTTGGCATAGACGAAGAGCTCGCAGCGCGCCGCCAGCGCCGGCAGCCAGGCCTGCGCCAGCCGGCCGACCGGGTGCTGACGCAGGTCGGCCGACAACAGGCCCACGCGCAAGGGCCCCGGCCCGCGGGCCGCGTGCGCCACGGCCGGTGCCTGCGCCGCCCGGCCAAACGCCGCCGCCTCTGCCGCAGTCTCCAGGCCCCGGTAGGTGCGCAACAACAGGCGATCGCTGCGCGCAGACAGCCGGGCCGGGTCTTGCTCGATGAGCCGCCCGAGCACCGCGTCGGCCTCGTCGAGCGCGCCCTGGCGCTTCAAGGCCTGGGCCAGATTGCTCAGCGCCTGCGGCGACTGCGGCGCGGCAGCCAGCGCTGCGCGGTAGGCCGCCACGGCGTCGGTGAAGCGGTCATCGGCCAAACGCAAGCCGCCCAGGTTCGCCAGCAACGCCGCCCGGCGCTCGGGCGCGGGGGCGAGCGCCAACGCCGCCCCCAGCACGGCCTCGCCCCGCGCCGGCCTGAGCAGGCTCAGATTGCAGGCCGCCTCGACGTGGCCGGCATCCAGCCGCAACACCTGCTCCCAGGCCTCCACATGGCCCGGCGCCAGCGCGAGCGCACCCCGCAGCGCCGCTGCAGCCTGCACCGGCTGGCCCGCGGCCAGCAGCGCCGTCGCCGCGTGCAGCCGCAGCGCGGCATCGCGCGGCTGTGCCATCACGGCCTGCCCGAACGCGTCGGCCGCCTCGGCATGCCGCCCCAACGCCAGCAGCGCCCTCGCCCGGTTGCCCAGCGCGGCGCTCAGGCCGGGCTGCAGCGTCAGCGCACGCTCGAAGGCCTGCAGCGCCTCCTGCGGCAGCGACAGCGCCAGCAGCGCATTGCCCAGGTTGTTGTGCGCACCGGCCAGGCGCGGCTGCAGCCGCAGTGCCTGCTCGTACGCGGCACGGGCCTCGCGCCACCGGCCGCGCGCCGCCAGCAGCGCGCCGAGGTTGGCGGCCAGCTCCGCATCGCCGGGCAAGAGCTGCATCGCGCGCTCAAGGGCCGGCTGGGCATCCTCACCGAGCAACTGCTGCGCCACCGACAGCGCCTTCCAGATCTGCCCGTCCTGCGGTTGCAGCGCCAGCAATTCGCGGGCTCGGCTTGCCATGTCGGCATGGCGACCGGCTCGAAAAAGCGTGAATAGGTCCTGAACTGACGTGTTTGCCATGCAACTAAGCCGTTCGGCGCGGGTGGCGGGCCATGGATGGCGAAGGGGGCGCCGGATAATCTCGTCTCATTGTTGCCTCGAGTCCATGTCCGCCAGCCTGCACCCCCATCACCTGATCGACCAAGCCTTGAAAGAGGCCGGCCCGCTGGCCCGCGAACTGCTCAATGTCGTGCAGGGTGAAATCGACGCCAAGCCCCAGCACTTCGCGCTGCGCGAGTTCTGGCGCAAGGTTCGCACGCAGTTCGCGGCCCACTTCGAGGACCGTCTGATCGACCTGCTGCAGGCCGCTCGCCGCGGGGAGGACCCGCTGTACCGTCCGCTGCAGGGCGGCGGCCTGGGCGCCGGGCTCAGCCTCGTCGACGAGCACCAGGCCTTGCAGGACGTCGCCATCGCGCACGTCACCCATGCCGCCGACGACGCCAGCCGCGCCGAGCTGCACCAGATCGGCAATTTCTACGCCGCGTTGCGCGGCATCGCGCGCGCGCGCGAGCGCGACAACCCGCTGCGCCCGGCGCTCTACGCGCATGCGCTGCACCGCGCCCTGGCCGCCAGCCCCGTCAATGCCCAGGTGCAGTACGAGTTGATGCGCGTGGCGGCGCTGCCGCTGGCGCAGTTGCTGCACCGCCAGTACGTGGCCGCCTGCGCCGCTCTGCAAGCGGCCAACATCGGCGACATGGTGGCCTCCCACGGCAGCCCCCAGACCGACCCCCACGCCCACCAGCGCCTGGCTGCCGCGCACGGCATCGGCGCACGGACGCAGCCCGGCACGCTGGACGGCCTGTCGCGCCGCGTCGACGCCGTCAACTCGCGGCCGCAGACGCTCAGCGCCGGGCCGGCACGCGACGCGAACACAACGCAGCCCTTCGTGCGCACGACCGGGCCGGACATGCTCAGCCGGCTCTACGACCAGATCCTGGCCGACCCGCGCCTGCTGCCGCCACTGAAGGCGCTGCTCGGGCGGCTGCAGGTCGCCGTGGTGCGGCTGGCGCGCGCCGACACGTCGCTGCTGCGCCGGCAGGATCACCCCACCTGGTCGCTGCTCAACCGCGTGGCCGCGCACGGCATGGCATTCGACCGCGTGGACGACGCGCGCCTCGTCGAGTTCCTGCGTTTCATGGACGCCGAGACCCAGCTCCTCGTGGCCGCGCCGACGCCCACCGCCACGCTCTTCCAGCAGGTGCTGGCCCGCGTCGATGCCCATATCGACCAGCAGGCGCGCCAGAGCAGCGCGCTCGATGCCGGCGCGCTCGCGGCGCTGGAGCGCGAACAGCAGCGCACCGAATGGCGTGAGCTCGTTCGCCAGCAGATCGGTCACCAGATCGACGACGCGCCGCTCGCGCCGCGGGTGCACCGCTTCCTGCAGACGGCGTGGGTGGAAGTGATCGTCAACGCCATGGTTCGCCATGGCCGCGAGTCGCCGGAAGCGCTGGCTTCGATGGAGTTCGTCGACGCCATCGTCGACAGCCTGACCACACCGCGCGACATGGGAGACCGCGAGGCGCTGCGCATGCGTCAGCCCGTGCTCATCGAGCGGTTCCACGCGGGCTGCGAGAGCATCCAGCTGCCCCAGTCCCGGCGAGAACAAGCCCTCAAGGAGCTGATGGCGCAACACGCTCGGCTGCTGCAAGGGCTGCCGGCGCTGGAGGGCGGCGTGCGCCGCCAACGCCCCGACGCCGCGGGCAACGTGGCCCCGATGTCTGCCGACGAGATCGTCCATCGGCTCATGGAAGAGCGGGACTCGCACGTGCCATCCCAATGGCTCAGCGCCGACGTCGACCGCGCCGAACTGCCCACCGTGCCGGTGCAGCTCTACAAGGAGCTGGACTCGCCGGACGCCCGCGCCGCACTGCAGCAATGGATCGACGCCCTGC
Organism: Pelomonas nitida; assembly: GCF_043555975.1. Classification (NCBI taxonomy): domain Bacteria; kingdom Pseudomonadati; phylum Pseudomonadota; class Betaproteobacteria; order Burkholderiales; family Sphaerotilaceae; genus Roseateles; species Pelomonas nitida. The sequence goes on along the minus strand of NZ_JBIGIA010000004.1, from coordinate 316,075 downwards.
AGATCGGCCGCTGGTTCCACATGTTCATCCAGGGCGACTGGCACACCGCGCAGATCGCCTGGATCAGCGAAGGCCGCCAGTTCGTGTTGTTCGTCGGGCGCGAGGCGGATGAACGCCTGCCGCTGACGCGCCGCGCGCTGGAGGCCTTGCTGGCCAATGGCCTCATCGCGGCGCTGGAGGACGACAACATCGTCCAGCGCGCCGTCGACACGCTGATGAGCGATCTCGACGGCGGTTGATCGTCAGGCGTCCGGCGCGGCGCCCTCGGCATCGTCGTCGGCGGTGAGCGACTCCAGCGGCTCGATCGCCACCGTGGGTTCGAACATCGTGGGCCGGTGCGCCAGCACCCACTCACGCAGCGCCAGCGCCACGTCACCCACGCCGCTCTTCTTCAGCGCGGAGAACAGCGTCACGGACACGTCGGACACCTCGGTGGACATGCCGGCCAGGTAGTCGGTCGTCGCGCGCAGCATCGCGTCGGCCTCCTTGCGGTTGAGCTTGTCCGACTTGGTCAGCAGCACCAGCAGCTTGATCTCACCCGTGGAAACGCGGGCGGCGACGAACTCCAGCAACTGCTTGTCGAGGTCGGTCAGGCCCAGCCGCGAGTCCACCATCAGCACGACGCCGGACAGGCTGCGCCGCACCGCGAGGTAGTCGGCCATGACCTTCTGCCAGCGCACCTTGGCGGCTTTGGCCACGGCGGCGTAGCCATAGCCCGGCAGGTCGGCGAACAACGCATCCGCGCGGTCCTTCGGACCCAGCTCGAACAGGTTGATGTGCTGCGTGCGGCCCGGCGTCTTGGACGCGAAGGCGAGGCGCTTCTGCTGGGCCAGCGTGTTGATGGCGGTCGATTTGCCGGCGTTGGAGCGGCCGACGAAGGCAATCTCGGGCAGCTCGGTCGCCGGCAGATGGATGAGCTGGCTGGCGGTCGTCAGGAAGCGCGCAGTGTGCGTCCAGGCCAGGGCCAGCTTCTCGGTCAGGGGCTCCGGCGAAGCGGCATCAGGGAATTCGTTGGTCATGGCAGATCGGGCGCTGTGGTTCAGCATTGTAAAATTGCAAGGTTGCGCCCTTAGAGATCCAACAAATCCATGAAGACTGTCGCCATCCTCCTGTCGAGTCTGCTGCTGGCCGCCACGGCTTCTGCGAACGAGCCGCCCGCCACTGCCAAGCCTGACCTCGCCAAGGGTGGCGCCATCTCTTCTCAAGTGTGCGCGGCCTGCCACGTCGCCGACGGTTCTCGCGGCGCGCCGGCCAACCCCATCCTGCAAGGCCAGCACGCCGACTACCTCGTCAAGCAGCTGACCGAGTTCAAGAGCGGCAAGCGCCAGAACGCCGTCATGACCGCCATGGCCGCGCCGCTGTCCGAAGAAGACATCCGCAATGTCGCCGCCTTCTACGCCGCCAAGACGGCCAAGCCCGGCTTCGCGAAGAACAAGGACACGGTGGAGCTGGGCCAGAAGATCTACCGCGGAGGTGTTGCAGAACGCAACATTCCCGCATGCGCGGCCTGCCACGGCCCGACGGGTTCGGGCATCCCGGTCCAGTACCCGCGCATCGGCAGCCAGCATGGCGAATACATCGAGGCGCAGATGAACGCCTTCCGCAGCGGCACGCGCACCAACTCGCCGCAGATGACCGCCGTTGCCGCGAGAATGAACGACAAGGAAATCAAGGCCGTGTCCGACTACATCGCCGGCCTGCGCTGACCGCGCGCAAACTGCCTTGTTGAACGAAGGCCGGTGTTACTCACCGGCCTTTTTTGTTGGCCGACACTCCCGAGCCTGATGTCTTCTGTCTCCGCCGCCCCCCGCCCGTCCGCCGCCCGAGAGCTGCTGGACCTGCTCGCGTCCATGCGCTTCGCGATCGCGCTGCTTTGCGTGATCTGCATCTCGGCCATCATCGGCACCGTGCTGCGCCAGGGCGAGCCCATGGGCAACTACGTCAACCAGTTCGGCCCCTTCTGGGCCGAGGTGTTTGGGCAACTCGGCCTCTACACGGTCTACAGCGCCCCCTGGTTCCTGGTCATCCTGGCGTTCCTGGTGATCTCCACCAGCCTGTGCATCGCCCGCAACGCGCCCAAGATCATTGCGGACCTGAAGAGCTACAAGGAAGGCGTGCGCGAGCAGTCGCTGCAAGCCCATCATCACAAGGCCATCGGCGAGGTGCCGAGCAACCCGGCGATGGCACTCGTGGAAATCGGCAACGTGCTGACGGCCCTGGGCTGGAAGGCGCGCGTGCAGCAGCGCGAGAACGGCACGATGATCGCCGCCCGCCGTGGCGCGACGAACAAGATCGGCTACCTGGCGGCGCACTCGGCCATCGTGCTCATCCTCATCGGCGGCGTGCTGGACGGCAACGCGATGGTGCGCCTGGCCATGTTGGCGCAGGGCAAGGAAGTCTTCACCGGATCGGGCTTCATTCGCGACATCGGCCCGCAATACCGGCTCAGCGCCGCCAACCCCAGCTTCCGCGGCAATGTCTCCGTGCCGGAACACCAACGCCAGGGCATTGCGACGCTGGGCCTGCCCAGCGGCGTTGTGCTGCAGGACCTGCCATTCGACATCGAGCTCAAGGCATTCAAGGTCGACTACTACCCGACCGGCATGCCCAAGAGCTTTGCCAGCGACATCGTCATCCATGACGGCGACACGCGGCGCGAGGCGACCGTCAAGGTGAACGAGCCGGTCATCCACGACGGGATTGCCATCTTCCAGAGCAGCTTCGAGGACGGCGGCAGCCAGTTGCAGCTCAAGGTGTTGCCGCTGGACGGCGGCGCGCCGTCGAAGATCGAAGGCCGCGTGGGCAACCGCCTCGCCTTCGGCGACCAGGTGCTCGAACTCGACGGCCTGCGCGTCATCAACGTTGAAAACCTGAGCGGCGACACCGCCAATGCCAGCGGCGCCGACGTGCGCAAGGTCGATCTTGGCGAACGCTTCAGCAAGCACCTGGGCAGCGGCGCCAAGACCGCCAGTGAGAAGGTGCTGCACAACGTGGGGCCGAGCTTCAGCTACAAGCTGCGCGACGCGGCGGGGCAGGCCCGCGAATACAACAACTACATGCTCCCGGTGGAGCTGGACGGCCAGCGCGTGTTCCTCGCCGGCATGCGCGAGTCCCCCGCCGACAACTTCCGCTACCTGCGCATGCCGGCCGACGAGAACGGCGCCCTCGACGGCTGGCTGCGCCTGCGCCAGGCGCTCGCCGAGCCGCTGCTGCGCAAGGCCGCCGCCAGTGCCTATGCCAAGTCGGCCACGCCACCCGACCAGCCCCACATGCACGAGCAACTGGAGAAAACCGCCCTGCGGACGCTGACGCTGTTCGCCGGCGCCGGCGCCAACCCGGGCGACGACATCAAGGGCGGCCTGCCCGCGCTGTCGCAGTTCGTCGACCGCGACGTGCCCGAAGCGGACCGGCAACGCGTGACCGAAGTGCTGCTGCGCATCCTCAACGGCAGCCTGTTCGAGCTGCACCAGATCGCACGCGCCAACGCCGGCCTGCCGCCCGCCAACGTCGACAAGGCCGCGCAGTCCTTCATGACGCAGGCCGTCATCTCGCTGTCGGACAGCCTCTACTACCCCTCGCACACGCTGCTGCAGCTGGAGAGCTTCGACCAGGTCCAGGCCAGCGTGTTCCAGGTCGCCCGCGCACCGGGCCAGAAGCTGGTCTACCTGGGCGCCGTTCTGCTCATCGTCGGCGTGTTCGCCATGCTCTACATCAAGGAGCGCCGGCTGTGGGTGTGGATCGCGCCCAGCGCCGACACCGCCAGCTCGCACGTGCGCATGGCCATGTCCAGCACGCGCGAATCGCCCGATAACGCCGCCCTGTTCACGCAGTTGAAGGCAGCCGTCCTGAAGGAAACATCATGAACACCACCACCTTCGACTTGCCGCGCCGCCACATGCTGCAGCGCCGCGACACGCTGGACTGGGCCTTCGCCGCGCTGGTGCTGCTCGGCGGCGGCTATGCCTTCAGCCGCTACCAGGCCAGCATGAACGGCTACGAGCAGGGCATCCTGTTGTGCGCCGTGCCGGCCTTGATCGCGCTGGGCTGGTTCTGGCGCCCGCTGCGCCTGCTGTGCGTGGCGTCGGGGGCGGCCACGCTGCTGGCCATCGGCCTGTACGCGCGCAACACCGACGGCTTCGGCGCCGACCTGGCTGCCGGCGAGCAGACCTTCTGGCTTAAATACCTGCTGTCCAGCCAGAGCGCCATCCTGTGGATGAGCCTGCTGTTCTACATGAGCACCCTCTTCTACTGGGGGGGCTTCTTCGCCCGCGCCGGCCGCAACAGCATGGCCGAGGTCGTCGGCTCCAAGCTGGCCTGGGGCGGCGTGGCGATGGCATTGATCGGCACGCTGGTGCGCTGGTACGAAAGCCACCAGATCGGCCCGGACATCGGCCACATCCCCGTCAGCAACCTCTACGAGGTGTTCGTGCTGTTCTGCTGGCTAACGACGCTGTTCCACCTGTACTACGAGCAGCGCTTCGCCACCCGCTCGCTGGGCGCCTACGTGATGCTGGTCGTCAGCGTCGCCGTGACCTTCCTGCTCTGGTACACGGTCGCTCGCGAGGCGCAGGAAATCCAGCCGCTGGTGCCGGCGCTGCAGAGCTGGTGGATGAAGATCCACGTGCCCGCCAACTTCGTCGGCTACGGCAGCTTTGCGCTCGCGGCCATGGTGGCGCTGGCCTATCTGCTGAAGACGGCGACATCTCGCGCGCTGTGGACCGGCCTCGTCGGCATGCCGCTGGGCATCATCGCGGTCATCGTGGCCGTGCGCTTCGGCGCCGGCCTGGATGCCGCCACGATCACCGGCCTGGACGGCTGGGCGCGCAAGATCGGCGGCGTCGCGGTGTTCCTGGCGGTGGCGATCGTGCTGCGCCCGCGCCTGACGGCCCGCCTGCCCGAGCTGCCGCAGCTCGACGACCTCATGTACAAGGCCATCGCGCTGGGCTTCGCGTTCTTCACGATCGCGACCATCCTCGGCGCCTTCTGGGCGGCCGAGGCCTGGGGGGGCTACTGGAGCTGGGACCCCAAGGAAACCTGGGCGCTCATCGTCTGGCTGAACTACGCGGCCTGGCTGCACATGCGGCTGATGAAGGGCCTGCGCGGCCAGGCCTCCGCCTGGTGGGCGCTGGTGGGGCTGCTGGTGACGACCTTCGCCTTCCTCGGCGTGAACATGTTCCTGTCGGGCCTGCACAGCTACGGCACGCTCTGACGCGCCGGCGCGCCGGTGGCTGCAGCGCGGCCTCAGCCCACCGGCAGCGCCGTCTCGTACTTCACCTCGCGCAGCACCACGTTGCTGCGCACGCTGGCCACACCGGGCAGCTTGAAGATGTGCTGCTGCAGGAACTGGTCGTAGGCCTTCATGTCCGCCGCGACGACCTTCAGCACATAGTCGGCCTCGCCGGTGATGGCGTGGCACTCGATGATTTCGCGCCGCGTGGCGACCAACCGCTCCAGCTGCTCGACCGCGCCCTCGCTGTGGCGCACCAGGCTCACATGGGCCAGCACGAGGATGGACAGGCCGACCTTCTCGCGGTCCACCAGCACCACCTGGCCGCGAATCACGCCGCGCTCCTCGAGCTCCTTCACGCGCCGCCAGACCGGCGTCGCAGACAGCCCCACCTGCTCCGCCAGCGCCTGCGTGGACAAGCGCGCATCCGCCTGCAGCGCCTCCAGGATCTGCAGACTGGCCCGGTCGAGTTGATTCGTTTCCATATTCGCCATATTTTGAGTTGAATCATCTCATCCGCCCACCTTGGCGCCGGCATTGAGGCAAGTTCATCCGCCGCTCGCGAGGAAGAATTTCCGCCCCCAACCAAGGCTCCCGCGATGACCGACACTCTGCGCCCCTACCAGCTCAGCGACAACCTCGCGGCCGACCACGGCGCAGTGTTCCTCACCGGCACGCAGGCGCTGGTACGGCTGCTGCTGGCGCAGAAGCAGCTGGACGAGCGCGCCGGGCTCAACACCGCCGGCTTCGTCTCGGGCTACCGCGGCAGCCCGCTGGGCATGGTGGACCAGCAGCTGTGGAAGGCCAAGAAGTTCCTCGATGCGGCCCGCGTCGAGTTTCTGCCGGCCATCAACGAAGACCTGGCCGCCACGGCCTGCCTGGGCGTGCAGCGCGTGGCGCTGGACCCGCAGCGCACGGTGGATGGTGTGTTTGCCCTGTGGTACGGCAAGGGGCCAGGGGTTGATCGCTCCGGCGACGCGCTCAAGCACGGCAACGTCTACGGCACGAGTCCGCTGGGCGGCGTGCTGGTGGTGTGCGGCGACGACCACGGCTGCGTGTCCAGCAGCACACCGCACCAGAGCGACCAGGCGCTGCAGGCCTGGAGCATGCCGCTCGTCCACCCGGCCAACGTGGCCGAGTACCTGGAGTTCGGCCTGTACGGCTGGGCGCTGTCGCGCTTCTCGGGCGCGTGGGTGGGCTTCAAGGCCATCTCGGAGGTCGTCGAGAGCGGCATGACGGTGGACCTGGACGCGGTGCCGCTGGATTTCACGCAGCCGGTCGATCACCACGCGCCCACCAATCTGCACATCCGCGCGGTCGACCTGCCGTCGCTGGAGCTGGAGTCGCGGCTCGCGCACAAGCTCGACGCTGTGAAGGCCTTCGCCCGCGTCAACAGCATCGACAAGCACATCGTGACGAGCCCCGCCGCCACTTTGGGCATCGTGACGGTCGGCAAGGCGCATTACGACTTCATGGAGGTGCTGCGCCGGCTGGACCTGGACCCCAACGCGCTGGCCGCGGCCGGCGTGCGCGTCTACAAGGTCGGGCTGGTCTATCCGCTGGAGCCCACGCGCATCGTCGAGTTCTGCAGCAACCTGACCGACGTGCTCGTCATCGAGGAGAAGGGTCCCGTCGTCGAGCGACAGATCAAGGAGCTGCTCTACCACCTGCCGGACTTCCAGCGCCCGCGCGTCGTCGGCAAGACCGACGAGCACGGCGCGCCGGTGCTGAGCGCCTTGGGCGAACTGCGACCCAGCCGCCTCATGGGCACCGTGGCCGACTGGCTGGCGCGCCTGAACCCCGCGCTGGACCGCCGCCACCTCGTCGTCGATTTCCTGACGCCCTGTCTGCTCTCCAACGCTGCCGACGGCGTGCGCCGCCAGCCCTATTTCTGCTCCGGCTGCCCGCACAACACGTCGACCAAGCTGCCCGAAGGCTCCCGGGCGCTGGCCGGCATCGGCTGTCACTTCATGGCGAGCTGGATGGACCGCGGCACCTCCGGCCTCATCCAGATGGGCGCCGAGGGCGTGGACTGGGCGGCGCACTCGCGCTTCACGAAGGAGAAGCACGTCTTCCAGAACCTCGGCGACGGCACCTACTACCACTCGGGCTATCTGGCCATCCGCCAGGCCATCGCGGCCCGGGCCAACATCACGTACAAGATTTTGTATAACGACGCCGTCGCGATGACCGGCGGCCAGCCGGTGGACGGCCAGACCAGCGTGCCGCAGATCGCGCGGCAGGTGGAGGCCGAGGGCGTGAAGAAGCTGGTGGTCGTGTCCGACGACATCGCCAAATACGACGGCCATCATGGCCTGTTCCCAGCCGGCACGACCTTCCACGACCGCAGCGCGCTGGATGCCGTTCAGCGCGAACTGCGGGACATCGAAGGCGTGACGGTGCTGATCTACGACCAGACCTGCGCGGCAGAGAAGCGCCGCCGCCGCAAGAAGGGCGCTACCGAGCGCCGGGCCGCCCCAAGCTCGGGCGGCGCCCCCCTCGGGGGAGCAGGCGCCGAAGGCGACGTGGGGGGCCGCGTTGCAGCGGACCCGCCGAAGCGCATATTCATCAACGAGGCCGTCTGCGAGGGCTGCGGTGACTGCGGTGTCGCGTCGAACTGCCTGAGCGTCGTGCCGGTCGAGACCGACTGGGGACGCAAGCGCGCCATCGAGCAGAGCAGCTGCAACAAGGACTTCAGCTGTGTGAACGGCTTCTGCCCCAGCTTCGTCTCCGTGCACGACCCCGTGCTGAAGAAGCGGGCCGGCGCGCGCTACACGGCGCAAGACCTGGCGCGTGAGATCGCAGCGATCCAGCCACCGGCTGCGTGGAACTGGACCGGGCCGTTCGACATGCTAGTCACCGGGGTCGGCGGCACCGGCGTCGTCACCGTCGGCGCGCTGGTGACGATGGCGGCCCATCTCGAAGGCAAGCAGGCCTCGGTGCTGGACTTCATGGGCTTTGCGCAGAAGGGTGGCGCGGTACTGTCCTTCGTGCGCGTGGCGCCGACGCTGGACCTGCTGAACCAGGTGCGCATCGACACACAGCAGGCCGACGTGCTGCTGGCCTGCGACATGGTCGTCGGCGCGAGCCCGGACGCGCTCGGCACCGTGAAAGCCGGCCGCACGCTCATCCTCGCCAACACGCACGAGCTGCCCACCGCCGGCTTCGTGCGCAACCCGGACGCCTCGCTGCAGGCGCCGTCGCTGCTGGCCAAGATGGCCTTCGCCGTGGGCGAGCAGGGCGTGCTCGAGACGGTGGATGCGCAAGACATCGCGCAGCGCCTGCTGGGCGACACGCTGCCCAGCAACATCGTCATGCTGGGCGCCTGCTGGCAGCGCGGGCTGGTGCCCGTCGGCGAGGCCGCGCTGATGCGCGCCATCGAGCTCAACGGCGTGGCCGTGGAGGCCAACAAGACGGCCTTCGCACTGGGGCGTCTCGCCATTGCCGCGCCCGATGCCATCGCCCGACTGGCCGGCAACGTCAACGTCGTGAAGCTCTTCAACTTCGACCAGCTCGACGGGCCTGACGGCCTGATCGAGCGGCGCGCACGCTTCCTGACCGACTACCAGAACGCCGCCTACGCGCAGCGCTACCGCACGCTGGTGGCCCGCGTGCGCGCTGCTGAAACGCCACTCGGCAAGGGCCAGCGCCTGACGCAGGCGGTGGCGCGCTACTACGCCAAGCTGCTGGCCATCAAGGACGAGTACGAGGTGGCGCGGCTCTACACCGACGGCCGTTTCGAAGCCGCGATGAAGGAACAGTTCGAGAACTGGTCCTCGCTGACCTTCCACCTCGCCCCGCCGCTGCTCGCGCGGCCCGGCCCCGACGGCCGCGTCAAGAAGATCGCGATGGGCCGCTGGACCTTCACCGCCTTCAGGTGGCTGGCCCGGCTCAAGGGCTTGCGCGGCGGCCCGCTGGACGTCTTCGGCAAGACCACCGAGCGCCGCATGGAGCGCCAGCTGATCGCCGACTACGAACAGCTCATCGAGGAACTGGTGGCGTCATTGACGGCCGACAACCTGGCCACCGCCGTCGACCTCGCCCGCCTGCCCGAAACGATTCGCGGCTACGGCCATGTGAAGGACGCCAACGTCGTCGCCGTGAAGCGGCAGTGGCGCACCCTGCTGGATCGCTTCCATGGCCGCGCCGCCGAGGTGACGGCGCAGCCCGTGGCAATGCCAGCGCGGGTCAAGGGCGTGGCGGAGCTGTGAGGAGGAATCGTCGCCCCCCTCGCCGACCGCTCACCGCCGACGGCGCCTCACGACCAACCCGACCAGCGGCAAGCTGACGGCGAACAACAGGCTGGACGAAACCTCCGGCACCGGTGCTACAGCTGTGGCCCAAAGCGCAAACGCCTCGTTGTACCGCTGGACAGCGCTTGCGGTGAACATCGCGTCGTACGAGAAGTTCACGAACGCATAGTCAGTGACGTTGTTCTCTTGGCGCATCTGGAAGACCGATCGGCCATCTGCAGACTTGAGCATCAGCGCAACGCCGCTGTATTCGTCCGGCGTGAACAGCCCCAATTTGAGCCGGCCACCATCTGCGTCCAGCACGGCGGAGGCACCTGTACCGGTATAGCTCAACGACCACGCTGCATTGCTGTTGTCCAACGTGACCAGCGCGCCGCTCGCGTTGGTCAGCACGGCACTGAAGCTCGTACCGTTGAGAAACTGCAGGATCTCAGCGGAGGTATCAAACGTACCAACGACCGACGAGGTGACCTGGATGGATGCACCTGTCACGCCCCTGTACGAAAACGGATAAGACGATGCGTCATAAGTGGTCGCGCCCGCGGCGCCAGCCGCCCCGACCAACGCTGCTGCGGCGATCCAGTTCCGAACGAAATGTGTCGACATCAAAACTCCCTGTGTTAGATGACTTTCTTGGCAGCCTGTGCTGCGGCGGCCATTCTCTACAGGTTTCGGCGCATCCCGGCCCGCCTCTGCTAACCACCCCTTAGTTGGGTGATCAACGAGACAACCAGGCATCACAGGTCGGGACCAGGCGAGGACACGCGAATGCCATGAAGCACGCGCGGCGGGGCTCCTACACCGGCTCGCGCCACCCCAGGCCCAACATGTCTTCGCCCCGATGCACCGCGTCGCCCAGCAGCATGAAGTCATCCAGCTGCGGCGGCTTGACGGACGTGCCGGAGAGCATCGCGTGAGCCTGACCACGATGATGGGTCTGGTGCATGAAGAGATGGCCCAGCACCCGGCCCAGCGGCTCGCGCGGGCCGTGCTCGATGCCGGCACCGCGATCGAACGCGATGATGCGTTCGTCATCGGCCGGAGCCAGCCCGGCGCAGAACGCGATCAGGCGCTCATCGCTGGCGGCCTGGCGCGCAGCCAGCTCCGCGGCGCTCGCCGCCGGCTGGTAGCTCGCCCAGACCTGCCGCATCTGCACATCGCCGTGCAAGGCCGCGATGTAGTAGTGATCCACGTTCAGCGCATGGTTCAGCGTCGCCGCGAGGCTCGGGAAGAACCCCGTGCGCGGCGCATGGAATTCGCCCTCCGCCAACTTGGCGACAGCCGCCAGCAGGCGCCGGTTGGCGAGGCGATTGGCGCGAGCCTGGGTCAGGAACAGGTTCATGCGGGTGATTGTGGGCCTGCCGCCTGCGCCGGCGGCTTTCCGCCGTGAGCGCTCCCATGCACCAATGCGCGGCGCGCTGACAAGCGCGTGAAATGTTTTCTAACAATATGGGCAGGTTTTTGCGCGCGGATGTAACAGGACATTGAATTTGTTCACAGCGAAAACCCTTATCTGCACCGATGATTCGGGGATGCAAAACCGTAGACGCTTTCACCAGCTCGCCCTCGCCAGCCTGACGCTGCCGATGGCGTTGACCGCCAGGGCCCAAGAACGCCGCGCCATCGTGCTCGGCCAGTCCGCGCCGCTGACGGGCCCCGCTGCACAACTGGGCCTGCAAATGCAACTCGGCGCCAAGGCCTATTTCGAAGCCGTCAATTCGGCTGGCGGCGTTGGCGGCATGCCCATCGTGCTCAAGACGCTGGACGACGGCTACGACCCAGCGCGCTGCAAGGCCAACACCGAGAAGTTCATCCAGGACGACGTGTTCGCCCTGTTCGGCTACGTCGGCACGCCCACGTCGGTGGCCGCGCTGCCGTTGGTCAACTCCGCCAAGATTCCCTTCGTCGCACCGTTCACGGGCGCCGAAGTGCTGCGCGATCCCTTCAACAAGCTGGTCTTCCACGTCCGCGCGTCGTACTACGACGAGACCGAACTCATCGTCAAGCAGCTCACGCAGCTGGACCTGAAGAAGATCGCCATCTTCCACCAGAACGACTCCTACGGTCAGGCCGGCCTCAAGGGCGTGCAGCGCGCGCTGGAAAAGCGCGGCCTGCAACCCACGGCCGTCGCCACCGTGGAGCGCAACAGCGTCGACGTGGCCGCTGCCGTCAAGACGATCGCAGCCGTGCAGCCTGACGCCGTCGTGCAGATCAGCGCCTACAAGAGCTGCGCCGCGTTCATCCGCGAAATGCGCAAGGGCGGCTATTTCGGCCAGTTCTACAACGTGTCGTTCGTCGGCACCCAGGCCCTGGCCGACGAGCTCGGCAAGGACGCCGCCGGCATCGTCGTCTCGCAGGTCATGCCGTCGCCCTTCGGCGCCACGGCGGGCCTCGTCAACGACTACCAGCAAGCCTTGCAGAAGGTGGACCCCAAGGCGGAACCGAACTACGGCAGCATGGAAGGCTATGTCGCGGCCCGCGTCATGGTGGACGCCCTGCGCCGCCTGGGCGGCAAGCTCAATCGTGACGCCCTGATCGCGGCTCTGGAAGGCCTGTCCGGCTACGACGCGCGCGGCTACCGGCTGAACTTCGGCCCCAACAAGCACAACGGCTCGAGCTTCGTCGAGCTGTCGATGCTGACCAGCGACGGCAAGGTCAAGCGCTGACCTCCCACCGCACGCCTCTCGCGGGCGTGCGGTATGACGCGCCAGGCCCAACAAGATCCTGTCGCTGAAACGTCTTGTATCGACGCTGACACAAAGCGGCATCAACACAGATACCGCTTTGCCTGAGCATGGCGGCCATCACGCCCCGGAGTCTCCCGTGCGCCGCCTTTCTCCAAGCACCTGCTTCCCCGTCCTGCTCGCGCTCATCGCGACGATCGCCCTGCTGGCCCTCGTGCTGGGGGCCATGCCCGCGCGCGCAGCGACATCCACCGACACCGACACCGACGAACCCCGCGTCATCGTCAAGTACAAGGCGCTGGGCCCGCTGATGCGGATCGCGAGCGCCCGCGGTGACCGCGGGCCGCAGCAGGCCGCCACGCTGGCCGGGCGCCAAGGCCTGGGCCTGCGCGACGGCCACATGATCGATGCGCGCAGCCAGGTCATCCACGGCAGCAAGGGCATGACGTCCGCCGCGCTGGCCGCCAAGCTCGCCCAGGATGCCGACGTCGAGTACGCCGTGCCGGACGTTCGCCGCCACGCGCTGGCCCTGCCCAACGACCCGCTGCTGCCGGCCAGTTCCGCGGCCGCGCTCGCCGCCGGGCAGTGGTATTTGCAACCAGCCGATTCGACGCTGGTCGCCGCCATCAACGCGGTCGGCGCATGGAGCCTGACCACAGGTTCCAGCAGCATCGTCGTCGCAGACATCGACACCGGTGTGCTGACGAACCACCCGGACCTCATCAACAAGCTGCTGCCCGGCTACGACTTCATCGCCGACACGGCCACCGCTGGTGACGGCGGCGGCCGTGAAGCGGACGCCACCGACCCGGGCGACTACACCATCGCCGACCAATGCGGCACCGGCGAAAAAGCCACCAGCAGCAGCTGGCACGGCACGCAGACCTCCAGCATCATCGGCGCGCAGACCAACAACGGCGTCGGCATGGCCTCGGTGGGCTACGACGTGAAGATCCTGCCGGTGCGCGTGCTCGGCAAGTGCGGTGGCTACGACTCCGACATCATTGCCGGCATGCTGTGGGCCGGTGGCGTGTCCAGCACGCCCACGAAGAACCCCAACCCGGCCAAGGTGCTCAACCTCAGCCTGGGCGGCACCGGCGTTTGCACGTCGGCCTACCAGGACGCCATCAACCAGCTCATCGCCGCCGGCGTCACCATCGTCGTCGCCGCCGGCAACGAAGAAGGCCTGCCCGTCGGCGTGCCGGCCAACTGCACGGGCGTCATCGCCGTGGCAGGCTTGCGCCATGTCGGCACCAAGGTCGGCTTCTCCAACATCGGCCCCGAGGTCAGCATTGCCGCGCCAGGCGGCAACTGCGTGAATGCGACCGGTGCCTGCCTCTACCCCATCCTGACCGCCACGAACACCGGCACCACGCTGGCAGGCACCAACACCTACAGCAACAGCACCAACTACTCGGTGGGCACCAGCTTCGCAACGCCGATGGTGGCGGGCGCGGCAGCCCTCATGCTGTCCGTCAACCCGACGCTCAAGCCCGCGCAGATCAAGTCGCTGCTGCAATCCAGCGCGCGCAGCTTCCCCGCGCAGCCGGCGGGCAGCACCATCCCCGCCTGCAAGGCGCCCACCAGCACGGCGCAGGACGAGTGCTACTGCACCACCTCCACCTGCGGCGCCGGCATGCTGGACGTCGGCGCGGCCGTGGCCGCTGCGGCCGGCACGGCCACCCCGACCGCCAGCATCAGCGCGAGCGCCACGACCGTGACGGCCGGCAGCACCATCACGCTGGACGGCAGCGCCTCCACCGCCACCGGCAGCCGCACCATCGCCAGCTACGCCTGGAGCATCACCAGCGGCGCCGGCTTCGCGAGCTTCAGCGGCTCGACCAACACGGCCACGGCCAGCCTCAAGACCAGCGCCCCCGGCAGCGTGACGGTGCAGCTCGTCATCACCGACAGCGCCGGCACGCAGGCCACCAAGACGCAGACCCTCACCGTCACCGCGCCGGCCGCGCCGACCGTGACGATCGTTGCGTCGGCCACCGCGGTGGCGGCCGGCACGGCCGTCAGCTTCGACGGCAGCGGCAGCAAGCCGGCCACGGGCCTGTCCATCGCCAGCTACCAGTGGACGGTGGCGCCCGCCAGCAATCTCGCCACGTTCACGACGGCGACGAACACGTCGTCCGCCACGGTGTCGACGCTGGGCAGCGGCAGCGGCACGTTCACCGTCACGCTGACCGTGACCGACTCGCTGGGCCAGACCAGCAGCGCCAGCAGCACGGTCACCGTGACGGCGCTCGCGCCCACCGCCAGCATCAGCGCGTCGGCAACGACCGTGACGGCAGGCAGCAACGTGACGCTGGGCAGCACCGGCTCCAGCGCACCGAGCGGCCGCACGCTGACGGGTTATCAGTGGAGCCTCACCAGCGGCAGCGGCATCGCTGCGTTCAGTGGCAGCACGACGGGCCAGACGGCGACCGTGACGACCAGCGCGGCCGGCAGCTTCACCGTGCAGCTGACGCTGACCGACAGCAGCGGCGCGCAGGCCTCCAAGTCGCAGACCATCACGGTCACCACGGCCGGCACGACCAGCACCACCGGCTCCACCAGCAGCAATTCGGACAGCGGCGGCGGCGCGATGTCGGTGCTGTGGCTGCTGGGCCTGGCCCTGTCGGCCGGCCTGCTCGGCACCGCAGCGCGCCGCCAGAAGCCGCGCCAGCCCGCCGCGGCCGCGCCGGCCCGTCGCTGACGACGGCACGGGCCGGCAAGGCCCGGACAGCGGCGGTCGCCCCGGCCGCCGCTGCGTCGGCAAGGCTCAGGGCGCCGGTGGCTCGATGGGCTCCACCGTCACCGCCACCTTCAAGGTCGCCACGCCGCCACCACGCAGCACCCCGCGCAGTGGCGCCACATCGGCGTAGTCGCGGCCCCAGGCCAGCGTGACGTGGTCCAGCCCGGCAGGCACGTCGTTGGTCGGGTCCAGCGCCAGCCAGCCCTGCTCCGGGCACCAGATCTCGGCCCAGGCATGCGACGCATCGGCACCCACCAGCTTCGGAGCCCCCAGCGGCGGGCGCGTCAGCAAATAGCCCGACACATAGCGCGCCGCCAGCCCCAGCGAGCGGCAGGCGGCGATGAAGACATGGGCGAAGTCCTGGCACACGCCGCTGCGCTGCGCGAGCGCGTCGGACGCGCGCGTCGCCACCGTCGTGCTCTGAGGCAGGTAGCGCAGGTCGGCGTGGATCTGGCTCATCAACGCCAGCCCTCCGGCGGCCAGCACGCGGCCGGGCGGGAAAGCTCGGCGGCCATAGGCGGCCAGCGCGTCGTCGGGCGCGGCGTAGGTGGACGCCAGCGCGAATTCGTCGGCCTCCTGCAGCGGCCGGCCGGCGCGGTAGCGCAGGCTGCGCGCCACGGCCTCCCAACTGGGCCCGCGCTCGGCGTCGGGCGCCGGGCGATCCGTCAGTTCGGCGATGAACCGGCTGTCCACGACCAGCTTCTCGTGAACCCGCGCATGGCCAAAGCTCAGGTGACGGTTGCCCCAGGGGTCGCGGCGCAGATGACGCGCCAGCTCGGCGGCGTCCAGCTCCAGGCCCTCGACGCCCCAGCCATCGGGCAGCGGGTCGATGTCCAGCCGCCAGCCACTGACGTGCTGCCAGGGCGTGTCCTGCGGCGCCAGGCAGGCGGCGTGGTGGGCCCATTCCACCGAGTCGTCGTACGTGTACTCGGTGACGTGATGGACGGCGAGGCGCACGCTCATTGCCACACCCGTTGTTCGGCGCCGATGACATGCGCGAAATAGCGCTGGCTGATGAGGCTGGACAGCTCGCCCGCCTGCAACGCGGCACGCCGCAGGTGCTGGACCAGTGCAGGCCCGGGCGCCGCGAGCTCGGCCAGCGGCCAGGCGTCAGGCACCGGAAGGTCGGCCGCGATCTCGGCAGCCCAGCCCGGGTCATGGCGAGCCAGCTTGGCGAACCGCTCCCTCAGCGTGCGCGCCACCCAGGCCAGCGAGCGCGGGTTGTCGGTGTTGTGCACCAGCAGATGCAGCAGCGGCGGCGCCTCGCGCCGGGCCTGGAACTGCGCGCGGTAGGTGATGGTGGAATCGAACACGCCCAGCAGCAGCGCGAAGCCGTCCTCGCTGAGCGCCAGGCCTTGCTCGAAGGACTCCGCCAGCACGTCGGCGTGAAAGGACAGCCGCTCGATCTGCCGGCCGATGGACAGCAGCCGCCAGCCGTCGTCACGGGTCATGCGGTCGGTCTGTGCGCCGGTGATGGCCGCGAGATGCGTGTCCACCCGCCCCAGCACATTCAACACGTCGGTCAGCGGCACGGCACTGCCCGAACGGTCGAGCACGGCGCGCAGTTGCGTCTCGAACTGCGCGGCGGTCTCGTGGATCAGATGCCAGGTTTCGGGCGACAGCCGCTCGCGCAGCGACTGCGCGCAGCCCTGCAGCGCCCGCAGGTTCCAGCCGACGCTGCTGATGCCGGATGTCGGCAACAGCGCGGCCAGCAGCGCGCGCTCGAAGCCCCGCGGGTCATCCGCCGCGCGGGGCGCGTTGCCACCCACGAGGCCGTGGCGGCGCGCCAGGGCGTCCAGCAGCGGCAGCATGGGCGGCGGCATGGCACCGCGCTGCACCATGACGCTGGCCTCGATGACATGCCGCGCCAGGCGCGCACTGTTCTCGGCACGCTCGGTGTAGCGGCCCAGCCAGAACAGGTTCTCGGCGGCGCGGCTGGTCACCGTCCAGTGCACGTCGCGCAGGTCGGTGGCCTGCAGGGGTTGCGGCAGCAGCGTGGTGGGGTCCACCTCGCCATCCGTCATGACCCAGGTGTCGGCGCTCAGCGACCCGCGCTGGATGGACAGCCACGCATCGGCCAGCGGGTCGCGGCGCGGCGCCACGCGCGCCAGCCCGCCGGGCAGCACGGTCCAGCCGCCCTGCCCGTCCGTCATGACGTACACGCGCAGCACGGCCACGCGCGGCTCCAGCGCGCCGCGCACCCACACCGGCTGCTTGGTCGGTTTGACACGCGCCTGCAGTGTGTAGGCGGTGGGGTTGGCATCGATGCGTGCGGCCAGCGCCTGCAGCCCGGTGGCGTCGAGCTCGGCCGCGACGACGGGGTTGAAGCTCAGCGTCGTGGGGCTGGCCGAGAAGGTGGGCACGACGACGAATTCCGCCAGGCGGGGGCGCAGCGTCTGCCAGGCGCTCTCCTCGCCGCACCACCAGCTCTGGATCGCGGGCAACACCAGCTTCTCGCCAAACAAGGCCTCGGCCACACCGGGCCAGAAGGCCGTGAGGCCGGGGCTTTCCAGCCAGCCGGCCCCTGGCACGTTGGCAATGACAACCTCGCCGGCGCGCGCTGCCTGCAGCAAGCCCGGCACGCCGAGGATGGAGTCGGGCCGCAGTTCCAGCGGGTCCAGCCAGGTGTCGTCGACACGGCGCAGCAGCACATGCACGCGCTCCAGGCCCGCCAGCGTCTTCAGGTAGACCTTGTCGCCACGCACGGTCAGGTCAGCGCCTTCCACCAGCGTGATGCCCAGGTAGCGCGCCAGGAAGGCCTGCTCGAAATAGGTCTCGTTGCGCGGCCCCGGCGTCAGCAGCGCGACGCGGCTGCGCTCGCCGGCGGGCGAGAGCTTGGTCAGCGCCTGGATGAAGTCGCGGTAGCTCGCCGCCAGCCGCTGCACGGCCATCTGGCGGAAGGCCTCGGGGAACTGCTGCGCGATGATGAGGCGGTTCTCGAGCACATAGCCCAGGCCCGACGGCGCCTGCGTGCGCTGCCCGACCACCCACCAGTGGCCGTCGGCGCAGCGCGTGAGGTCGAAGGCCTGCACATGCAGGTGCACGCCCCCCGGCGGGCGGCTGCCGTGCATGGCCCGCAGGTATTGCGGGTCGGCCAGCACGAGCGATGCGGGCAGCAGCCCGTCGCGCAGCAGGCGGCGCTCGCCGTAGATGTCGGCCATCACGGCATCGAGCAGCCGCGCGCGCTGGATGGCACCGGCCTCGATGTGGCGCCACTCATCCGGATCGATGAGCATGGGCAGCAGTTCCAGCGGCCAGTGGCGCGCCAGCGGAGCCGCCTCCAGGCCGCCCTGGCCGGGCAACGGCGGGCCGTCGCTGTGCACGTTGTAGCTCGCGCCATCTTCCAGCACGCGGCGCTGCACGCGCAGCGCCTTGGCCGACAGCTCCTGCCAGCCCACCGCGCCGCCGGCTTCAAAGAAGCGTTGCCAGCGCAGCGCGGGCCCGGCCTGCGGCTCGCCGGGGCGATTGACCTGGCCCGTCAGCTCGTAGAAATGGCCGTCACGGCTGCGCAGCGCGCTGGACGCGGCCTGCGCCAGCGGATCGGGCGCGGCGGGAGCCTCCGGCTCATCGGGGAGCAGGCTCCACTGGCTGGGCGTGAGCTCGGGCATGAAGAGGAATCGCGGGTGGGTGGGCATTGTCAAGCAAGGCCCGAGCCCCCGCCGACGCCGGCACCGGCTTCACGATGCATTTGCCGCAGTTGCCGCGCGCACCACCACGCATGCCCGGCGCACGAACCGGCCGCCGCCCAGCGGCTGGCGATGGCGCTCAGGCCAGGAAGGCCCGCAGCACGCGCTCGGCGGCGACGGGGTCGTCGCGCCAGGCGCCATGGCCCACGCCGGGGAAGCGCTCGAAGCCCGCCACCCATTGCGGCGGCAGCGCAGCGACGATCTCGGCGGCATCCTCGGGCGGCGTGACCGGGTCTTCCTCGCCGGCCATCACCAGCACCGGGCACTGCACCCGCGCCAGCCCGGGCCGCAAGTCCATGCCGGGCAGCTCGGTGCGCGTGTGTTCGAACAGGATCTCGGGGTTGAACTGCATCCACCCGCCCGCATCCGGGTGCTTGGGCTGCGTGTTGTAGAGGTGGCGGCAATGCCGCTCGTAGGCCGCCCAGGTGTCGGGGCCCGGACGCTCCCAGAACTCACGCGTCGCCGCAGCAGCCTCGGGCCCGCCGAGCCGCCCGAAGTGGTGCACCTTGCGGTCCAGGCCGAAATGGTGCGACGTGCTGGACAGCACCACCTTGCGCGGATGCGCCGGGTGCCGCGCCAGATAGCGCTGCGCAACGAAGCCGCCGAAGCTCTGCCCCAACACGATGGGCTTCACGATGCCCAGCACATCGCACAGCCGCACGACGTCGTCGGCCAGCGTATCGAGCCGGCATTCGCCCAGCGGCCTGGCGCTGCTGCGGCCGTGACCACGCTGGTCGAAGTAGACGATCTGGCACAGGTCGGCAAAGCGGCTGAAGAAAGGCCGGAACGCGGTGTGGTCGAAGCCGGGGCCACCGTGGATCAGCACCAGCGTCGGTTTCTCGCGCAGGCTGCGGCCGTCGGGGACATGCCCCAGGCCTTCGATGTCGACGAACAGGCGGACGCCGGGTTGGATTTCGATGTGCATGGCTGGGTTGGCAAGCGGCCCGCCGCGGCCGCGCGCTCCAGGAGCGGCGGCCACGGCGGCGCAGGTGAAGTTCGGTCCCGGCAGGATACGTGGTGCCGATCCACCCAGAACGAAAACTCCAGCCTGCATCACTGCCGGCCCGGGCGGGCCAGCTCAGCGCTTGCTGCGCTGCGCGCTCGCCGCCGTGGCAGCGGCCGGATCGCCCACGATGATGCCGCGGCCATTGGTGCCGAGGTACACGCGCCCGAAGGTGCGAGGGTCGCCGGTCAGCGCATCTCCGGCGTTACCCCATTGATGCTGGTCATCGTTCAGGCGCACCCAGCTCTGGCCCGTATCCACCGAGCGGAACAAGCCCGACACACCGCTGACCTTGCCGAACAGGTAGAGCGCCGGGTAGGTCTGCCCGGCGGCCGCCTTGCCGAAGCCGATGTTCGTCGCCAGCTGCACCCCCGGCACGGTGACGAAGCTCGCGCCCCCGTCGGTCGAGCGCCACAACCCGGTCTCGCCGCCCAGCCAGACATGCCCTGCAGCGCCCGGCACCGCCTTGAACTGCACCTTGCCCGAGGCGGGCAGGCCGGCGGCTGCGGTGGCCGAGAACTTGGCCCCGCTGTTCGTGCTGACGTAGAAGCTGCCGGCCGAGTAGGCGTAGAAGCGGCCCGCCGTGGCGCGGTCCGAGCGGACCAGTGCACCGGTGGGAACGCCCGTCGACGTGCTCCACGAGCTGCCACGGCTGGTGGAGTACACCACCGGCGCGCCTGCGGGGCTCCAGACGAAGGCGTTGCCGTCGGCACCGACGGCGATGGTGCCGCTGCTGGCGCCGCCGCTGGGCTCCTGCCCCTGGTACCAGGTGTTGCCCCCGTTGTCGGTCACGCCAATGCGGTTGACGTTGGGGTAGGCCTGCTTGTCGACCTGGCCCACACGCGCCATGACCCCGGGCACCAGCTCCGCGAAGTCGATGCTGCTGTTGCCGCTGAGCGTCGGTGTCGTGAACATCAGCGACGGCACCACCGTGAGGTCGTCGTGGCGGAAGCCGGCGACGTCGAACATCGCCGAGAACAGGGGCGCGCCCGACGGCGGGCTCACCAGGTCCAGCACGGCGGTTTCCTCCAGGCCCTTGACCATCGGCTTGATGGTGATCTGCGCCCCGCTCCTGTCCCAGTTCAGCAGGTTCTCACTGCCGTACAGCGTGGCACCCGTGCCGTACATGAAGCGGTTGGAGTCGAACGGGTCGATCTCCATGGCTTCGTTCATCCAACCAAGCTTGGGGCTGACCTCGGGCGCCACGGGAGATGCGCCGAAGGTCAGCCATGGCACGCTGGAGATGTCCATCGTGTAGCGGAAGCTGCGCGAGGGATAACTGCTCCAGTCCCAGGCGCGCGTCCAGGTCTGGCCGCCGTCCGTCGTGCGGAAGAACTGGGCATCGGGCCACCAGGAGATCTGCGTGCCCACCATCAAGACCTTGGGGTTCTGCCGGTCGATGGTCAGGCCGGTGTAGCCGAAGTAGTCGTCGCTGCTGGTTGACGGCACCGGGCTGATGCGCGTCCACACGCCGCTGGCCGCTTCGAACTTCCACACATCGCCCTTGGCGCCGTCATACGGCCCGCCGGTGTCGCTGGTGGCGATGTAGAGGATGCCGTTGATCGGGTCGTAGACCCCTTTGTGCGGGATGTAGCCCACCGGCTGGCCGGGCACCAGTTGCCAGCTGGCCCCGGCGTCCGTGGACCGGTAGATGCTGTTCTGCTTGTCAGCAACGCCGACGTACATCGTCCTGGTCGCCGACCCCGTGCTGCCACTGCTGGGATCGAAGGTGACCCAGACGATGCCCTGCGTGTCGCTGCCATAGCCCGACGTGTCGGTTGGATCGGCGGCGTAGTTGCCCACGTTGGGGAAGTTCGCCACCACCTTCCACGTCGCTCCGGAGTCCGTGCTGCGCCACAGGCCCTTGCCGCTGGGCGCGCCGAAGTACAGCACGCTGGAGAGATTCGGGTCGACGGTCAGGCGCTCACCCATGCCGCGCCCCGGCATGTTGCCGCCCAGTTTGAACGGCAGGGGTGTGGCAGCCCAGGTCTGCCCCTGGTCACTGGAGCGCAGAATCGCGCCGTTGTTGGGGTCCCACGAGTTGGTATACATGCCCACTGCGGCGTAGACGCGCTTCGCGTCACGCGGGTCGGCCGCCACGGCCACCACGCCGTTCCAACCCCATTTGTCGGCGCCCACCCAGTCCAGCAGCGGCGTCCAGTCCTTGGACGTCGGATTCCAGCGGTACAGCCCACCGATGTCCGTGCGCGCATAGATCAAGTCCTTCGCGGCCTGACTGAACACGATGCCGGAGATGAAGCCCCCACCGTCCACGCGAACGTTGCGGAAGGAATAGGGCGCGGGGCTGGGGGTGGGGGCCGGTGTCGGCGCGGGTGTTGGGGCTGGTGTCGGTGCCGGGGTTGGTGCTGGCGTCGGCGCGGGAGTTGGTGCTGGCGTAGGAGCCGGCGTGGGTGCAGGTGTCGGCGCTGGTGTCGGCGCGGGCGTGGGTGCTGGCGTGGGCGCAGGTGTCGGGGCCGGCGTGGGGGCCGGCGTCGGCGCAGGTGTCGGGGCTGGCGTGGGTGCCGGCGTGCCGTCCGCACAGAAGCCAATACCCGTCAGCGTTGCATTGGCGGCGATGGTCTTGTTCCAGGCCAGGCCACTCAAGCTCAGGCTGCTGCCAGACTGCGCCCATTGCGCACTCCAGACGTTGTTGACCTTGCCGCCGATGGTGAGCGAGCCGCTCCAGTCCACCGCCACGCTGTTGGGGTTGCGAACGGTGACCGACGCACAGTAGCCGGCGGGCCACTGGCTGTTCAGCACGTAGCTGAGGGTCACAGGGCTGGGCACCTGGGCCGACGCCGTGGCCGCAAGGCCTGCGGCCACCAACGCCAAGGTCAGGGTGGAAATCACGGGGATCGATTTGCGCATGGATGTCTCCTCCTGGTTGATGGAGCGTGGATCCCCGCAGCCCGGAGGTAGGAGTCCTCCAGTCGAGCGCACTGCAGACCCGCTCACAAATCGTAGCCAGAGGTCATATCGCCCCGCCAGCCCCACAAATGCCATGCCGACTGCAAATCAGGGGTTGAGTTAGGGATGCCCATCCCTGGACATCTCCGCACGGGTCTGAACAGGCCAGGTCCCCGTCATTCACGCCACCGCGCCGGCAGGTCATGCCGTTGCCGAAACCCAGTTGCTGCGCCCAACAGCGGTCACGCCGACCTGATTGATGGCGCACGCCTGCACCGCGCCCCGTGCCGCCTCGGGCACCGGCGCGGGTCACAGAGACACGACCGTCAGCTCGCCTTGCGCAAGTCCAGCGTGAACGGGAACTCCAGGCTGCGCTGCGGCTCGCCGGCCAGCACGCGGCCGGGCGTGTGGCCCATGGCCACGAAACGGGCGAGGCGCCGGCTCTCGGCCTCGTAGGCGTTGACGGGCAGCGTCGCGTAGTTGCGGCCGCCCGGGTGGGCCACCGAGTAGCGGCAACCGCCCAGCGATCGCTGCTGCCAGGTGTCGACGAGGTCCACCGTCAGCGGGGCATGGATGCCGATGGTCGGGTGCAGCGCCGAGGCGGGCAGCCACGCGCGGTAGCGCACGCCGGCGACGAACTCGCCGACGCGGCCCGTGGGCTGCAACGGCAGCGGCACGCCGTTGACGGTGATGCGGTGGCGCGGGTCGATGAGGCCGCTGACATGCACCTCCATGCGTTCCAGCGACGCGTCCACATAACGCACCGTGCCACCGGCCGAGCCCTCCTCGCCCATCACATGCCAGGGCTCCAGCGCGCCACGCAGCGTGACATGCACGCCGCGCGCCGCGAACTCGCCGAACTTCGGGAAGCGGAACTCGACATGCGGCGCGAACCAGGCCGGGTCCAGCGCGTAGCCTGCCTCGGCCATGTCCTCCAGCACGTCGGCGAAGTCTTCGCGGACGAAATGCGGCAGCAGCCAGCGGTCGTGCAGCTCCGTGCCCCAGCGCACCAGCGGCGTCTTGTAGGGTGTCTTCCAGAACCGCGCGACGAAGGCGCGCAGCAGCAGTTGCTGCACGACGCTCATACGCGCGTGCGGCGGCATCTCGAAGGCGCGCAGCTCCAGCAGCCCCAGGCGGCCGGTGGTGGAGTCGGGCGAGTAGAGCTTGTCGATGGAGAACTCGCTGCGGTGCGTGTTGCCGGTCACGTCCACCAGCACGTTGCGCAGCGTGCGGTCCACCAGCCACGGCGGCATGGCCTCGCCGAAGCGCTGCTCGGCCTTGAAGATCTCGCCCAGCGCGATCTCCAGCTCGCGCAGTTGGTCGTTGCGCGCCTCGTCCACGCGCGGCGCCTGGCTGGTAGGGCCAAGGAAGAGGCCGCTGAACAGGTAGCTCAAGGACGGGTGGTTATGCCAGTAGGCGAGCAGCGAGGCCAGCAGCGTCGGCCTGCGCAGGAAGGGGGAGTCCGCCGGCGTGGCGCCGCCCAGCACGAAGTGATTGCCGCCGCCGGTACCGGTGTGGCGCCCGTCGATCATGAACTTCTCGCTGGACAACCGCGTGAGCCGGGCCGCCTCGTACAGGAACTCGGTGTGCTCCACCAGTTCGCCCCAGTTGTGCGCCGGGTGGATGTTGACCTCGATGACGCCGGGGTCCGGCGTCACCTGCAGCACCTTCAGCCGCGGGTCGCGCGGCGGCGGGTAGCCCTCCAGCACCACCTTGAAGCCGGTGTCCTCGCAAGTGGCTTCCACGGCCGACAGCAGTTCCAGGTAATGCTCCAGCTTCTCCAGCGGCGGCATGAACACATACAGCACACCGCTGGCCTCGCCCTGCGCCTCGGCCTGCGGGCCGTTGGCGCGCCGCGGGTCGCGTGCCTCCACGCACAGCGCCGTACGGGTGATCCAGTGCGCGCTCTCCTGCCGGTCCGGCGCCGTCTCGTTCACCGCGCGCGCGGCGGCGGGCCAGGGCGAATCGCCGGGCGCAAATCCACCCAGGCCCGCCCCTGACCCGCCGCCGTCTCGCCACGCCGACGGGCCGCCCGATGTGACGCCTTGCACCTGGGCTTTCAGCGCCGCCGCCGCGGGCAGCATGCCGCGGGGTGCGAACGGGTCCTGCTCGATCAAATAGGGATAGTCGCCCTTGCTGACCCAGGGCAGCGAATCCAGTGGCAGCCGCCACCCCATGGGCGAGTCGCCGGGGTGCAGATAAAGGCGGTCATCGCGCAGGAACCACGGCCCGGTCTGCCAGCGCGTGCCTGCCAGCGTCGGCGCATCGCTGGCATGACGCAGCGGCAGCACATACCCGACGACATGCGACAGCCCTTGCTCGAACACGCGGCGCAGCCGCGCGCGCTCCATCTCGTCGTCCAGCTGCGAGGTGAAGGGGTCGACGTTGACGGGCAGGCGGCGTTCACGCCACAGGTAGTAGAAGGTGTCCTCGTAGCCGGGGCGCACATGGGTGTCCGCCACGCCCAGCCGGCGCGTGAGCGCGGTCATGAAGGTCTGCGCGTGCTCGCTCGTGTAGGCATGGCCCTCGCGCTCGTCGGCAAACCAGTCGGGGTTGCGCCAGCAGGGCTGGCCGTCGGCGCGCCAGTAGATGGACAGCGCCCAGCGCGGCAGCTGCTCGCCGGGGTACCACTTGCCCTGCCCGAAGTGCAGGAAACCGCCCTGCCCGTACTCGTCACGCAGCCGGTGCGTCAGCGCCTGGGCGTAGAGCCGCTTGGTGGGCCCGAGCGCCTCGGTGTTCCACTCCGGCGCGTCGCGGTTGTCGATGGCGACGAAGGTGGGCTCGCCGCCCATCGTCAGCCGCACGTCGCCCGCGATCAGCTCGCGGTCGACGCGCTCGCCGAGCTTCAGCACGGCGGCCCACTGCTCGTCGGTGTAGGGCTTGGTCACGCGCGGCGACTCGAAGATACGCGTGACGCTCATCTCGTGGCCGAACTCCACCTCGCTCTCGTCCACCGCGCCGCTGATGGGTGCCGCACTGCCGGGCGTGGGCGTGGCCGCCAGCGGAATGTGGCCTTCGCCGGCCAGCAGGCCGGACGTCGGGTCCAGCCCGATCCAGCCGGCCCCGGGCAGGTAGACCTCGCACCAGGCGTGCAGGTCGGTGAAGTCCACCTCCGTGCCGCTGGGGCCGTCGAGCGACTTCTCGTCGGGCGCGAGCTGGATCAGGTAGCCCGACACGAAGCGCGCCGCCAGCCCCAGGTGGCGCAGCAGTTCCACCAGCAGCCAGCCGGAGTCGCGGCAGGAGCCCGACGCCTTGCTGAGCGTGTCCTCCGGGGTCTGCACGCCGGGCTCGAGCCGGATGAGGTAGGACACGCTGCGCTGCACGCGCTGGTTCAGCTCGACGAGGAAGTCGATGGTGGCGCGCTCGGTGCGCGGGATGTCCTTCAGATAGGCGGCCAGCAGCGGCGTGGCGGGGCCGGCCTGCAGATAGGGCGCCAGCTCGATCTGCTGGGCCTCGTCGTACGCGAACGGGAAGGTCTGGGCGTGCGGCTCCAGGAAGAAGTCGAACGGGTTGTAGACCGCCATCTCGGCCACCAGGTCCACCGTGACGGTGAACTCGGTCGTCTTCTCGGGGAAGACGAGCCGCGCGAGGTAGTTGGCGAAGGGGTCTTGCTGCCAGTTGATGAAGTGGTTGGCCGGCTCGATCCGCAGCGAGTAGCTGAGGATGGGCGTGCGGCAGTGCGGCGCGGGGCGCAGCCTGATGACCTGCGGGCCGAGCGCGACGGGGCGATCGTATTTGTAGCGGGTGACGTGTTTGAGGGCGACGTGGATGCTCATGCGTGGGTCACCGCGCCGTTTGGCGGGCGCTCATTCCAAGTTTGGTTGAATGCCAAGTCCCATGCCGGGATTTCGCCCCGGCGGGCGACCTACTTTCTTGCGCGCGCAAGAAAGTAGGCAAAGAAGGCGCCCCTGCAAAGCCGCCCCAACGCTGCGCGTCGGGGTCCCCTGCGATGCTCGAAGCCCAGGGCCGCGCCCAACTCGCTTCGTTCACTGCGCTCACTTCGCTCAGACAAAGGGGCGCGAAGTCAGTCGTTGAAGCGCGCTGCGCGCGCGCCCTGGCCCTCTGCGCTTCTCGGCGGTTTTGAAGGGGAAGACCCGAAACAGCCGAACAGCCGAAACAGCCGACAGCCAAACCCATAAGCCGGCTGGCGCCGGCCATTCCATCACCCCCCCTCTGAGCCCGCCGAGCAGCGCAAGGGCTGGCGGGCGCGTGCGCAGCACGCTTCAAGCACTGACTCCGCGCAACTGTTTGAGCGCAGCGTAGCGAAGCGAGTTTTGCGCGGGCCCGCAAGGCCTGAGCAGCACAGGGCAGCCCGCTGCGAAGCAAAGGGCCGGGCGGATCGGGGGCGACTTTTTGCCTACTTTTTGGTCGCTCAAAAAGTAGGTCGCCCGCCGGGGCGAATTCCCGGCACGAGGCAACGAACGTTGGAGCTGCCGGCAACGCCTCCCCCATCACCAGCCCTCAAGCCGAAGGCACCAGGAAGTCCTGGCTGATCCGCGCACCGAGATCCGCCACCTCGGCGAGGAAACGGTCCAGGAAAGGATGCAACCCTTCCGCCAGGATCTCGTCGATGCGCCCGAAGGCCAGCCCGGCCTCCAACCGACCGGCGCGCCGCAGCGTCTCCGCCGACTGCGGGTTCGCCACACGCTTGAGGTTCGCATGCATGCGCGTGATGCAGTGCGACAGCGAGCGCGGCATGTCCGAGCGCAGGATCATCAGCTCGGCCACCTTGTCGGGCTGGATGACATTGCTGTAGACCTTGCGGTAGATCTCGAACCCCGACACCGAGCGCAGCACGGCCGACCAGTAGTAGAAGTCGCGCGCGGTGTCGTGCCCCGCATCGTCTGCGTCCACCTGAGCCTGCTCCTGGCGATAGAACTTCACGTCCAGCAGCCGCGCGGTGTTGTCGGCGCGCTCCAGGAAGGAGCCGATGCGGATGAAGTGGAAGGCCTCGTCTTGCAGCATCGTGCCCACCGTCACGCCGCGCGACAGGTGCGAGCGGTACTTCACCCACTCGAACAGCTGCGACGGGTCGCGCGCCAGCGCCCCTTCGCGCAGCAGGCGGCGGAACTCCAGCCAGGTCTGGTTCATCGTCTCCCAGACCTCGGTGGTCAGAGAGCCCCGCACCGCACGGGCGTTCTCGCGCGCCGCACGCAGGCAGTTGAAGATGGACGAGAGGTTGTTCTCGTCGGCCACCATGAACTCCATGACGTTGCGGGCGTTGATCACCGAGTACTTGGCGCCGTACAGGCCATTCAACTCGGAGATCGACACCAGGCTGCGCCAGGTCTGCAGCGACTCGTCGGCCGACTGGGGTTGCAGCGAGGTCTGGTAGGCGATGTCCAGCATGCGCGCCGTGTTTTCGGCCCGCTCGATGTAGCGGCTCAGCCAAAACAGATGGTCAGCGGTCCTAGACAACATAAGACAACTCCTGATCGCCTGCTGCAGAGCCCGTGAAAATTGACGTAGGCCGATGGGCGGACAGGGCTTGTCGCGCAAACAGAATCGGCTGGCGAAATGTGGACGTGAAAGTCATGAGATCCCTGTTCATCATCATTGCCGTGGGCGGCGTCGCATACCACTTCTCGGACGCCAGATCACCCAACCGGATCGCATCGCTGCTCATGCCGCTGGTTTTCTCGTTGTGTCTCCTTGCTCTCTTCGTCTGGATCTACGCCAAGTCGCGCAAACGCGCGGATCAACGCGCTGATCCGGCAGATTCCGGAGCGCCGTGGTTTTGTTCAGGAGGTGTTTTGGGCGATCACGACGACTGAGCTCATCGCACCCGAAAAAAATACGTTCAGGCTTCCATTGCATCGCGTCAGTCCTCCAACACCCAGGTGTCCTTGGTCCCGCCGCCCTGGCTGCTATTGACCACGAGCGATCCCTCCTTCAACGCCACGCGCGTCAGCCCGCCCGGCACCATGCGCACCGTCGAGCCCGACAGCACGAAGGGTCGCAGGTCAATGTGACGGGGAGCCACGCCGCTTTCGACGAAGGTCGGGCAGGTGGACAGTGACAGCGTCGGCTGCGCGATGTAGTTGCCCGGGTTCGCGACGAGGCGCGCCCGGAAGGCCTCGATCTCGGCCTTGGTGGCCGCCGGCCCGACCAACATGCCGTAGCCGCCAGCGCCATGCACCTCCTTCACGACCAGCTCGCCCAGATGCGCCAGCGTGTAGGCCAGGTCTTCCTTCTCGCGGCAGACGTAGGTGGGCACGTTCTGCAGGATGGGCTTCTCGCCGAGGTAGAACTCGATCATCTTCGGCACATAGGGGTAGATGGACTTGTCGTCCGCGATACCCGTGCCGATGGCGTTGCTCAGCGTGACCTTGCCGGCCTTGTAGGCGTTCACCAGCCCCGCGCAGCCCAGTTGCGAGTCGGCGCGGAAGACCTGCGGGTCGAGGAAGTCGTCGTCGATGCGGCGGTAGATCACGTCCACGCGCTTGGGGCCGCGCGTGGTGCGCATGTAGACGAAGCCGCCGTCGACGAACAAGTCCTGACCCTCGACGAGCTCCACGCCCATCTGCTGCGCCAGGAAGGCGTGCTCGAAATAGGCCGAGTTGTACATGCCCGGCGTCATGACGACGACGGTGGGGTCGGCCACGCCGGGCGGCGCCACGCTGCGCAGCGTGTCCAGCAGCAGGTCGGGGTAATGGGCCACCGGCGCGATGCGGTGCTGCACGAACAGCTCGGGGAAGAGCCGCATCATCATCTTGCGGTTCTCGAGCATGTAGCTCACGCCACTGGGCACGCGCAGGTTGTCTTCCAGCACGTAGTAGTGGCCGCTGCCGTCGGCATGGCCGGCGCGCACGATGTCCACCCCAGCGATGTGGCTGTAGACGCCGCCGGGCACGTCCACGCCCATCATCTCCTTGCGGAACTGCGTGTTCTTCAGGATCTCGTCGGCCGGCACGATGCCGGCCTTCAGGATCTCCTGGTCGTGATAGACGTCGTGGATGAAGCGGTTCAGCGCCGTCACGCGCTGCGCCAGGCCGGCCTGCATGGCGGTCCATTCGGCCGCCGGAATGACCCGCGGGATCAGGTCGAAGGGGATGAGGCGCTCGGTGCCCTCGCCCGAATCCTTGTCGCCATAGACCGCGAAGGTGATACCCACGCGGCGGAAGATCAGCTCCGCCTGTTCGCGCCGTTCGCGCATCAGCGACTCGGGCTGCTCCGCCAGCCAGCGGGCATAGGCGTCGTAGTGGGCGCGGGTGACGGGCCCCGCTGCGTTCATTTCGTCGAAAGCGGTCTGCATCGTTGCTCCTCTCCTGAGCACCGATGCAAATTCCGCACCCACCGGACATGCCGGCCCTGGTGCACACCAGCCCTGCCGCAGTGCATGCAAACCCAAGGCTGGCGCATCGGCGCACCACGGTTATACCGGGTGTCGCCGATCATTCAGCGTCTGATCAAAAACGTAACTGCAGACCCGTGCTGACCGCGCGGCCCGGTTGGGGCGACAGATCGCGGATGGTCGGCACCGCCGTCGCGTTGTAGGCCAGCTTGTTGCCGAGGTTGTCGAGCTTGAGATACCAGAGTGCGTCGACCTTGTCCCAGTGCAGCTGGCGGGCCAGGCTCAGCCTGACCGTGCCGTAACCGGCCGTGGCGGTGTCGAACTGGGCCACGCGCGTCTGGCGTGCCGCGCCGCGCCATTCCAGCGCACCCGACCAGTCGCCCTGCCGCGCTTCAACGCCCAGCATGGCGCGCAGCGGCGCCAGGCGCGGCAGCGGCTCGCCGGTCTGCGTGTTTTCGCCGCGCACGGCATCCAGCTGGCTCAGCAGCGCGACGGACGGATGCAGTTGCCACCGGCCCTCGAACTCGACGCCACGCAAGCGCGCCGGCACGGCCTGGAAGGCGTAGACCGGCACGGCCTCGCCGTCGTTGTCGGCCTCGGCACCGGTGGCCTGCAGCGCGATGTAGTTGGAAAAACGCGTCTCGTAGACGTTGACGTGCACATGGCTGCCGTCGCCCTCCCACTTCAGGCCGAGGTCCGCACCCTTGGAGCGCTCCAGGCCCAGATTGGCGTCGCCGACCTCGAAGGCCGCGCTGGCCACGTGCAGACCGTTGGCGAACAGCTCGTAATAGGCCGGCGCGCGCTGCGTACGGTTGAGGTTGGCGCTGACGCTCCAGGCCGGGCTCAGTGGCAGCACGCCGCTGAACGCCAGGCTGAGGGGACTGAAGCGACGCGACTGGGCCGGGCCGAAGCGGTCACCGCCGTCGGAGTCCACCGTCACGTGCTCGGTGCGGGCGCCGGCCGACCAGTCCACGCCACCCAGGCGGGCCTGCTCCAGCACGAACACGCCGGTATTGCGTGTGCGCGTGCTGGGCACGAAGGCCTCTTCACCCAGCGCCGAGAAGTCCAGTGACTCGGTCTGCAGGCCCACCAGACCCTTGACCGGGCCCCATGGCGTCGAAACGGCCGCGTGCTCCACCTCCAGCCGCCCGTCGGTGCCGGTGCTCTTGAAGGTGGTGCCCACCTCCGCTCCCTCCATCTCGGTGTGCTCGTAGCGGTTGCGGCTGGCTTGCCAGCTGATGCGGTGGACGGGGCCGTCCGTCGTGGCCCATTCGCCCGACGTCGCCAGACGCTGGCGCTGCATGCGGATGGTCACGTCTTCCTCGGCCGTCGTGCCGTAGTTGGTGTGGAAGTCATCCACCGACACACCCGCATAGCCGCCCTGGAAGAACACCGAGCCGCCCACCGCCCCGCCGTGGCTGCGCGCGGCGGAGTTGCGCACGCTGGTGCGGCTCTCACCCTCGCTGTCGAAACGCGGCGCGCGCTGGTCGTCGGCGTCGCGGCCGGCGAGGTCCACATGCCAGCCGACACCCGCGTTGGGCTGGCCGGAGCCGCCGTCCAGCACCACGGCGCCGCTCTTGTCGTTGCTGGCGCCGCCCAGGCGCACCTCGGCCGCGCCGCTCAGGCCCTGGATCAGCGTGCGCGGGATGCGGTTGTCCAGCGTGTTGACGACGCCGCCCACCGCATTGCCGCCGTACAGCAGCGCCGCCGCGCCGCGCAGCACCTCGACCTTGTCGATGACCAGCGGGTCGATGGCCACGCCGTGGTCGAAGCTGAGGTTGGACGCATCCACCGACGCGCCGGAGTTGCTGAGGATGCGCACCCGGTCGCCATCCAGCCCGCGGATGCTGGGCCGGCTGGCGTTGGGGCCGAAGTTGGTGGCCGCCACGCCGGGCAGGCCCTGCAGCGTGTCGCCCAGGTTGGCCGCGCGGGTCAGCACGAGTTGGTCGCCGGACAGCGAATCGCTGGGCTGGGCCAGCACCTGGCTCTTCAAGGGGTTGCCGGTGACGACGACCTTGTCGAGCGATTCGGCCGGATCGGCCTGGGAGGGAGTGACGAAAACAGACAGGCAGGCGGCGGCCAGCGGCGCCAGGGCAAAGGAACGCATGAGGAAACTTCCACGAGAAAACGCAAACACCCGCGCCCTGTCAGCAGGGCACGGGAAGGCTTGAGGTTCAGGCGGAAGCAGGCGGCGCGCGCGCCGGCGGCAGGCCCAGGCTGACGACCCGGGCGGGTGCGAAACGCGCCACGCTGGGCGCGGCGTGCACGGCCGGGCAGGCCGCCAGCGCCGGCGGCTCGGCGGCCGGGGCGCCCGCGGCCAGATGCGCCGCCGTCAGGCAGAGGTCGCAGTGGACGAGATCCACCAGCCCGTCGTCGGGCCGGTCGTCCAGGTGCGAGATCGCGTGCATGCCCGCCATCGCCTGGGCGATGGGCAGCAGCAGGGCCAGCCACAACAGCCAGCTTCGGGCGATACGACGCATGTTCACGGCCCGAATCCTAAACTCCCCCTCTTACCGAGCCTGAAGTCACGCTGCCATGAAGCTCATCGAATCCATCCTCGCCGACGCCCCAGCCCTCACGGCCATCCGCCGCGACCTGCACAAGCACCCCGAACTCTGCTTCCACGAGCAGCGCACCGCCGACGTCATCGCGCAGGCATTGACCGACTGGGGCATCCCCGTCCACCGGGGCCTGGGCACCACCGGCGTCGTCGGCATCGTCAAGGCCGGCACGTCGGACCGCGCCGTCGGCCTGCGCGCCGACATCGACGCGCTACCGATGACCGAGCGGAACCAGTTCCCGCACGCCAGCAGCTACCTGGGCCGCATGCACGCCTGCGGCCACGATGGCCACACCGCCATGCTGCTGGCCGCCGCCAAGCACCTGGCCACGCACCGCAACTTCGACGGCACGGTCTACCTCGTGTTCCAGCCCGCCGAGGAAGGCGGCGGCGGCGCCCGCGAGATGATCAAGGACGGCCTGTTCGAGAAGTTCCCGATGGAGGCCATGTTCGGCGCCCACAACTGGCCAGGCATGAAGGCCGGCCAGTTCGCGCTGAAGAGCGGCCCGGTGTTCGCCAGCAGCAACGAATTCAAGATCACGCTCAAGGGCAAGGGCTCGCACGCCGCCATGCCCCACCTGGGGCTGGACCCGGTGCCGGCCGCCTGCCAGCTCGTCACGGCCTTCCAGACCATCGTCAGCCGCAACAAGCGGCCCATCGACCCGGGTGTGATCTCCGTGACGATGATCCATGCCGGCGAGGCGACCAACGTCGTGCCCGACTCGGTCGTGCTGGAAGGCACCGTGCGCACCTTCACGCTGGAGTTGCTGGACCTGCTGGAGCGCCGCATGAAGGACATGACCGAGCAGCTGGCCGGCGCCTTCGAGCTGACGGCCGAGTTCGAGTTCCACCGCAACTACCCGCCCACCATCAACCACGCGGCAGAGACCGAGTTCGTGCGCCGCGTGCTGACCGACATGGTCGGCGCCGACAACGTGCAGGAGTTCGAGCCCACCATGGGCGCCGAGGACTTCAGCTACTACCTGCTGGACAAACCCGGCTGCTACTTCCTCATCGGCAACGGCGACGGCGAACACCGCAGCGGCGGCCATGGCATGGGCCCCTGCACGCTGCACAACCCCAGCTACGACTTCAACGACGACCTCATTCCCCTCGGCGGCTCGATGTGGGTCAGGATGGCTGAGGCTTGGTTGGCCCCTCGCCCAGCCGAGCCCCGCTGAACGCGGGCGCGTCTGGCCGGTCCCCCGAGGGGACGGCGATGCTCGCGGCATCGCGCTGCGAGCACATCGCCTGACGGGCCGGCTTGGGCGCGGCCCTGTGCTCGGCCCGCAACACCGAAGGACACATGAAATGAACCAAGAACAAGTCATCACCGACACCCGCGACTGGGTCGTCAAGGCCGTCATCGGCCTGAACCTGTGCCCGTTCGCGAAGTCGGTGCACGTCAACGAACGCATCCGCTATGTCGTCAGCGACGCCACCGAGCTCGAGCAGTTGCTGAAGGACCTGGCCCGCGAACTGCTGGCGCTGAATCGCGCCGACCCGCTGGAGGTCGACACCACGCTGCTCATCCACCCCGGCGTGCTGACCGACTTCCTGGCGTTCAACGACTTCCTCGACGCCGCCGATGCGCTGGTGGAAGAGCTCAAGCTCGACGGCATCCTGCAGATCGCCGACTTCCACCCCGACTACCAGTTCGACGGCAGCGAGCTCGACGACATCGGCAACTACAGCAACCGCTCGCCCTACCCCACGCTGCACCTGCTGCGCGAGGAGAGCATCGAGCGCGCCGTCGAGTCCATGCCCGACACCGCCGCGATCTACGAGAACAACCTCGAAACGCTGGACAAGCTGGGCATCGACGGCTGGCGCGCCCTGGGGCTCAAGACCGGCCGCTGAGCCGCACGCGGTGTGCAGCCCAGGCGCCCCGTCATTCCTTGAGCCAGGACAGGCTGCCGCTGCGCTTGGGCGAATTGGCCCGCGTGCGAAGCACGGCATCGAAGCCGCTCTTGCCGCCGTTCCAGATGGCTGTCAGCAAGCTGACAACATCCTCCCGCGAGTAGACCTCCAGGTCGGGGCGGAACTGCTTGATCGCCGCCGCCAGCATCTCGCGCGGCAACTCCTGATGGGTGGCCAGCGCCACCAGCATGGCGGCGTGGAGGTCCGGCCAGCCGGCGCACACGGCCTGAATGCGCCGCAGCGCCTCTGCGGGCGGCGCCCGATGTCCGGGGAGAACCCAGACCAGTTCGGCGTCGTCGCTGTCATCTTGTGTGGCATCGCTCATCGTCTGTCTCCTGGCACCGAGGGTTTCTCATGAGTCGATCGCCGCGTCAATGATTTGGCATACATCGGCTTGCAAAATGGGCGAAGAGTTGCCGATTCCACCTCACCTGACGCCGCAATCATGCGGCAAACTTCACGGTTGCTCACGTGCCTGCCACCATGCAACCCAAGACCCTCGCCCTGATCGATGACGATGCCGAGTACTCGGAGTTTCTGGCTCAGTACCTGCTGGAGCAGGGTATCGCGGTCAGCCGTTTCGACGACAGCAACGCGTTGCTGGCCGCGCCCGACGCGTTCTCGTTTGACTTCTACCTCGTAGACCTGATGCTGCCCGGCGTCAACGGCGTGGAGCTGATCAAGATCCTGCGCCGCCGCTCCGACGCCGGTGTCGTCGTCGTGTCGGGCCGGCTGGGCCCCGAGGTGTTCCGCGAGGTCATCACGGCCGGCGCCGACATGTACCTCGTCAAGCCCGTGCAGTTCGAGCAGATCTCGCTGGCCATTGCCGCCGTGCAGCGCCGCGTCGCCAAGCCCACCGCCGCTGAAGCCGCCTGGAAGCTCGACCGCCTCAGCGGTGAACTCATCGTTCCCGACGGCACGCGCATCCAGCTCAGCGAGGCCGACCGACAGCTGCTCGAATGCTTTGCCCAGGCCGGCGGCGAACCGGTCACGCGCGAGGCGCTGTTGAACCGTCTGGGCCGCGAGGCCCCCGACGGCGAGGCCGACGACGGCCTGTCAGCCACCATCTACCGGCTACGCCGCCGCATCGAGCGCGCCACGCCCACGCTGGTGCCGCTGCAGAGCAAGTCGCGCGTCGGCTACGTGTTCCGCGCGCCGCTGCAGGTCGTCTAGGAAGCTGCTTTCAGCACGACCATGTTGCGCCCGCCGCGCTTGGCTTCGTAGAGCGCGACGTCGGCACGCTCGACCAGTGCCTGCGCATCGACATCACCCGGCCACGCCAGCGTCACGCCGCAGCTGACCGTGACCGGGCCGACGCCCGGGAAGGTGGCCGCCGCCACGGTGCTGCGAATCTTCTCGGCCGCCCGCATCGCTTCACGTGCATCGGCCAGCTCCGGCAGCAGCACAGCGAACTCCTCGCCCCCGAAGCGGGCCACGACGTCGGTCGTGCGCACGCAGGACTGCAGCACGGTGGCCAGCTGGCGCAGCACGGCGTCGCCGGCCGCATGGCCGAACTCGTCGTTGATGCGCTTGAAGTGGTCGGCATCCACCAGCAGCAGGCCGTGCACACGGCCGCTCTGGGGGCCGTAGCGACGGTCCAGCGCCAGCGCCTCGGCCAGGCGTGCATCCAGGCTGCGGCGGTTGTGCAGGCCGGTCAACGGATCGCGCGTGGCCAGGTGGGCCAGCGCGGCGTTGGCCGCCTGCAGCTCGGCGGTGCGCTGCGCCACCTGGGCGTCCAGCGTCTGGTTGGCCTCGCGCAGCTCGCGTTCGGTGGCCAGCAGCGCGCGGGCCATGCCGCCCATGGCGTCGCCCAGGCGCGCGAGCTCCCGCACCGCGGCCTGGTCGGGGAACTCCGGCATGCGCCGCTCGGCCTGCACACGTTCGGCCATGCGGGCCAGTTGCTCCACGGGCCGGCTGATACGGCGCGCCAACAGCAGCGCCGCCAGGGTCAGCGCTGCGGCGGCCAGCAGGCCCAGCAGCACCAGTTCGCGTTGCAGCTCCCGCACCGGGCGCAGCGCCAGCGCCAGCGGTTGGCGAACGACGATGCGCCAGCCAAGGTCCGCACGCGTGCGCGCCTGCACCGGCTCTTCCCAGGTCAGGTAGGGCTGACCGTCGATGTCATGCCGGCCCTCGAACCGGCCACTGGCCGGCCGAGGCAGCACGCGGGCATCCGCGGCCTGCGCCACCTTCAAGGCCTGTGGGTAGAGCACGCGGCCCTGCCGATCGAGGATGAGCGCCTCCATGCCGCTGTCGGGGCTGTGCCGCCGGGTGACGCTCTCCACCATGCCGACGACCCAGTGCCACTGCGCATGGGCCGCGACGACGCCGCGCAGCCGGCCCGTGCGGTCGCGGATGGGCGCGGCGAAGTCGATGAACCGCGTGGGCTCGCCGTCGGGCCGCGCCGGGACGAGCGACGCCAGCAGCTTGGCCTCGTGCACGTCGCCCACGTGGGTGTGTTCGCGCCCCTCGATGAACCAGGGCCGATCCGCCACCGAGCGCCCCACGAGCTGCCCGCCGCTGGCCTGCAGCACGGTGCCGTCCGCCGATGCCACACCCATCCACGCGAATTCGTCGTGCTGGGCCATGCGCCGCTCCAGCGAGCCGCGCACGCCGGGCGCGTCGAGCGCGCCTTCGACGAGGTGCGGCGCCGCGCTGAGCAGCTCGATCTCGCGTTCACGGTCGCGCAGCTCGCTGGCCAGCAGCTCGGCGGCGAACTGGGCCGTCGTGCGAACGGCGGTCTGCTGGGCCTCGTGCAGCCCCCGCGTGGCCATCCAGCCCAGGTAGCCGCCCACCAGCGTCAGGATGAGCAGCGCCAGGCCGCCCAGCACCAGGCTGAGTTTCCGCCGCAGGCTGGGCAGACGGCGCACAGGCCGTGACGGGGCATCGTCGTGGGAATCGGGCATCACGGGGTCAGGGAACACAGCCAGAGCACCGAAGTCTAGGAGGCTGTCGGGCTTTGGGCCTGCCGGCCGCTGCGTTGCCCGTCAGCCGGCCTGCGGCAGCGTCAGCCGCATGACCGTGCCCTGCGGGCTCGTGTAGAGCAGGTCGGCCGCGCCGCCATGCAGGTCCATGACGCGACGCACGATGTACAGGCCCAGCCCGTGGGCCGGCTCGGCGCCGCCGCCGCGCGCGCCGCGCGTGAACAGCCGCGGCAGCAGCTCGCGCGGAATGCCGGGGCCGGTGTCGACGACCTCGAACTGCAACGCCGCCGGTTCGTCGAAGTCCATCACGTGCAGCGTCACCGGGCTGACGCCGGGCGCGTACTTCAACGCGTTGGACAGCAGGTTGCGCAGCGCCAGCCGCATCAGGCTCATGTCCATCAGCGCCGTGCGCGTGGCCGTGTGGCGGTTGATGACGATGCGATCGCGCTGGTCGCGCGGAAGGTCGGCGATCGTGACGGCGATCAGCGTGTCGATGTCGGTGTCCTGCCGCCCGATGCGGCCGCCCCCGGCCAGCAGGCTGGCCGCGGCCAGCGTGTTGTCAACGCCTGCCAGCACCTGCCCCAGCACCGCCTGCGCCCGCATCAGCCGGTCGTGCGCCTGCCGCTCGCCGCGCCCGTCGAGCGCGGCCGTCGCACTCTGCAGCGCGGCGCTGGCGTTGTTCAGCGGCTGGCGCACCTCGTGCGCCAGCACATCCAGCATCTCCGAACGCTCGCGCAGCAGCTGGTCCAGCTCCTGCACATGCCGCTCGGTCTGACGCCGGATGCGCTGCTCCTGCGCCAGCTCGGCGCGGCGCTTGAGGTCTTCGGTGATGTCGTGCACCAGCGCCTGCGCACGCAGCGGCCGGCCCTGGCTGTCGTATTCGGCGACGGCGGACACGAGCACGTCGCGCAGCCGCCCATCGCCGCAGATGAGCTGCAGCGGGCAATCGTCCACATGGCCGTCGCGCCACATCGCCGGCAGATGCACGTCGCGCACGAGGCGACGCGACTCGGGTGGCAGGAAGTCATCCAGCAGCCGCCCGATGACCTGCTCGCGGCGGTAGCCCAGCCGCTCCAGCCAGCGATCGGACACGCTGAGCATGCGGCCGCCGGCATCGATGGAATGCATCATGGCCGGCGTCGATTCATACAAGGCGCGCAGCCGCTGCCTGTTGCGCTCCAGCTCTTCGGCAGCGCGGTGGTGCTCCGTGACGTCCTGAAAAGCCCCGACGACGCGAACCGGCACGCCGTCCTGCCAGTCCACCTGCCCCTGCGCCAGCACCCACACCTGGCGGCCGCGCGCCGTGATGAGCGGCAGCTCCAGGCTCCAGGGGTCGCCATGGTGCATGCCGCGCTGCAGCGCGGTCTGCATCGCCGCGCGCGCTTCCGGGTCGGGGAAGAAGGCCAGCGCCTCCTCCAGTGTGGGTTTGTGCCCCGGCTCGAGGTCGTGGATGCGGCAGGTCTGGTCGCTCCAGATGAGCTCCAGCGTCTGCAGGTCCAGGCTCCAGCCGCCGACGCCGGCCACGCGGCCGGTGCGGTCCAGCAGGGCCTTGCTGTCGCGCAGCTCGCGCTCGGTGCTCAGGCGCTCGGTCGTGTCTTCGGTGATGCCGATGTAGCCCACCAACTCGCCCGTCGGCGCCAGCAGCGGCCGCGCCCGCGACCACACATGGCGCACGGCGCCACCGGGCTGCCGCACGCGGTAGCGCATCTCGAAGGGTTCGCGCCGCGCGACGCAACGCTGCCAGCGCTCCAGCACCGTGCCGCCCTCCTCCGGCATCAGCGCGGTGCCCCAGCCTTCGCCGAGGGCTTCCCGGGCGCCGAGGCCGCAGATGCGCTGCCAGGCCCGGTTGGTGTAGATGTACTGCCCCACCGCATCGGTGCGGAAGATGCCCAGCGGCGCGGTCTCGGCCAGCACGCGCAAGGCCTGGGCGTGCGTGGCGGCGTCGGCGCGCGCCAGCGCCCGCTCCCGCAACATCAGCCCCTCGGCCGCGGCGCCGGCCAGGCGGGCCAGCGCCTCGCGCTGCGCGTCGGTCAGCTCGCGTGGGTGGAAGTCCAGCACGCACAGCGTGCCGGGAAGGCTGCCGTCGTCGAGCCGGATGGGCACGCCCGCATAGAAGCGCAGCGCCGGCTGCGCGAGCACGTCGGGATGGTGGGCGAAACGGCTGTCCTCGCTGGCGTCCTTCACCTCGAAGAGCCCGTCCGCCTGCAGCGTGTGGGCGCAGAAGGTCAGCGCCCGCGGCGTCTCGCTGCGGTCGATGCCGAACGCCGCCTTGAACCACTGCCGGCGCTCGTCCAGCAGGCCCAGCAGCGCCACGGGCGTGCCGCAGATCTGCG
Organism: Pelomonas nitida; assembly: GCF_043555975.1. Classification (NCBI taxonomy): domain Bacteria; kingdom Pseudomonadati; phylum Pseudomonadota; class Betaproteobacteria; order Burkholderiales; family Sphaerotilaceae; genus Roseateles; species Pelomonas nitida. The sequence goes on along the minus strand of NZ_JBIGIA010000004.1, from coordinate 276,544 downwards.
CGGCCAGCGCCGTGAGGTGGTCGAACAGCGGCTCCGGCGCCGTGTCCATGACCTCCAGCGCCGCCAGGCGGGTCAGGCGGTCGTCCTCTTCAGAAAACAGGCGAGACGTCGGCATGGTGAGGAGTGTCGCGGCGATGCGCGTCAGCGGGTGGCGCGGCCCAGGTGTTGCAGCCAGAAGGCTTCGTACTTGCGGTGCCAGCCGGCCGGCTTGACCACGCCGCCCATCGCGTGCACGCCGTCCGGGTCGAGGAACAGTTCGACGAGCGATTCCTTGCCCGAGTCCAGCAGCTCGCGGTAGACGTTCACCGTGTCCTGGTACAGCACGTTGGGGTCCTGCATGCCATGCACCAGCATCAGCGGGTGCTTGAGGCCCTTGGCCAGCGGCAGCAGCGAGTATTTGCGCAGCACGGGCTTGGTGCGGTCGGTGGCCTTGCCGATGGTGCGGCCGCTGTACCAGCTGTTGTAGTTCTCCCATTCCGTCGGGCCCGCCCCGGCGATGCCGGCGGCGAACACGTCGGGCCGCGTGTACATCGTGTACTGCGTCTGGAAGCCGCCGAAGCTCCAGCCGTTCAGGCCGATGCGGCTGGCGTCCACGCCGTATTGCGCCGGCAGCAGCCTGGCCAGGTCTTCCAGGTCCTCGGCCTGAGGCTCGCCCGCGCGTTCCCAGTTGGCATCGCCGAACTTGCGGCCGTAGTTGCTGTGGCCGCGCGGGTCGACGGCGACGGTCACGTAGCCATGCTTGGCGGCCATGTACTGGCCGAACAGGTAGGCGGTGTTCTGGAAGCTGTCGACCTCCACGATGTGGCGGTCGTTCAGCGGGCCGCCGTACACGTAGACGATCGCCGGGCGCTTGTCGCTCGCCTGCCAGCCGGCGGGCTTGAAGACATAGGCCTCGATGCGGTCGCCATGGCGGTTGGTGTAGTGGAAGCGCTCGGGCTGCAGCAGCGGCAGGCCGGCCAGCGCCTTGTCGGAGCTGTCGGTCAGCGTGCGCGCTTCAGCCTTGGCCTTGCCGTCTGCGGCCAGCAGCTTGAGCTCCGGGCGACGCGCCCAGTTGCCGGCGTTCGCGGCCACCCAGCGGCCATCCTCCGACACGGTGGCGCTGCGGTGATATTCGCCCGCCGCACCCACGGCCTGCGTGGCGCCCGAAGCCATGTCGACGCGCAGCACGTTCATCGCCGCGGAGTCGCCCTGGTTGGCCAGCACGAACAGCGACTTGCTGTCGGCCGTGAAACCCACCACCTGGTGGGCCTCGAACTCACCCTTGAGCAGCGGCCGCAGCGCGCGCGTGGCCACGTCGATGGCGTAGGGCTGGCGCCAGCCGGTCTCGTCCAGCGTCAGCACCAGCGTCTTGCCGTCGGGCGTGAAGCGGGGCTTGAGCACGTTGACGACCTCGTGGCCGACATCGCCGCGGCGCTCCAGGATCATCTCGGGCTTGGCCGCTTCGCCGCAGGCGGCCAGCTGGGCGCAAGCGGTCGTGCCCAGGTAGACGCGCAGCAACTCCTTGTCGCGCTCCCAGGTCGTGAAGGCGTAGTGACTGCCATCCTTGGCCCAGGCCACGTCGCTCATCTCGAACCACACGTCGCCGCCACCGTTGACGAACACCGGCGCGGGCTGCTTGCGCGGCGTCTCGGCGCCCACCGGCACCGCGCGGATGTAGAGCGCCAGCGGCCGCTCGGTGCGCTTGTCGTCGGACACCTCACGGTTGACCTTCTTGGCCGTGGCCCAGCGCTCGCTGTAGTTCATGATCTCGACCTGCCGGCCGGGGGCGGCGGGCTTGTCGTCGGCGCCCTTCAGCGGGGCCTTGGCCACCAGCGCCATCCAGCGGCCATCCTCGCTGATCGTCGTCTCGGCGATGCGGTACTTCTTCTGCTCGTCGTCCGGGTGGATCAGCTCGCGGTTGACGACCTGCACGCCGGCCTGCCGGAAGTTCAGGCGCAGCACGCGGGTCTCGTCCATGAAGACGAAGCCGCTGTCGTCGGCCGTGTAGGCCACCGTGCGCAGCTCACGCTGCGTCGCGACCAGCGGCGTCGGCGCCCGGTCGCCCACCACCCAGCGGTACAGGCCGCCGCGGTACTGGAAGACCAGCTCGTCGGCCTTGTGCGCCCAGACGAACTGGGCCGGGCCGGGGTAGAGGTCGCCGGGCTTGAGCTTGTCGCGCGCGAGCTTCTTCTTCAGCTCGTCACGCAGCTCCCAGAGCTCCTTGTCCTTGTCATCCTTCTTGCCTTCCTTGCGGTCGGCGGCAGAGGCCGCAGACGCCGGTGCCGCTGCCGGCTCGGGCTTGCCGGCACGGCGCGCTTCCAGCGCCGCCATGGCCTGCTTCTCCGCATCGGCCTCGGCCTTGTCGGCCGCCTTCTGCGCGTCGTCCTTGGCCTTTTTCTCGGCCAGTTCCTTCTTCAGCACCTCGATCTGGGCCGACTCCCACTGCGACAGGTCGACCTTCTCGCCCCGCAGATAGGCCTGCTGCGCGACTTCGCGGGCCTGACGCTCGGCGTACTCGTCCTGGCGCTGCTTGAGCTTCTTCTCGAAGCGCGCCATGTCTTCCGGCGCCTCGAAGGCCGCCATGATCTGCGGCGACGTGACCCGCGTGGTCTTGCCGGTCTTGGTGTCGTGCACCCACAGGTCGGTGCCAGGCTCGCCGAACGGGCTCCACAGATAGGCCAGGTAGCGGCCGCTGTGGCTGAAGTCGGCATCCTTCGCGTTGTCGCCACGGTAGGGCTCGGCGCGGAAGATCTGTTCGAGGGAAGGAACGGTGGCGGCTGAGCTGGTGGCAGTCTGTGCCTGCAGCGGTACGGCTGCGCACAAGGCCAGCGTAAGGGCCAGGCTGCTCGCGGCAGCGAAGGTCACGGGCTTCAAGGGATCTCCTGAATGGGGCCCCAGGGTACGGGGCACCACATTCTAGGGATGGCGCCCGGCGCGGGCCGATGGTCACAGGGCCCTGCGCCGGCACTCACACGGGCCCGGGGCCCAACGGCACTTCGCGCGTCTTCCACATCGACACCACCACCCCGCCGGCGATCAGCCCGAAGGTGACGCCCAGCGACACCACCGCCGGCACCTTGCCGATGAAGCCGACGAGGAAGATCTTGCTGCCGATGAACACCAGCACCAGAGCCAGCGCGTACTTCAGGTACTTGAAGCGGTGGATCATCGCGGCCAGCGCAAAGTACAGCGCGCGCAGGCCCAGGATGGCAAAGATGTTGCTCGTGTAGACGATGAAGGGATCGGTCGTGATCGCGAAGATGGCCGGCACCGAGTCCACCGCGAAGATCAGGTCCACGAACTCCACCAGCATCAGCGCCAGCAGCAACGGCGTCGCGAAGCGCTCGACGCGGCCGGTCCTGGGGTCGGGCTCCTTCACCCAGAACGCGCTGCCGCGCAGGCCTTGCGTCACGCGCATGTGCCGCTTCAGCCACTTCAGCAGCGGGTTGTTGGCGATGTCGGGCTGGTGGTCCACCATGAACCACATCTTGATGCCCGTGATCACGAGGAAGGCGCCGAACAGGTAGAGCACCCAGCTGAACTGGCTCACCAGCGTCGCGCCCAAGCCGATCATCAGCCCACGCAGCACGATGACGCCCAGGATCCCCCAGAACAGCACGCGGTGCTGGTACTGCCGCGGGACGGCGAAGAAGCTGAAGATCAGCGCGATGACGAAGACGTTGTCCATCGACAGCGACTTCTCGATCATGAAGCCGGTGTAGTAGTCCATGCCGCTCTGAGCGCCCAGATACCACCACACCCAGGCGCCGAAGGCCACCGCCACGCTGATGTAGCCGGCCGACAGCAGCAGGCTCTCGCGCACGCCGATCTCGTGCTGGTCACGGTGCAGCACGCCCAGGTCGAATGCCAGCAGCGTCACGACGACCGCCAGGAAGACCAGCCAGATCCACACCGCCTTGCCGAGGAAGTCGGCCTGCAGCACGCTCAGAAGCATGTCCATCATGGGCTCCCGTCAGAGAAGAAAAGCCAGGGCGGCACCGGCGGCAGACACACCGCCGCTGACGCCCAGCAGCGTCACGTCACGCCGCTCGTTGCCAATGCGCCGGGCCTGCCACGCGGCGGCGAACAACACGACCGCCAGCACGACGCCGACAAGAACCAGGGGTTCCATGTGAGCACCTCGTCAGATGGAATCAGGACGACGGCAACAGACCGCGCGGCGCTGACGGGCGCTGGCTCCGCTGCCAGTGCCGCAGGCCGGCATGCGCCGCCGCGCCGGTCAACAGCAACACCACGGCGCCGAGCGCCCAGACCACCCAGGCCAGCACGGCGATGCCGCCTGCCAGTGCCGGCAACTGGCCGGCCACCGCCTGCAGCACAGGCTGTGCGGCTTCGAGGGCCTGCGTCATCGACTCCGAGACCGCCTGCGGCAGCCAGCTCGTCCAGGCCTCCGGCAGGGCCAGCTCCTTGACCGGCAACTGCCCGGCGCCGCCCAGCAACACGGCGAGCAGGGCATGGCCCAGCCACAGCACGCCGGACCACATCACCAGCAACACCCCCACGATCGACCACAACAGCGACACCATCACGCACCTCCGTCATCCAGCGACGCAGGGCAGTGTCGTCAGCCGGGCACCGACGACGAAGACCGGTTTATCGAGAGCCCGCTTCCGAAAACCCGAAGTTGCCCGACGCCTATCGCACGGGCGTGCGACAGCGCACTGTTCGGCGTTCGGCTGTTCCAAGTCTCCCCTTCTAAACCGCCGAGCATCGCAGGGCACCAAGGCGCGCGCCGGGGCGCGCCTCGACATCTGACTCCGCGCTACTGTTTGAGCAGAGCGTAGCGGCGCGAGTTTTGCGCGGGCCTTGGTGACCGAGAAGCGCAGGGAACCCGGCCCTGTCGGGCGGCTTTGCAGGGGCGGCTTCTTTGCCTACTTTCTTGTCCGCTGTTCAGACCGGACAAGAAAACCGAAGGTTTCGGCGAAGCCAAAGTAGGTCGCCCGCCGGGACCAAATCCCGGCATGGGCCTCACACGTCAAGCCGTCCGTGCCAGCACCGGCTTCAACGCCACACCCGTGTGGCTCCCGCTCGCGACGACCGCTTCCGGCGTGCCTTCGATGACGACACGCCCGCCGGCATCCCCGCCCTCCGGCCCCAGGTCCAGCACCCAGTCCGCCTCGGCAATGACATCGAGGTCATGCTCGATGACGACCACCGAATGCCCGCCCGCCACGAGGCGATGCAGCACGCGGATCAGCTTCTCGACGTCGGCCATGTGCAGGCCCACGGTGGGTTCGTCCAGCACGTAGAGCGTGTGCGGCGCCTTCTGGCCGCGGCGGGTCACGTCGTCGCGCACCTTGACCAGCTCGCTGACCAGCTTGATGCGCTGCGCCTCGCCGCCCGACAGCGTCGGTGACGGCTGGCCCAGCGTCAGATAGCCCAGGCCCACGTCCTTCAGCAGCTGCAGCGGGTGGGCGATGGACGGCATCGACGCGAAGAACTCCACCGCCTCGTCTACCTCCATCTGCAGCACGTCGCCGATGCTCTTGCCGCGCCAGCTGACACCCAGCGTCTCGGGGTTGAAGCGCTGGCCATGGCATTGGTCGCAAGGCACCTTCACGTCCGGCAGGAAGCTCATCTCGATGGTCTTCATGCCCTGCCCCTCGCAGCCAGGGCAGCGGCCCTCGCCGGTGTTGAAGCTGAAGCGGCCGGGGGCGTAGCCGCGCGCCTTGGCCTCCAGCGTCTCGGCGAAGAGCTTGCGGATGGCGTCCCAGAAGCCGATGTAGGTGGCCGGGCAGGAGCGCGGTGTCTTGCCGATGGGCGTCTGGTCGACTTCCAGCACGCGGTCCACCTGCTCGTGGCCCGTGATGCCGTCACAGCCGGCCCAACGGGCGGGCGCCTTGCGCAGCGGCACCGCCACGGCCATGTTGGCCAGCAGCACGTCGCGCGCCAGCGTGGACTTGCCGGAGCCCGACACGCCGGTGATGCCCACCAGGCGCTGCAAGGGCACGTCCACCGTCACGCCCTTGAGGTTGTGCAGCGCGGCGTTGAGCACGGTCAGCCGCGGGGTGTCGGCGTCGACCGCGCGGCGCGCCTGCAGCGGGTGGATCAGCGGCCGGGCCAGCATGCGGCCGGTCGTCGAGTCCTCGACCGCCGCCAGTTCCGCCGCCGTACCCTGGGCCACGACGCGGCCACCGCGCTTGCCGGCACCGGGGCCGATGTCGATGATGTGGTCGGCCCGGCGGATGGTGTCCTCGTCGTGCTCCACGACGACCAGCGTGTTGCCCTTGTCGCCCAGCGTGGACAGCGCCTTCAGCAGGATCTGGTTGTCGCGCGGGTGCAGGCCGATGGTGGGCTCGTCCAGCACGTAGCAGACGCCTTGCAGGTTGCTGCCCAGCTGCGCGGCCAGGCGGATGCGCTGCGCCTCGCCGCCGGACAGCGTCGGGGCGGCGCGGTCCAGCGTCAGGTAGCCCAGGCCCACTTCTTCCAGGAACTCCAGCCGGCCGAGGATCTCGCTGACGACGTCGCGCGCGATGTCGGCATCGCGGCCTTCGAGGTGCAGGCCCTGCACCCACTCGCGCGCCTGGCCCACGCTCCACGACGCGACATCGCCGATGCCCTGGTTCTCGAACTCCACGGAGCGCGCCGTCGGGTTCAGCCGCGTGCCGTGGCAGTCGGCGCACGGCGCGTCGGTCAGGCCCTCGACCTCGGCCTCCTCCGACGGGAAGCTCTGCTCGCGGCCACGGTTGTCGTCGCCCTGCACGCTGTCGTCCAGCGCCTTGCGCTGCTCGCGCGTGAGCGAGAGGCCCGTGCCCACGCAGCTGGTGCACCAGCCATGCTTGGAGTTGTAGGAGAACAGCCGCGGGTCCAGCTCGGGGTAGCTGGTGCCGCAGACCGGGCAGGCGCGCTTGGTGGAAAACACCTTGACCGTGCCCACGCCCGCGCCGGTGCCGCCGCCTTCCAGGCTCAGGCCGTCCAGCGGCGCCAGCACATGCAGCACGCCCTTGCCGGCGTCCAGCGCCTTGGCCAGCAGCTCACGCAGCTCCGCCTCACGCTCCGCCGTGACAACCAGGTCGCCCACCGGCAGCTCCAGCGTGTGCTCCTTGAAGCGGTCCAGCCGCGGCCAGGGCGAGGTGGGGAGGAACTCGCCATCCACGCGCAGGTGGGTGTGGCCGCGGCCCTTGGCCCATTTGGCCAGGTCGGTGTAGACGCCCTTGCGGTTGACCACCAGCGGCGCGAGCAGGCCGATGTGCTGGCCCTTGTAGTCGCGCATCAGCTGCGCGGCGATGCTCTCCACGCTTTGCGGGCGCACCGGCGCGCCGTCGTGCACGCAGTGCTGCACACCCAGCTTCACGTACAGCAGGCGCAGGAAGTGCCAGACCTCGGTGGTGGTGGCCACCGTGCTCTTGCGGCCGCCACGCGACAGCCGCTGCTCGATGGCGACCGTCGGCGGAATGCCCCACACCGCGTCCACCTCGGGCCGGCCAGCCGGCTGCACGATGGAGCGCGCGTAGGCGTTCAGCGATTCGAGGTAGCGCCGCTGGCCCTCGTTGAACAGGATGTCGAAGGCCAGCGTGCTCTTGCCGGAGCCCGACACGCCGGTCACGACGTTGAACTTGCCGCGCGGGATCTCGACGTTGACGCCCTTGAGGTTGTGCTCGCGCGCGTTGACGATCTTGATCGCCTCGTCCGCCTGGCGGCGCGCCTGGATGAGCTGCTGCAGCGGCCGCCCCTCTTCCACCGCGACGGCCGGGCGATCCATGTGCAGCGCGTAGTCGCGCAGTGCTGCAGCGGTGTGCGAGGTCGGGTGCTCGGCCACGGCTTCCGGCGTGCCGACGCAGACGATCTCGCCGCCCGCGTCGCCGCCCTCCGGGCCGAGGTCGATGAGCCAGTCGGCCGCGCGGATGACGTCGAGGTTGTGCTCGATGAGGATCAGCGAATGCCCGGCCGTCAGCAGTTTGCGCATCGCCCGCATCAGCTTGGCGATGTCGTCGAAATGCAGGCCGGTGGTCGGCTCGTCGAACAGGAACAGCGTGCCCTTCTTGGCGACGCCGAAGCGCGGGTTGCTGGCCGCCTCGGCAAGGAAGCCGGCGAGCTTCAGGCGCTGCGCCTCACCGCCCGACAGCGTGGGCACCGGCTGGCCCAGGCGCACATACTCCAGGCCCACGTCGACGATGGGCTGCAGCTTCTGCACGACGGCGCGGTGCTCGCCGAACAGGTGCACGGCCTCGGCCACCGTCAGCTCCAGCACGTCGGACACGCTGAGGTCCCGGTCCTTCAGCGCGAGCTTCACGTCCAGCATCTCGGCGCGGAAGCGCTTGCCGTCGCAGTCCGGGCAGCGCAGGTAGACGTCGCTGAGGAACTGCATCTCCACATGCTCGAAGCCCGAGCCACCGCAGGTCGGGCAGCGGCCGTCGCCGGCGTTGAAGCTGAACATGCCGGCGCTGTAGCTGCGCTCGACGGCCAGCGGCGCGACGGCGAAAAGCTTGCGGATCTCGTCGAACGCGCCCACGTAGCTGGCCGGGTTGGAGCGCGCCGTCTTGCCGATGGGCGACTGGTCCACGAACACGGCATCGGCCAGGTGGTCGGCCCCCAGCAGCTGCTCGTGCGCGCCGGGCGACTCGGTGGCCTTGCCGAACTGGCGGGCCAGCGCGGGGTAGAGCACGTCCTGCATCAGCGTGCTCTTGCCGGAGCCGGACACGCCGGTCACCACCACCAGCCGCTGCAGCGGGAACTCGACGGACACCTGCTTCAGGTTGTGCTCGCGCACGCCTTCGAGGATGAGCCTGGGCGTGCCGGCTTCCACCAGCCGCTTCAGCCCCATGCCGACGTGCTTGCGCGCACCGAGGTAGGCGCCGGTCAGCGTGTCGGCCGCGCGGATCTGCTCGGGCGTGCCGTCGAACACGATCTGCCCGCCGCGCTCGCCGGGGCCGGGGCCCATGTCGATGAGCCGGTCGGCCGCCAGCATGACCGCCGGGTCGTGCTCGACGACCACCAGCGTGTTGCCGGCGTCGCGCAGCCGCAGCATGGCCTGGTTGATGCGGCCCATGTCGCGCGGGTGAAGGCCGATGCTCGGCTCGTCCAGCACGAACAGCGTGTTCACGAGCGAGGTGCCCAGCGCCGTCGTCAGGTTGATGCGCTGCACCTCGCCGCCCGACAGCGTGCGGCTCTGCCGGTCCAGCGTCAGATAGCCCAGGCCCACGTCGCACAGGTAGCGGCTGCGGTGGCGGATCTCGTCCAGCAGCAGCTTCAGCGCTTCGTCCAGCATCGAACTCGGCAATTGCAGGCCATCGACGAAATCGCGCAGCTTTGCGATGGGCAGCTGCATCAGGTCATGCAGGCTCAGCCCCGGCAGCGCCTCCAGCTGCTCACGCGACCAGTCCACGCCGACGGGCAGGAAGCGCTGCGCGGGCGGCAGCGCCGCGTCGGCCAGCGCCTTGGCGCCGACACGCCACAGCAGCGCCTCGGTCTTCAGCCGTGCGCCCCGGCAGCTGGGGCACTCGGTGTAGCTGCGGTATTTGGACAAGAGCACGCGGATGTGCATCTTGTAGGCCTTGCTCTCCAGGTAGTCGAAGAAGCGCTTGACCCCGTACCACTGCTTGTTCCAGTTGCCGTTCCAGTTGGGCGTGCCGTCGATGACCCAGTCACGCTGCGCGGCACTCAGCTCCTTCCACGGCGTGTCGCGCGGGATGCCGGCCTCGCCGGCGTACTTCAGCAAGTCGTCCTGGCAATCCTGCCAGGCCGGCGTCTGCATCGGCTTGATGGCGCCGTTGCGCAGCGTCTTGCGCTCGTCGGGGATGACCAGCCCCAGGTCCACGCCGATGACCCGGCCGAAGCCCCGGCAGGTCTCGCAGGCGCCGAACGCCGAGTTGAACGAGAACAGCGCGGGCTGCGGGTCGGCATAGCGGATGTCGCTCTCGGGGCAGTGCAGCCCCGTGGAGAACCGCCACAGGGTCGCGCCCTCGTCACCCACATAGACCCCGAGTCGACCCGAACCTCGCTTGAGGGACAGCTCGATCGCCTCCATCGCCCGCTGCTTGTCGGCGCCGAGGATGCGGAAGCGATCGGCCACGACATCGAGCACCTTCTTGCCCTCCACCTCGCGCTCGGCCTGCACGCGCGTGAAGCCGCTGGCCGACAGCCACTGCGCCACCTGCTCAGCGCTGGTGCCGGCCGGCAGCTCGACCGGGAAGGTCAGCACCAGCCGCGGGTCGTCCTGCGCGGCGGCGCGCGCCATCAGCTCGGCATAGATGCTCTGCGCCGTGTCGTGCCGCACCGGCAGCGCCGTGCGCCGGTCATGCAGCTCGGCCGCACGGGCGTACAGCAGCTTCAGGTGGTCGTTGAGCTCCGTCATCGTGCCCACCGTGGAGCGGCTGGTGCGCACCGGGTTGGTCTGGTCGATGGCGATGGCGGGCGGCACGCCGTCCACCTTGTCCACGGCCGGCCGGTCCATGCGGTCCAGGAACTGGCGCGCGTAGGCGGAGAACGTCTCCACGTAGCGCCGCTGGCCTTCGGCGTAGAGGGTGTCGAACACCAGGCTCGACTTGCCCGACCCGCTCGGGCCGGTCACGACCGTCAGCTCCGCCGTGCGCAGGTCGAGGTCCAGGTTCTTGAGGTTGTGCTGGCGGGCGCCTCGGATGCGGATCAGTCCGTCGGACATGGTGGGGGTCAAAACAACGAAGGCGAGCAGTGTAGGGACGCGGGTGACAAGAATCTGTCAGCACGACGGCCTTCGCCCCGTGGTCAGCATGCCTACGCCACCGACCAAGCGACCTGGCAATCTTGACAGCACGGGTTGCGTGGCGACGGCGCCTGCGGCAACAATGCCCCACCCCTTACCGGGGGTCATAACAACAAATGCAACGAGGACATGGGATGGACTACACAAGGCTGCTTGCTCAAGTGCCCACGCTTCCTGTTTTTCTGAGCACCGCCCATGGCGGCGCGGGAGCTGGCGAGCCGCAGCCCGGCACGATCGAGATGACTCCCGGCCAACACCGCCTGCCCCAGGTGCTTCTCGTCGAAGACAACCACATCAACCAGGTCGTCGCGCTGGAATTTCTCGCGCTGATGGGCGTCGAGGCGCGCCTGGCCAAGAACGGGCACGAGGCGCTGGCGGCCTGCAAGGAAGCCGCACCCGACCTGGTGCTGATGGACATCCAGATGCCCGGCATGGACGGCCTGGAATGCGCCCGCCAGCTGCGTGCCCAGCAACGCGGCGGCCAACTGCCCTCTTTTCCCATCCTCGCCCTGACCGCCCATGCACTGGACGCCGACGTGGCTGCCAGCATGGAAGCCGGCATGGACGAGCACCTGACCAAGCCGCTGGACTTCGTCGCGCTGCGCACGCGGCTGCAACGCTGGCTGAAGCTGCCGGATCCCAGCTGACCCCCCGCTCGCCGCGCACCGGCGAACCCTGTGGGGCCTCACCCCCGATTGCCATGAACCTCTACGCTGCCCTGCGCGCCGGCTTTCCCGCCGACCTGGACACCCTCGCCATCGATTCGGACGGCGCCCTCTACAGCTGGCGTGACCTGATCCGCGGCAGCGCCATGCTGGCCAACTGGCTGCAAAAGCTGGATCTGCCCGCCGGCAGCCGCGTGGCCGTGCACGCCGACAAGAGCGTCGAGGGGCTCATCCTCTACCTGGCGGTGCTGCGCGCCGGCTTCGTCTACCTGCCGCTGAACCCGGCCTACCAGGCCAGCGAACTCACGCATTTCATCGCCGATGCCGCGCCGGCCGTGGTCGTGTGCGCCGGGCGCAACTTCGGCTGGGTCAGCAAGCTGGCCTTCCAGCAGGGCGTGCGCTGGGTGTTCACACTCAACGACGACCGCACCGGCACGCTGCTGGATCGCGCCGCGCAGATGAGCGACGAGCAAGAGCCCGTGCCGCGCGCGCCGGGCGACCTCGCCGCCATCCTCTACACCAGCGGCACCACGGGGCGCAGCAAGGGCGCCATGTTGAGCCACGGCAACCTGCTGTCCAACGCCGAGACACTGAAGCACTACTGGGCATGGCGGCCGGACGACGTGCTGCTGCACGCGCTGCCCATCTTCCATGTGCACGGCCTCTTCGTCGCCGCGCACGGTGCGCTGCTCAACGGCAGCCGCATGCTGTGGTTCAACCGTTTCGACGCCACGGCCGTGGCCGCGCGCCTGCGCGAAGCCACCGTCTTCATGGGCGTGCCGACCCTCTATGTGCGGCTGCTGCAGGAGCCGGCTCTGGCCACGGCCCACATGCGTCTCTTCATCAGCGGCTCGGCGCCGCTGCTGCTCGACACCTGGCGCGAGTGGCAGGCCCGCACGGGCCACCTGATCCTGGAGCGCTACGGCATGAGCGAGACGCTGATGCTGACCTCCAACCCCTGCCGGCCCGAGGACGGCGAGCGCGTCGGCGGCACGGTGGGCAGGCCGCTGCCCGGCGTGGGCCTGCGCGTGCGGCGCGATGACGGCGAGCCCTGTGCCACCGACGAGATCGGCCACGTGCAGGTGCGCGGCCCCAGCGTGTTCTGCGGCTACTGGCAGATGCCCGAGAAGACAGCCGAGGAGTTCACCGCCGACGGCTGGTTCAAGACCGGCGACGTCGGCCGGGTCGACGCCAACGGCTATCTGACGCTGATCGGCCGCAGCAAAGACCTCATCATCAGCGGCGGCTTCAACGTCTACCCGGCCGAGGTGGAGGGTTTCCTGAACGAGCTGCCCGGCGTCGGCGAATCCGCCGTCATCGGCGTACCGCACGCGGACTTCGGCGAAGCGGTGGTGGCCGTCATCACGCCGGCCGGCCAGCCAGACCCCGAGGCACTGATCCGCGCGCTGAAGGAGCGCATCGCCGGCTTCAAGGTGCCCAAGCGGGTCTTCATCGTGGACGAGCTGCCGAGGAATGCGATGGGGAAGGTGCAGAAGAAGCTGTTGAGGGAGCAGTACGCGGGCTTGTTTGCGTAAGGGCACGCGGTCTGCATAACTCCACGGTTGATCACGTCGTGCACCGTTTGGGGTTCGCGCTGCCCAGCTCAACCTACTGATCTCTTGGCAGGGCAGGCGCGTGCGCGGTGCATTGCCGGGAGCCCCGCCGGGCGGCGGGGTAGCTTTCTTCTGCGGGGCCGGAAGAAAGTCACCAAAGAAGAGGCCCTGAACCGCCCACCATCGCGGCGACGCCTTCAGCGGCGCGCGAAAACATCCAGCAGCGTTGTGCAGCGAAGCGAACCGCTGCGCTCTCGCGTCTGACTTGTCACGAGCGCGCCTCATCGCCGCACCTGCCCGTCCGACGCGCGGCTGCACGCAGGGCTCACCAAAACAGCCCAATGCGGCGCCGGCGTGCAGCCGCGCGTTCGGCGGGGTGCTGGTCCGAGCTGTCTTGGCCTGAACAAGTGGTGGGCGAGAGCGCAGCGGCTCGCGTCGGCGTGCGGCCCAGTTCGGGCAACGCGAGCGCGTCATCCCGCTGGCGTGCGGATTGCATTGAGCGCTCCTCTTTTGGTGACTTTTCTCTGGCGCGTCAGAGAAAAGTTACCCGCCCGCGGGGGCGGACTCCCGGCAACTCGGCATCGGGTCAAAAGGCGCTTCGCAAAAGCAATCCAACACAGGCCACGCACTCAACAGCCCACGCCCGCCTTCACCTCGCCCAGGGCCAGCTGCAGCACGCGCGCATCGCTGCTGGCCCGGTGGCGCTGGAGCTGCTGGCGGGCGCGCACGGCCTCGGTGACCGATTTCCAGCGCTGGGCCTCGCCCTCCGTGAGCAGGCGGCGCAGATCGTCCAGCTTGAAGCCCGGGCGCATCGCCACCGCGTCGTACAACCGGCTGATCCAGCTGTAGTCATGGCCCCAGCCGTCGCAGAACACCGTCTGGCCGCGCAGCCGGGTGTTGAGCTGCTCGGCCATCCAGCGCGCCGGCTTGCCGTGCCTGCGCAGCAACTCGCGGTGGATGCCGTGCAGCGCCTCGGCGCGTTCGTCCCAATGCAGCCAGTCGGGCTCGGGCCGGATGAGCGCGCAGAAAAGCGCGCCGTCGCCGGCGCTGTAGCCAATTTCGATGGGATAGCTGCCCCGCCCGAAGCCCGAGGCTTCGACGTCCAGGATGGTGGGCAACTCGTCCATCGGCCCGAGTGTGTCAGGCCGGCGGCGGGAAGTCACACCGGGTTGTCGATGACCATGTCCCGCTCGAACAGCTGCAGCGCCGCGCGGCCGACCTGGCGCGTGTCCCACCACGCATAGGCCCCCACGCCCGCCGCGCCGACCAGCGGCACCCAGCGCGACAGCACGCGCCCGGCCGCCTGCTTGCCGACATGCACGCCCACCGCCGCAGCGACGCGCTGCAGCAACGCCTGGGCCGCCGGGCGCACGATGATGCGCTCGCCGACCCGCACCGACAGATCCCGCAAGGCCTGTGCGGCCGTGTGGCGGAACAGGCACCACATCATCTGCGCCGGCCCCAGCTCGGCGCTGCGGCCATAGAGGGCGGCGATGTCGGCCACGAGCTGGCGCTGGATGTGCCAGACGGCCATCATCTCCGGGGCAATGGTGGCCCAGCCCAGCGGGCCGGCAGGCAGCGCCAGCGTGCCGGCGGCGAGCGCCGCCTTGGTGGCGGCAGCCTCGATGGCGCGCGAGGCGTCGTCCTGCGGGCGCGGGCTCACGGTGCAGCCAGGCTCGGGTGGCTGCGCCACCAGCTGCAGCATCTGTTGACCCAGGTGATCAGTCATGTCCGTACTTCGCATCGACCTCGTACGCCGGCATCCTCCCACAGCCAGACGCCTTGCGCATCGCGCGGTTAGCGGCTAGCGTCCTGTCTGCCAACACAGCGCCTCGACGACGCGGCACACAGCCATGGCGTCACGCCCGTGGCATCACAGGGAGACTCAACGTGCATGTGCTCACCAACCTGCGCATCGGTCAACGCCTCGGGCTGGCATTTGCCATCACCATCGCGTTCAGCATCCTGATTGCCGTCTACGCGCGCTTCGAGATGATCAACATCAACGCGGAACTGGACCTGATGGTCGACGACCGCATGGTGAAGGTCGAGCAGTTGCATCTGATCAAGGACAACGTCAGCAGCACCGCCCGCGCCGTGCGCAACATTGCGATGCTGACCGATCCCGACGCCATCAAGAAGGAGATCGACAGCATCGCGGCCAACCGCAAAAGCACGGTCGATCTGTTCGACAAGCTGAAGGCAAGCATCACCTCCGAGCGAGGCATCAAGCTGCTGACGGCAGCGTCCGACAGCCGGGCCCCCTACAGCGCCTCCACGCAGCGCGTCATCGACCTGGCCAAGCGCGACCAGCGCGATGCGGCCCGCGACCTGCTGCTCAGCGAGACACAAGCGGCGCAGCAGCAGTACTTTTCCGCACTGGAAGCACTCGTCGAATTTCAGAAGGAGCTCATGCATGCGGCCGCAGAAAAGGCTGGCCGCTCGGTGGACTCCGCTTCCCTGAACCTGTTGATCGCCGCCATCATGGCGGCGCTGGCCGGCGCGGCGCTGGCGGTGCTGATCGCGCGCTCCGTCGTGAGCCCGATCCGCCAGGCCGTGGAAGCCGCGGAAACCGTCGCAGCGGGCGACCTGCGCCTGCAACTCGCAACCGACCGCCGGGACGAAGCCGGCCAATTGCTGGCCGCGCTGCAGCGCATGAACGATGCCCTGGTCAGCGTGGTCGCCACGGTGCGCGGCAACGCGGAGAGCGTGGCCACCGCCAGCGGCCAGATCGCTCAGGGCAATGCCGACCTCAGCCAGCGCACCGAAGAGCAGGCCAGCAGCCTGCAGCAGACCGCCGCGTCGATGGAAGAACTGAGCGCGACGGTCAACCACAACACCGACACGGCCCGCCAGGCCAACCAGCTCGCCGACAACGCCGCCCGCGTCGCCGCGAGCGGCGGGCAGGTCATGGGCCAGGTCGTCGACACCATGGAGCAGATCACGCAGAGCTCGCGCAAGATCGCCGACATCATCGGCACCATCGACGGCATCGCCTTCCAGACCAACATCCTGGCGCTGAACGCCGCCGTCGAGGCCGCGCGGGCCGGCGAGCAGGGGCGCGGCTTTGCTGTCGTGGCCGGCGAGGTGCGCCTGCTGGCGCAGCGCTCCGCCGAGGCCGCGCGCGAGATCAAGGCGCTGATCGGCGCCAGCGTGGAGCGCGTCGAGAACGGCAACACGCTGGTCGGCGAGGCCGGTCGCACGATGAACGATGTGGTGGGCCAGGTGCGGCGGGTGGCTGACCTCATCAGCGAGATCAGCACCGCCAGCGGCGAGCAGGCCAAGGGCATCAGCCAGATCGGCGAGGCCGTCAGCCAGCTCGACCAGGTCACGCAGCAGAACGCCGCCCTGGTGGAGGAAAGCGCCGCTGCGGCCGAGAGCCTGCGCGTGCAGGCCGACCAGCTGGCCACGACGGTCGCCGCCTTCAAGCTCGACCATGCCAGCCCGGCCGCCGCGCCGCGTGCGCCGGCTCCTCGCCCCGCACGCACGGCACGCCCACCGCAGCCACGCCCGGCGCCTGCAGCCAGCGCCACCAGCCAGCCTCGCCCGGCGCCGGCACCGCAGGCCCGGCCCGCCGCGCCGCCAGCCGGCGACGACGACTGGGCCAGCTTTTGACACTCCCCGGCCGCCGACCCGATCGGCGAACATCAGGCTCCACTGCACCGGAGCCCTAGCATGCACCCCGTTTCCTGGCGCGGCATCTTCCCTGCCGTCACCACCAAGTTCCATGCCGATGAGAGCCTGGACTTCGCCGGCACCGCCCGGCACATCGACTTCCAGATCCGCAACGGCATCCACGGCGTGGTGTGCTGCGGCTCGCTGGGCGAAGCCAGCACGCTGACGCTGGACGAGAAGCTGGCCGTGACGCGCTGCGCGCTGGACGCCGCCGGCGGCCGCGTGCCGGTGCTGGCCACGGTGTCCGAGCCCAGCACGCGCGAGGCCCTGCGCTTCATCGAAGGCGCCAACGCGCTGGGCGTGGCCGGCTACATGGTCATGCCGTCCCTCATCTACGTGGCCGACGCACGCGAAGCCATGGCCAATGTGCGCGCCTACGCCGGCGCCGCGCAGCGCCCGCTGATGGTCTACAACAACCCGGTGGCCTACCGCGTGGACCTCAAGCCCGAGCACTTCGCCGAACTGGCCGACTGCGAGCACATCGCCGCCATCAAGGAGAGCAGCGGCGACGTGACCCGCATCACCGACCTGCGCAACCTGCTGGGCGACCGCTACCGGCTGTTCATGGGCGTGGACGACCTGGGTTTCGAGGGCCTGGCGCTGGGCTGCTGGCCGGCGTGGGCTGCGCCTTCCCGCGCGAAACGGTGGCCATGTTCGAGCTGATGCAGGCCGGCCGCTGGGACGAGGCCCGCGCGCTGCACCGCTGGCTGACTCCGCTGCTGCACCTGGACGTGTCGACCAAGCTGGTGCAGAACCTCAAGCTCATCGATGCGCTGGTGGGCGTGGGCAGCGAGCACATGCGCCGACCGCGGCTGCCGCTGGTGGGCGCGGAGCGGCAGCGCGTGGAAGCGCTCGTCGCGCGGGCGCTGGAGACCCGGCCTGCCGCCTGGCAGTCCCAGCCATGAACCGCATCCACGTCATCGACTCGCACACCGGCGGCGAGCCCACCCGCGTCGTCCTCGACGGCTTCCCGGACCTCGGCACCGGCCCCATGGACGAGCGGCTGGCGCTGCTGCGCGACACGCACGACCGCTACCGCCGCGCCACGCTGCTGGAGCCACGCGGCAGCGAGGTGCTCGTGGGCGCCCTGCTCTGCGCGCCGCAACACCCGGCGCACGCCGCCGGTGTCATCTTCTTCAACAACACCGGCTATCTCGGCATGTGCGGCCACGGCACCATCGGCCTGGTCGCCACGCTGGCCCACCTGGGGCGGCTGCAGCCGGGCAAACATGTCATCGAGACGCCGGTGGGCGACGTGACCGCCACGCTGCACGACGACGGCCGGGTCAGCGTGCGCAACGTGGCCGCCTACCGGCTGGCAACCGACGTGGCCGTCACGCTGCCGACGGGCCAGGTCGTCACCGGCGACATCGCCTGGGGCGGCAACTGGTTTTTCCTGTGCGCCGACCACGGGCAGGACATCGCACCCGGCAACGTCCACGCGCTGACCGAGTACGCCGCGATGGTGGGGGACGCGCTGCGGGCCCAGGGCTGGCGCGGCGCGG
This sequence comes from Pelomonas nitida, assembly GCF_043555975.1. NCBI lineage: Bacteria > Pseudomonadati > Pseudomonadota > Betaproteobacteria > Burkholderiales > Sphaerotilaceae > Roseateles > Pelomonas nitida. Next base: position 258,465 of record NZ_JBIGIA010000004.1, on the reverse strand, counting down.
GAGGCGCCGTCATCGACCACATCGAGCTGTTCGCCGACGCCGACCCGGCGCTGGCCGACAGCCGCAGCTTCGTGCTGTGCCCCGGCCGCCAGTACGACCGCTCGCCCTGCGGCACCGGCACCAGTGCCAAGCTGGCCTGCCTGGCGGCGGCCGGCCAGCTGCAACCCGGCCAGGTGTGGCGCCAGGCCAGCGTCATCGGCAGCGTGTTCGAGGGCTGGTACGAGCTCGGCAGCAACGCCATCGTGCCCACGATCCGTGGTCAGGCCTTCATCAGCGCGGAGGCGGTCCTGCTGATCCGGCCAGACGACCCCTTTGGCTGGGGCTTGCCAAGCGGCTGATCACGCGGCGGTGATGCCGCCCGGCGGCAGCCGGTGGCCTTGATGCCGGCAGGTGCCAACGGCGGGGCCCACGGGGGACTCGGCCCCACCATGGCCACCGCCATCGCGCCCGCCGGACAAGGGCGGCCACAGGCCGGTCGATCCTGCGAACTCGGCGACGCCTGCGACTGCGCGAGCGCCGAGTTCGCGGGCGGGGCTCAGGCCGGCTTCCAGAAGATGTAGTCGGCCTGGTACTTGACCACTTCCTTGCGGCCCGCACCGGCGGCATCGCACGGCAGGGCCGGCGCCACACCGCCCACGGTAGCCACACGCTGCACGAAGCTCACGCCAGTCATCGCGCCGCTGCCGGTGGCCGGATTGGCCTTGACCAACTGCAACGGAATGCTGCCCGCCTTGGCTGGCGATACCGCGACCTGTGTGCCGGTGATGCGCGAGCCGTCGGCCGACGCCCAGGTGGCCGGCGGGCCGTAGTAGGTGCCGAGCTTCTTGCCGTCGCGGCCATTCAGGTCGGCTCGCGGGCCGACGAACGCCCACTCGAACGCTGCCGAATCGTTCGCCTTCGCCCGACATTCATACGTGATCTCACCCACACCCACGGTCTCCAGCACGACCCGGTGGCCGGCCGGCACCTTCACCGTGTCTGGCAAGCCGTCCTGGCTGAACGCGGGGGCGGGCGCCTTGCTGGCACAAGCGCCCAGCAGCGTGGCAGCGGCAACGCCGAGCAGGCACGTCGCGGTGGAAAGAATCTTCTGCATCAGAGGTCTCCAGTTGACATGGGACAGGAGCCTCGGCACCGCCGCTGCTCCACCTTGCGCAAGCCGCCAGCAGCGAACTCGCATGCACGAGGATGCAAAACCAGACTGATTATTGAGCCGGCGCCGCAAAACGTGCATCGGCCCGCGCGGTGCATCGGCCCGCACTCGATGCGCGGGTGACGCCCCATCCCGCCCATGGCGCGCGGCAGACAACCCCGTGGGCACCCAAGGTCGCCGCCGTCACACCGCGCTGCGGCGCGCCTGCCGTGCTTCGCGCAGCGCATGGCCTCAAGTGGGTTGCGCAGCCGGGACAATCGCCGCCCCATGAACCAAGCCCAACCACGACTCGCCGGCATCCCCGAGGGATCCGCCGTCCTCTTCCTCATCCAGATCTTTGCGACGCTCGGCTTCGCGGTGCTGCAGTCCACGCTGGTGCTGTACGCCACGCACCGCATGGGCTTCAACAACGAACAGGCCGCGCTGATGATGGGGCTGTTCGGCGCCTTCAACTACGGGCTGCACCTGTTCGGCGGCTACCTGGGCGGGCGTTTCTTGAGCAACCGCAATCTCTTCGTCGGCGGCATGCTGCTGCAGGTGCTGGGCTGCGGCGCCATTGCCGGCGGCTCGCTGGCCGGGCTGTACTGGGGCCTGTCGCTGTTTCTGACCGGCAGCGGCCTCAACGTCACCTGCATCAACATGATGCTGACGCAGCGCTTCGCGCCCGAGGACGCACGCCGCGAGGGTGCTTTCCTGTGGAACTACGCCGGCATGAACCTGGGCTTCTTCGTCGGGTTCACGGTGGCCGGCCACTACCAGCTCGAAGAGCTCTACAGCACGATCTTCTGGTTCGCCACGCTGGGCAATGCGGGCGCGATCGTGCTGGCGCTGATCTTCTGGCGCACGCTGGCCGACCGGGACACGCCGCTCTCGCAACGGCGCGGCACGGCGTTTTGGGCGCGCTTCGCGGCCGGCATCGCCGTGCTGGCCGGCCTGGTGCCGTTGCTGGCCTGGCTGCTGCAGCACCCGGGCGACACGGCCATCGGCATGAAGGGGCTGTGCGCGCTGGTGGGCGTGGCGCTGGTGGTCATGACCGCCCGCCACCAGGTGGCGCACGAGAAGCGCCGCATGCAGGCCTATCTGGTGCTGACGCTGGGCTCGCTGGTGTTCTGGTCGCTCTACCAGATGGCGCCCAACGGGCTGCAGATGTACGCCGTGGGCAACGTCTGGATGAGCGTCTGGGGCATGCCCGTCGCGCCGCAGTGGGTGCAGAACATCAACACGGTCTGCATCGTCATCGGCGGGCCGTGGCTGGCGGCGGTGTTCGCGCGCTGGCGCGCCAAGGGCTGGCCGGTGGACATCCCCGCGCAGTTCTCGGCCTCGCTGGTGCTGATGGGCCTGGGCTTCCTGGCGCTGCCGCTGGGCATCCTGCTCGCCGACCCGACCACCGGCCGCGCCGATTTCGTCTGGCTGTTCGTCAGCTACGTGCTGCAGAGCGTAGGCGAACTGCTGATCTCGCCGGTGGGCTACGCCATGATCGGCCGGCTGGCCCCGCGCCAGTACCAGGGCGTGATGATGGGCAGCTGGATGCTGGTCACCGGCCTGGCCTCGTTGTTTGCAGGCGACTTCTCCGGCATGGTGGCGCAGCCGGTGGACGGCTCGCCGCTGACGACCAACCCGCAGTACGCCACGCTGTTCACGCAGTTGGCCGTGGGCAGCCTGGCCACGGGCGCCGCGCTGTTTGCGCTGCGCCGCTGGCTGCTGGGCCTCATCGAGCCGCGCCAGGCCTGATCCTCCGTAAAACGCCGCTCGCCCAAGCGCGCTGCCGCGAGTAGGCTTGCCGCATGGACTCCCGCCCGCGCAGGCCGCTCACCGGTGCCCCATCCGGCTGCGGCATCGATCGCCGCACCTTTGTCGGCGGTGCGCTGGCGGCGCTGCCGCTGGCCGGCATGACGGCGGCAAAGTCATCGGCCACCGGCCAGCGGCGGGTGACCTTCCTCGCCCAGGACTTCCGCAACGGCGGCATCACGACCGTCTACCGCGCCTTCGAGGAGGCCTGCAAGACGCTGGGCTGGACGCTCAACGTGCTCAATGGCGACGGTTCGCGGACGCTGATCGCGCAGCAGTTCGAGAGCGCGCTGCAGCAGGGGGTCGACGGCATCGTGCTGGGCGGCTTCGACCAGGCCGACATCGCCGGGCCGCTGGAGCGCGCCGGCCCGGTCGCCACCGTGCTGGTCGGCTGGCACGCCGCTGCACGCAGCGGGCCATCGGGCCGGCTGTTCAGCAACATCGCCACCGACCCTGCCGTCGTCGCCGAAATGGCCGTGGCGCTGGTGCCGCAGAGCATGGCCAACGGCCGGGCCGGCGTCGTCATCTTCAATGACAGCCGCTTCGAGATCGCCAACGCGAAGACGCAGCGCATGCGCGACGCGCTGACCCGCTACAGCCGCTGCGAGCTGCTGGGCGTCGAAGACCTCCCCATCTCCAGCGCCTCGCAGGCCATGGCCGGTGCCCTGGCGGCGCTGCAGGAGCGCTTCGGCGAACGCTGGACACACTTGCTGGCCATCAACGACGCCTACATGGACTCGATGCACTTCCCGCTGCGGGCGCTGGGCCGGCCGGACATCGTCGGCATCGCCGCCGGTGACGGGTCCCGCGCCGCGATCGGGCGCATCCGCTCGGGCCTCTCCCAGCAGCTGGCCACGATCGCCGAGCCCACCGGCCAGCAAGGGTGGCAGCTGGCCGACGAGCTGCGCCGCGCCTTCCTCGGCCAGGCCGCCAGCGGCCGGGTCTGGCCCCCGATCACCGTCACGACGGCCTACCTGCGCGCGCTCGGCAACCGCGACATCGCCGACGACTCACCCTACCGGGCCGACTATCGCCGGCAATGGCTGGGCGAGGCTTCCGCGGCGACCTGAGCGGCGCTGGCGCGCATCTGGGCCGCGAACGCCCAGAACAAGCGGTTGGCAGCGGCCGGCACCCTCGGCTACCTGGGAAGCTTGCCAGGGATCAAGCGTGGTCGACCGCTGTAGATTTGCGATGGGGCGCCGGTATTGGTCAACAGCCGCCGCGAGAGCGGGCGCAGCCGGGAGCAAAAAGAATGTACGAACAGCGCATTGAAGAGAAGCGCCACGAACTCGAGGACGCACACGTCGCACAACGCACGGCCCGCAAGGCCTTGCGGGACGCGGAGTCCGGCATCGACGTGCCTGAAACGGCGTTGCCGCAGCTACGGGCCGAACTCGCCCGCGCCGAGGAGAACGTTTTCTGGGTGAACGCCGAGCTCGACGCCTTGAACGAACTCCAGGTTGAACATCTGGCCACCCTGCGCGTCATGTGAGCCCTCGACCGGCTGGCGCGAAACGCGGCTTCGGCGAACACCCGTGCACCTGCGGCTCTACCGCCTGCGCGCAGGCCGAAACCTCAACGGCCAAGGCCGTGGAGGCTCGTTGGTGGCTGGCTCGCACAGACGCGACGAACCGTCCTGCGGTCCAGGGTCAGCCGCACTGGCCCACATAGCCGCACGCGGTGCAGAAGTCGCAGCCGTCCTTGTGAATCATGGTCGCGTTGCCGCACTCGGGGCAGGGCTTGCCCGCCTGCACCTGCAGCACGCCGGCGGCTGCCACCTGCTTCGGCGCGGGTGATTGCAGCAGGCCCATGTCCACCAGCGGCTGGCCGGCCTCATCGAGGATGCCCAGCATCGCGTAGCGGTGGATGACGAGGCGCGCCACATACGCCACGGTCGAGGGCCAGACCTGCTGCCGGCGCTCGCCGTTCAACGACGGCACCGGCGCCATGAAGTGGCCCAGCGGTTCGCCAACATTGAGCAGCTTGCGCAGCTTCATCGCAATCCAGCCGGGGTCCATGACGCGCATGTCGAGTGACAGCAGCCGCGCCAGGCCGTCCAGCGCCTTGGGGTAGTTGCCTGAGAAGCCCATGGCGCAGGGCCGCGTGACGGTGCCACCCGAACCGTCGGATCCAGGCGTGGGCAGCACCACCTCCTTGAGCGTCAGTGTGAACTGCTCGTTGGTGGCCGGGTTGTCCACGTCCACCGCCCAGGCCAGCGTGCCCGAAGTGCCAGTGCGCGGCTCGTTGCGGCTGAACATGGCGTCCACCACCGGCGTGGGGCCGCCGTCCTGCAGCGCACCGAGCTGTTCGCAGCGCCAGCGGATGACGGCAGCCGTCGCGGCGACGACGCCGGGGAACAGGCGCTTCTCGCCGCTGGGCGGCATGGGCATCTCGAAGGCGCGCTCCTCGGCCACCGTCGCCAGCGCATCCAGCTTCAGGCGCAGCCAGGCGGCGTCGTTGGTGCGCAGGTCCATGGACAGCGTCTTGGCCAGCGCCGACAGGCCACGCGGCTGCTCCGCGCCGTTCACCCACACCTCGAACGGCAGGTTGCGGCCGAACAGCCCGCCATCGGGGCCGTCCAGCGGCAGCTCGCCGATGAACAGCGCAAAGTCGCCGTGCGGGTGCTGGATGAGATAGCTCCAGGCCGGGTTGCCACCGGGCATGTCGGGCCGGCTGGGCCAGCGCAGCGACGCGACGACGGCCTGCGGCAGGCGCTCGACCTTGAGGCGCTGGTTGGTACCGTCAGGGTCAGCCTTCAGCGGCTCGGGCTGCTTGACCTCGGGCGTGACCGACAGCACCGAGCCCAGCACGCTGTTGGGCCGGTAGGTGGCCAGGCCCTTCAGCTTGGATTGCCAGGCCTGCACGTACAGGTCCTGGAAGTCCTCGTACGGGTAGTCGGCCGGCACGTTGACGGTCTTGCTGATGGACGTGTCGATGTAGGGCGCCACGGCCGCCACCATGGCCGCGTGGTCGGCCGCACTCAGCTCCAGCGCCGTGACGAAGGCGTCGGACAGCGCCGCGTCGGCACCGAACAGATGGCGGTACAGGCGCCAGGCGTGGTCCTCGACCTGGTACTCCTTGAAGCCGCCGCCCTCGGCCTGCGACAGGCGCTTCTTGCGCGTGTAGGTCCATGAGAACGCCGGCTCGATGCCGTTGCTCGCGTTGTCGGCGAAGGCGAGGCTGATGGTGCCAGTAGGCGCGATGGACAGCAGGTGGGAGTTGCGCAGGCCCTGAGAACGGAGCTTGTCCTTCAGGGCGGCCGGCAGGCGCGAGGCGAAGCTGCCGCCGGACAGATAGAGGTCGGCGTTGAACAGCGGGAAGCTGCCGCGCTCGGCGGCGAGATCGCTGCTGGCCGCATAGGCGGCATCGCGCATGACTTCGCTGATGCGACTTGCCATGTCGCGGGCTTCTTGCGTGTCGTAGCGCAGGTTCAGCATCACCAGCGCATCGCCCAGGCCGGTGAAGCCCAGGCCCACACGGCGCTTGTTGGCCGCCTCCTGCGCCTGCGCGGGCAGCGGCCACGGCGTGACGTCGAGCACGTTGTCCAGCATGCGGGTGGCGACGGCCACGACCTCGGCGAACCCGGCCTCGTCGAAACGGGGGGCTGCGCTGAACGGGCCCTGCACGAAACGCGTCAGGTCGATGGAGCCGAGGCAGCAGCAGCCATAGGGCGGCAGCGGCTGTTCGGCACAGTTGTGCACGTACAGGCCGTTGGCATCGAAGGCGTGGACATGCTCAACCGTCACGTCGAAGACTTCTTCCACGCCATCGGCCTGGATCGATTCGACGGTCGCCGTGAAACGTTCGCGGTTCAACGAGCGCCGGTAGCTGCCAAGCAAATCTTGCAGGCGCGACTGCTTGGCGCTGTCCTCGAAGCCGACCCACTCCGCATAGCGGTGCAGGTTGTCGCCGCTGATGACCAATTCGTGCACCGCGCGACGCTCGTACTCGCGCTCGCCGCCACGGCCATCGGGCAGGCGCTGCAGGCCGGCCGGCTGACGTTCGCGATAAATCGTCGACCCAATGCCCAGCCGCCCCAGCATGCGTTGCACCGCCTGCAGCTGAGCCAGGTCGGCCTGGCTCAAGCGCACGCTGACGCCTTTGTCGTGCGTGCCCTGCACCGAACCGTCGGCATCGAAGAGGCCGCGCAGCAGGCCACGATGGAAGTCGGACGACGTGGCCTCCATGGCGGGCGTGATGCGCTTGTTGCCAGGCGCCGCGCCCAGCGCGCCGGCCAGGTCGCGCAGACCGGTGGATGCGAGGCGGAACTCGCCGCGACCAGCCACCGGGCGTTGCCAGCCCCGGAAATCGGCGCGGCTGACGATGGCGGTGCGCATCGCCGCCTCAGCCGCACGCATGACGCTCTCGACGCTGGCCGGGCGATGGACCACATCGCTACCGACGGCCTTCAACTCCGGCGCCCAGACGGACAGCACGGCCTTGTCGGCCTTCAGCGTGCCGTCGCCGATCAGCAGACCCAGCAGATAGCCCTCGGCCTCGCTGCGGGGGCCTTCCCAGCCCGGCAGGGCGCGGTGGTCGTGCAGCATCAGCTCGTCACCGGGCTTCAAGTGGCCCGCCGGCGCCCATTCGGCTTCGACGAGGTAACGCGTCTTGCGTGTGACGCGGCGCACCGGGTGGTCGCCCGTCAGGCGCAGCACATGACCTTCGCGCGCGGACAGCTTCAACACCGGCTTCACGCCGGTCGCGAAGAAGCCCGCCGACTCGGTGGCGTAGGCCTTGCCATCGACGATGGCGTGGAAGGGCTTGCCGATCAGCGCGCCCACCTGGCGCGGGCCTTCGCTGGTCATCGTCCAGGTATCGGCTGTCACGCAGGGGTTGGTCGCCGCGATCGTTTCGCAGTAGTGCAGGTTGTTGTCGGCGTTGATGCGGTCCAGGAACAGCACGCCGGGCTCGGCGTGGTCGTAGGTGGAGCGCATGACCTGGTCCCAGAGCTCGCGAGCGCGCACCTGGCGGTAGACCCACTGCCCGTCGCCGCGCTGGTAGGCGCCGGCCTCGATCTGCTCGGCGCTGGGCTGGGCCTTGTGCGCCAGCTCCACCACATCGTCGGCCTGCACGGCGGCCATGAAGGCGTCGGTCACGCCGATGGAGATGTTGAAGTTGCGCAGGTCGCCCTGGTCCTTGGCGTGGATGAAGGCCTCGATGTCGGGGTGGTCGCAGCGCAGCACGCCCATCTGCGCGCCGCGCCGGCTGCCGGCGCTTTCCACCGTCTCGCAGCTGCGATCGAACACGCGCATGTAGCTGATCGGCCCGGACGCATGGCTGCGGGTGGAACCCACCCAGGCGCCGACCGGTCGGATGCGGCTGAAGTCGTAGCCCACGCCGCCACCGCGGCGCATGGTCTCGGCGGCTTCGGTGAGTGCCGTGTAGATGCCCGGCACACCGTCCTCGGCGGTCGCGATGCTGTCACCCACGGGCTGCACGAAGCAATTGATCAGCGTGGCCGACAGCTCGGTGCCGGCGGCGGACATGATGCGCCCGGCCGGCACGAAGCCGCGCCGCTGCGCGTCCAGGAAGGCAGCCATCCAGCGCGCGCGGTCGGCCGGCTTCTCGGCGGCGGCAAGCGCTCGGGCCACGCGTTCGCGCAACTCGTCGGGCGTCTGCTCCTCGCCCTTGGCGTACTTTTCGATCAGGACTTCGCTGGAAATGTCCTGCACGGGCAGGTCGGTGGTGCTGCTCACGATGGGCCTCGAGTACTGGATGAATTCACAGTCTACGCCGCGAAACCACCCGTCTGGTGACGAAATCGGCAACCCTGCCAGCGCGCCGCCGCCGGCGCTTTGACCCGCCGCAGAAACCTGCGGCTTTGGCGTCAGAACGGGTTGATGCTCTTCTCCCGGCGGTAGTGGATATAGCCCACGCTGGCGCCAGCGCGCAGGCCCACGCCCAGGCGGATGGGCGCCAGCGTGATGCCCTTCAGGCGCTGGTAGTTGATGCCGGCGCCGCCCACGTAATAGAGGCTGCCGTCCACGCCAGGGAAGCGCTGGTAGATGGCGCCGGCATTGGGCAGGTGGTAGGCCAGTGTGAACACCTTGGACGCGTTGACGCCCAGATCGAAGCCGATGGACGGGCCGGCCCAGTAGACACGGGCCGCGCCGCCGCCCTTCATGAGCAGTTCGCCGTCGCCGTAGCGCAGGCCCACCGTGATGGCCGCGCCGGCTTCCTCGCCCTTGATGTAGGCGTTGGGCCGGCCCTGCTCCTTGAAGGCCTTCTCGATGACCTTGGCCAGGCCCTCGGTGGTCTGGCCGAAGAAGTCGGTGGCGGCCTTGAGGATGGAATCCTCGTCGTAGGTGTCACCCTTGTCCTCGGCCGCCAGCGCAGGCAGCGCGGTAGCCGTGGCGAGAGCCGCGAGATGGTGGAGATGCTGGCGACGGTCGTGCATGAGGCGTCCTGATGACCCGGGTCGGCCCAGCATAAACAAAGTGCCGGCATGCGGGGCGCGCCGCGACAGCGCCCTGCCGCGCCCAGGGCTTGTTCACACGATCGCAACAGGCCTACCGCTGACCAAGGGCAGGCCCTAGACTGCGCTGCAGGCCGGCCCCGCCCAATGCCGGCCGGGCCCGACACGGGCCGTCAGCCGGGCCGCCACGGGGAGAACATCATCAGCACCGAACGCCGCCAATTCGCCCGCGTCGCCTTCGCCGCCGGGGCCGAGCTGATCACCACGCAGGCCTTGCTGCGCTGCCAGGTCATCGACATCTCGCTCAAGGGGGTGCTGCTGCAGTTGCCCGACGGCGCCGCGCCGCAGGCCGGCATGCCCTGCCTCGTCAAGCTGCCGCTCGGCACCGTCGCCGAGGGGGGCGTTGTCATCGCCATGGCGGGCGAGCTGGCCCATGTCGAAGGCGACCATGCCGGCGTGATTTGCCGCAGCATCGACATCGAGTCCATCACCCACCTGCGCCGGCTCATCGAGGTCAACCTGGGCGACCCGACCGCGTCGGAGCGCGAACTCAAGGCGCTGATTGCCGCAGCCAGCCTCGCCTGACGGCAGTTCATCGCACCGCGCCCCGGCGGCGGTGGGCGCTGCCGAGAATGCGGGCATGGAGGAGCCGAGCCCGCTGCATGCCTTTCGCCGCGTCTGCAACCTGCGCATGCTCGCGGGTGTCTACTACTTCTGCCTGCTCTACGCCATCTCGCGGTCGCTGACCTGGGCCGGCAACAACAACAACCCGCGCACGCTCGGCGACGCCCTGTTCGACCTGGTGCGCTTCAGCCGCCAGTGCCTGTTGACCGGCCTGTCGCTGATGCTGGCCGTCGCGCTGGCCGAGGCGCTGCTGGCGCGGCGCCGCTGGCGGCTGCCGGCGCAGCTGGCCAGCCGGGCGCTGGCCGTGGGCCTGGGCGCCGCGCTGGGCACGTGGCTGCGCTACGTGGTCGGGTCGCTGGGCAGCCCGATGCCGTTCAAGCCCAGCTGGGCCGTGTCGACCATGGCCGTGTGGATGCTGCTGGGCGGCATGGCCTATGCGCTGCTGCTGGTCAGCCGCGCGCAGCGGCGAGGGCATGAGCAGCTGGCACAGCTGTTCCGCGAACGCGAGGCGCTGCGCACGCAGCAGACGGAGGCCCAGCTGTCGGCGCTGAATGCGCAGATCGAGCCGCACTTCCTGTTCAACACGCTGGCCAACGTCAAGCGGCTGTACGAGACCCGCCCCGAGCGCGGACGCGACATGCTGGTGGCGCTGATCGCCTACCTGCGCGCCGCACTGCCGGGCATGCGCCGGCACGAATCCACGCTGGCCGACGAGCTGGAGCTCGTGCGCCACTACCTCGCCATCCTGCAGATGCGCATGGGCGAGCGGCTGTCGTTCGACATCACGGCGCCCGCCGAGCTGCTGTCGGCCCAGCTGCCCACGCTGGTGCTGCCCACCTTGGTGGAGAACGCCATCAAGCACGGCCTGTCGCCGCTGCCCGAGGGCGGGCGCATCGAGATCCGCGCGGCGTCGGCCGAGGACGGCGGCCTCACCGTCGAGGTGGCCGACAACGGCCAGGGCTTCGGCGCGGCCAGCGGTGGCGCCGGCGTGGGCCTGGCCAACACCCGGGCGCGGCTGGCCGCGCGCTTCGGCGACGGCGCCGCGCTGGAGCTGGAGGCGGCGCAGCCGCGCGGTGTCGTCGCCCGCGTACGGCTGCCGGCGGAGGCGCTCGCATGATCCGCCACGTGCTGCGCGCCTGGCGTTCGCTGCGGCCGGTCGAGGCGCTGGCCTTCGCCACGGCGGCGCTGCTGTTCGGCGCCATCGACCTGACCTCGCTGGTGGAACTCAACGTCGGCGACCGCCTGCCGCAGCTGCTGGCCCGCCACCTCGCCCTGCCGCTGGTCAGCTGCGCCGTGCTGCTGCTGTGCTGGCTGCCGGCCGCGCGCAGCAGCCCCGTCCACCCCCAGCGGCGGCTGCGGTTGATCGGCGCCACGATGCTGGGCTCGGTGTTGACCATCGCCGTCATCTACCCGCTCGCCGCCGCCCTGCCCTGGCCCTCGCTGTGCGACATCTACGCCATGACGCATGGCAAGCCGCGCTGCTCCGTCTTCCGCGTGACGGCCGTCATCGGCGATGCGCTGTGGGTGTTCATGCCGGCGCTGATGCTCGTCGGCATGCTGGAGTTCCAGGCGCTGCGCCGCCGGCAAGAGCGCGCCGCCCAGGACCTACTGCGTGAGCACAGCCAGCTGCGCCGGCATGCGCTGGCGGCCCGGCTCGCCGCGCTGCAGGCGCAGATGGACCCGGCGCTGCTGTTCGACGCGCTGGTCGCCATCGAGCAGGCCTACGGCCGCCACGACCCCGCCGCCAGCGCCCGGCTGGACCGGCTGATCCGCCACCTGCGCGTCGCGCTGCCCCGGCTGCGCGGGGCAGGTGCCACGCTGGGCGGCGAGGCCGAGCTGATCGCCAGCTACCTGGACCTGCTGCGCGACCTCGACGGCCGGCCGCCCGCCTTCGAGCCCCTGCTGGGCACGCACGCCGGCATGGCGCTGCCGCCCATGCTGCTGCTGCCGCTGGTGCAGCGCGCATTGCGGCTGGGGCCACCCGGTCGGTGCTGGCTGCAGGCCACGGAGGCCGGCATCACGCTGGGCTTCGACCTGCCCGGCCTGTGCTGCGACGATACGGACCTGGCCTCGCTGCATGAACGCCTGGCGGTACTGGACGCACGGCTCACCTGCACCGGCGGGCCCGATCGCACCGAATTCACGCTGGAACTCGCACCATGAACCTGTTGTTGCCGGCTGGGGGGCGCCGTTGATCGCCCCCACCGCCGTCGTCGCCGAAGACGAGGCCGCGCTGCGCGGCGAACTCGTCGAGCAGCTGGGCCAGCTCTGGCCCGAACTCAGCATCGTCGGCGAAGCTGCCGATGGCCTGGCCGCGCTGCGCCTGCTGGACCAGCACCGCCCCGACATCCTCTTCCTCGACATCGAGATGCCCGGCGCCACCGGCATCGACGTGGCGCGCCAGGCGGCCGGGCGCTGCCATGTGGTGTTCGTGACGGCCTACGACCAGTACGCCGTGGCCGCTTTCGACCAGGGCGCGGTGGACTATCTGCTCAAGCCGCTGGCCGGCGCGCGGCTGTTCACGGCCATCTCCCGGCTGAAGGCGCGGCTGGGCCAGGCGCCGGCACCGCTGGGCGGCGTGCTCGAGCAGCTGAGCGCGCGCCCCGCCCCGTCGGCCGCGCGCGCACCGCTGCGCTGGATCAACGCATCGGTCGGCCAGACGCTGCGCCTCATCACCGTCGACGAGGTGATGTTTTTTCAAAGTGACAACAAGTACACGCGGCTGGCGCTCAAGGACGGCGAGGCGCTGATCCGCAAACCGCTGCGCGAACTCATCGACGAGCTGGACCCGCAGCAGTTCTGGCAGATCCACCGCTCCACTCTGGTGAACGTGACTGCGATCGCCAGCGTGAGCCGCGACTTCCGCGGTCGCATGCAGATCAAACTCAAGCACGGCGATGAGCTGCTGCTGGTGGCCGAGAGCTGCGCCCACCTGTTCCGGCAGATGTAGCGGTTGCACGTGTAAGCGGATGTGCACAATCCGCGTCACGCAGGCGTTAACGTTCGGGCCGCCGCAACCCGTCATTCAACGCCCGCCATGACACTCTCTCCGCTGAAGCCCCCGCCGCGTCCGCGGCCCGCCGCCCTGCTCGACCTCTCGCCCGACTGGCTCACCTGGGTGGCCGACAACCGGCTCTGGAACTGCTCGCCCGACTCCATGCGCGACAGCATGGTCGCCGCCGGCCTGGACCCCGCCCTGAGCCAGGCGGCGCTCGACCAGATCGAGCACGACCCCGTGTTCCTGGCCGCGCGCCGACACCAGCAGATGCTGCGCAAGCTGGAATGCGTGGTGGCCAACCAGCAGCAGCTCTGGGAGAACGACGCGGGCTACGACGTCATCGAGAAACGCCGCGGCGTGTCGCGCGACGAGTTCGTCGAGCGCTATGTGCGCGGCTGCCGGCCCGTGGTGCTGACCGACGTCGCCGAGGACTGGCCGGCCATGCGCCGGTGGTCGCCGGCCGATCTGCGCGAGCGCTTCGGCCACATGGAGGTGGACGTGCAGGTGGGCCGCGACAAGGACGCCCGCTTCGAGCAGAACAAGGAGCAGCTGCGCCGGCGCATGAAGGTGGCGGAATTCGTCGACCTCGTCGTCAACGGCGGCGCCACCAACGACCACTACCTGACCGCCAACGACGAGATGCTGCGTCGCCCCGAGTTCCTGCCGCTGCTGCAGGACATCGGCAGCATGCCGCCCATCTGCGACCCGGCGCTGCTGCCCAACGCCGCGTCGATGTGGTTCGGGCCGGGCGGCACGCGCACACCGCTGCATCACGACACGCTGATGCTCTTCCACACGCAGATCCTCGGCCGCAAGCGCTGGCGCTTCGTGTCGCCCATGCAGACGCCACTGCTCTACAACCGCATGGCCGTCTACAGCCCCATCGACCTGGATGCGCCCGACTACGCGCGCTACCCGCTGCTGCGCCAGGCCCGTGTGCTGGAGATCACGCTGGAACCTGGCGACACGCTCTTCCTGCCGCTGGGCTGGTGGCACCAGGTCGCCTCGTTGGAGCTGAGCATGTCGTTCTCGTACACCAACATCGCGGCCGACATCCCCAACGACTTCGACTACCAGAACCCGACCATCGGCAACTGGTAACGCGGCGATCGCCTGGCTCCCGGGCCGGCTGGCTCGCCAGCGCCTCGTCGCCTGGGTGACGACGCTGCCGTGCCGGCGCCACTAAGCTGACCGGCCGCCCCTTGCGCCAGGAGACCCGCCATGCCCGACAGCCACTACCGCATCTGCCCGCTGTGCGAGGCCTGCTGCGGGCTGGAGGTGAAGACCGAAGGCGCCCGCGTCGTCACCATCCGCGGCGCCGAGCGCGATGTGTTCAGCCACGGCTATCTGTGCCCCAAGGGCGTGAGCCTGAAGGACCTGCACGAAGACCCGGACCGGCTGCGCATGCCGTTGGTGAAGCGGGACGGCGTGTTCGTCGAGGCCAGCTGGGACGAGGCCTTCGCCGAAATCGAGCGCCGGCTGCTGCCACTGCACCGCGAGCACGGCGCGGACGCGGTGGCGCTGAGCATCGGCAACCCGGCGGCGCACAAGGTCAGCCTGCTGGCCTACACGCCGCGCCTCGTGAAGGCCCTGGGTTCGCGCAATGTGTTCAGCGCCTCCACGCTGGACCAGATGCCCAAGCAGCTCAGCGCGGGGCTGATGTTCGGCCACTGGCTCAGCATCCCGCTCCCAGACATCGAACGCTGCGACTACCTGCTCATCCTGGGCGCGAACCCGATGGTCAGCAACGGCAGCCTGTGGACGGTGCCCGACTACCGCGGCAAGGCCAAGGCCATGCGCGCGCGTGGCGGGCGCATCGTCGTCGTCGACCCGCGCCGCAGCGAGACGGCCGCGGCGGCCGACGAACATCTGCCGATCCGGCCCGGCGGCGACACGTTGCTGCTGGCCGGCATCGCGCACACGCTGTTCGACGAAGGCCTGGTCAACCTCGGCCGCCTGGCGCCGCATGTCAACGGGCTGGACGAAGCGCGGGCCGCAGTCGCGCCGTTCCCGCCCGAGGCAACGGCGGCCGGCTGCGGCATTCCCGCCGAGACGCAGCGCCGCCTCGCCCGCGAACTGGCCGAAGCAAAGCGCGCCGCCGTCTATGGCCGCATCGGCACCTGCACCACGCGCTTCGGCACGGTGAACTCCTGGCTCGTGGACCTCCTCAACGTGCTGACGGGCCACCTCGACCGCGAGGGCGGCGCAATGTTTGCCAAGGCGGCGGCCTTCGCGCCCAACACGCAGGGCAAGCCCGGCAGCGGCAAAGGCATCACGACGGGCCGGCGCCAGAGCCGCGTGTCCGGCGCGCCGGAGGTGTTCGGCGAGCTGCCCATCACCGTGCTGGCCGAGGAGATCCAGACGCCCGGCGCGGGCCAGGTGAAGGCGCTCATCACCATTGCCAGCAACCCGGTGCTGTCCGCACCCGGCGGGCCGCGCATCGCGCAGGCGCTGGAGCAGCTCGACTTCATGCTGAGCCTGGACATCTACGTCAACGAGACGACCCGCCACGCCGACGTCATCCTGCCGGGGCTGTCGCCGCTGGAGGACCTGCACTTCGACGTCGCCTTTCCGCAGCTCAGCCACCGCAACCACGCGCGCTTCTCCGGCCCGGTGTTCAGCGCCGCAGCCGGCACGCCGCAGGAGTGGCAGACGATCTTGAAGCTGTGCCCGCTGCTCGAAGGCCGCGGCACCGGCGTAGACGTGGCGCAGCTCGACGACGAAGCCATCGAGGCCGATGTGCGCCGCTTCGCAGGCGACCAGACGCCCGCCATCCTGGCCGCGCTCAAGCCTTGG
The DNA here is from genome assembly GCF_043555975.1 of Pelomonas nitida. Classification (NCBI taxonomy): domain Bacteria; kingdom Pseudomonadati; phylum Pseudomonadota; class Betaproteobacteria; order Burkholderiales; family Sphaerotilaceae; genus Roseateles; species Pelomonas nitida. The sequence goes on along the minus strand of NZ_JBIGIA010000004.1, from coordinate 242,691 downwards.
CACGGCCCCGAGCGGCTCATCGACCTGCAGCTGCGCATCGGCCCCTACGGCGACCAGTTCGGCCGCCAGCCTGGCGGCCTCAACCTCGCCAAGGTCAAAGCCGCCAGCACCGTCGACGGCGGCGGCGTGGACCTCGGCGCGCTGCAGCCACGCATTCCCGAAGTGCTGCGCACGCCCAGCGGCAAGATCGAGCTGGCACCGCCCGCCGTGCTGGCCGACCTCGCCCACGTCAAGGCCGAACCGGCACCCGCCTTCAGCCTCATCGGCCGCCGCGACACCCGCTCGGGCAACAGCTGGATGCACAACCTGCCCATCCTCGCCAAGGGACCGGAGCGCTGCACGCTGCTCGTCCACCCGGGCGACGCCGAGCGGCTGGGGCTGGGCGAGTTCGCCATCGTCCGCAGCGCTGTGGGGGCGCTGACCGCCCGCGTGGAACGCAGCGCCGACATGAGCCCCGGCGTCGTCAGCCTGCCGCACGGCTGGGGGCATGACCTGGACGGCGTGCAGCTGGGCCTCGCGCGCGAGCGGCCCGGGGTCAACATGAACGCGCTGCTGGACGACGCCACCCGCGACCCGCTGTCTGGCAACGCCGTGCTCAGCGGCATCGCCGTCGAGATCGCGCCGGCCTGAGCGCAGCGGCCACGGCGGGACATAAATCACACCACCAAGAAGTCGCAGGCGCATTTGTGACGGCGCAACCCTAGACTGCACCGGTTCACCAACCCAGAGGGCAAACCCGTCGAAAGGCGGGGACGCAAAGCTTCCGGCCTACCGCACGACGAGTGCCATGGCAGCGGGGCCGCCAGGACCTCGGCATCCGCAGGGTCTTGTCAGGCGTGGCCCTCGTCCAACCAAGACTTCGGCCATGCCCCGCACCCGCCTCTCCTGGACCCTGACCCTGCTGACTGCGGCGGCGCTGACCGCCTGCGGAGGCGGCGGCACGACGGACACCACGGCCACCACCCAGGCCAGTGCGGCCGCCGGCACCCTCGCACTGACTGTCTCGCTGGACGACCCTGCCACCGACGTGCAGGCCGATCACAGCTTCCACATCGCCGCTGCCGAGCTCCAACCGCCGGCCGACGTTGACGGCACCGAACCGCACCGCACGCCGGCCGCTGCCAACATCGCCACCAGGGGCCTGACGCTGGACACGCTGGACGCCAGCCAGCGCCGCAGCGCCCAGGCTGCCAGCAACGGCGAGGCCATGCCGCTGGCGGCCACCACCACCGTCACCACCTACACACCGGCGCAGATCCGCGCCGCCTATGGGCTGCCGGCGCTGTCCGCCAGCGCAGCTCAGCTCGGTGCGGGCCAGACGATCTACATCGTCAACGCCAAGCACGACCCCAACGTCGCCGCCGAGCTGGCCGCGTTCAACAGCAAGTTCGGCCTGCCCACCTGCACCACGCGCACGCTGGCCGCCAACGCCGCGCTGCCGCTGGCTGCAGCGTCCGGCAGCGCCTGCGAGCTGGTCATCGCCTACAGCACGACGGCCGGCGCGCTCACCGCCACGGCGCCCGCCTACGACAGCGGCTGGGCCACCGAGATCGCGCTCGATGTGCAATGGGCGCACGCCACCGCGCCGCTGGCACGCATCGTTCTCATCGAGGCGCCGGACGCCAGCGTCGCCAGCCTGAGCAAAGCGGTGGCGCTGGCCAACCGCATGGGCGCGGGCGTCGTGTCCATGAGCTTCGGCGCCGCCGAGGGCAGTTGGACGAGCAGCTACGACGGCGTCTTCGGCGCGGCCGGCATGAGCTACCTCGCTGCCACGGGTGACAACGGCGCGGCCGTGTCCTGGCCCTCGGTGTCGAGCAAGGTGGTCGCCGTCGGCGGCACGACGCTGGCCTACAGCGGCACCGGCTCGCGCAGCGAGACCACCTGGAGCGGCACCGGCGGCGGCACCAGCGCCTACGTGGCCCTGCCCAGCTATCAGAGCGGCAGCATCGGCGGCTACGCACGCCGTGCGGTGGCCGACGTCGCCTTCAACGCCGACCCCAACTCCGGCCAGTACGTCGCCGTGATCGCGCCCGGCACGACGACCGTGCGCTGGGTCAGCGCCGGCGGCACCAGCCTCGCCACACCGCAATGGGCCGGCGTCATCGCCGTGGCCAACGCACTGCGGGTGGCCAGCGGCAAGACCGTGCTCGGCCAGCCGCACGCCGCGCTCTACCAGCAGATCGGCGCCGTGCCCACCGCCTACACCGCAGCCTTCAAGGACGTGGCCACGGGCAGCAACGGCAGCTGCACCACCTGCACGGCCAAGGCCGGCTACGACACCCCGACCGGCTGGGGCACGCCCAACGTCACCTCGCTGCTGACCAGCCTCGGCGGCGCGACGACATCGAGCACCAGCACCGGCTCGTCCACGACGACGACCACGACCACCTCATCCACCGCGCCAAAGCTCACCACCACCAGCCTCAGCGGCGTGGCTGGCAAGGCGCTGAACGCCAGCATCGGCTACAGCGCGCCGGGCGCGACGTCCCTGTCCATCGGCATCACGGGCCTGCCCTCGGGCATGGGCATCTCCGCCACCAGCAGCGCCATCACGGTGAGCTGGGCCAAGCCTGTGACGGGCAGCTACAACCTCGTCATCACGCTCAAGAACAACCTGGGGCAGACGACGACGGGCACGGTGGCGGTGAAGATTACCGCCAGCTGAACATTGGTCGCCCCTGGGCGCGACAGCGAGAGCGCCACATAACTCCTCCTATGATGCGCGCCGCATTCGATGCGGCACTCCGCAGCACCGGCTTCCGTGAAGGCCGGGCCGGGCGCAACAAGGGAGGATTGCATGCGTTACCAGCAGTGGGCGACCCACGCTTTTTCATGGTTCCTGGCCCTGTCGCTGGCCGCGTGTGGCGGCGGCGACGGCGGCAGTTCAGGCCCGGCACTGACGTTTGAACCGGCTGCGCTGGTTGCCAATTTCCGCGCTGGCCAGCCGCTGCCGATCACCGTCACGGCCACGGCATTGCACCCTGAGGACTTCAAGCAGAACGTCTACGTCGTCGCGGTCGACGAGAAGCAGGTCATCCAACCGTACATTGGGCTGTCCGCCCTGTCGGCCAACAAGTACAGCGCGACCATCACGCCATCGGCGCTGCTGGCGGCCGGACACTACACGGGCACCCTGTCCATCCGGCTGTGCAAGGACCTCGCCTGTACGTCGCAGTTCCCCGGCTCGCCCATCCCGCTGCCCTATGACTTCACCGTGCAGGCAGTCTCTGCCGCCGTGACGTTTGAACCGGCCACGCTGGCTGCCAACTTCCGGGCAGGCCTACCGATGCCGATCTCCGTCACAGCCACGGCGGCATACCCCGATGACTTCAAGCAGAAGGTGTACGCCGTCGCCATCGACGAGAAGCAGGTCATCCAGCCCAACATCGCACTGTCCGCGCTGCCGGACGGCAAGTACAGCGTGCGCCTGACACCATCGGCGCTGCTGGCAGCAGGGCACTACACGGGCACGCTGGCCGTCAGACTGTGCTGGGACACTGGCTGCGCATCGCAAATCCCCGGATCGCCGGTCGCTCTGCCGTATGACTTCAACGTGCAGGAAGCCATTGCGGCGTTGAACTTCGGCAGCCTGAGCCCGACAGCCATCACCACCTACAGCGGCGAAGCGAAGACGCAAGCGCTGACGTTGCGCTTGACCGGCGACAAGCTGAGGTGGAACGTCAGCAGCAGCGCGAGCTGGCTGCAGGTCAGCACCAGCAGTGGCACGGGGGCTCAGGACATCGTGGTGACGGTGAACTCCGACGACCTGCTGCCTGGCGACTACAAGGCACGGGTCACCGCCACGACAGAAGATGGCCAGAGCGCTGGTGTCGACTTCACGCTGCAACACCTGGAGCGACAGTTCGTGCTGAATGGCGGCGTGCCGAGCTTCACGATGGTCAACGGCTCGGTCGCTCAAGCCCAGGCCTTGCCCTTCGCCTTGAACAATCAGCAGGCCGTGAACTGGAGCGCCAGCACGACGGCCGCCTGGATGCAGCTGTCGCCAACGACCGGCGTCACGCCCGGAACCATCACACTGCAGCCCGATCCGACGCAAGGCCCGCTGAAGTCGGGCAAATACAGCGCTGACATTTCACTGAACTCGCCAAACATCGCCAGCAAGACCGTGACCAGCCAGCTGACGCTGATGGCACCCACGCTGTCCACGAACACGACAGCGCTGGTGTTCGGCGGCGCCAAGGGGCGCGAGTTCTCGGCACAGATGCTGAGCATCGGCCTGAACACCAACATCGAATGGCCCTGGTCCCTGACCGATGTGCCCGCTTGGCTGCTGCCCGGCACAACGTCTGGCAAGGCGAGCACGACGTCATCCACGCAGGCGGTGTCTGTCGATGCCCTGAAGGCCCCGATCGGCACCCAAACATCCGTGCTGAATGTGCGCGCCACCGTGAACGGCGAGACGGTCACCAAAGCGGTGACCGTGACGATCAACGCCGACCAACGCCGCTTGCTGCCATCCGTCTGGGGCGTCGGCCTGGCCAGCACGCCTACCGGGCAGGTCCTGAGTCGGACCCTGCAGGTGCGCGACAACTTCGACCAGGGCCTGGCCTGGACCGCCGCGTCCGACGCCGCTTGGCTCACTGTCACCAACTCGGGGCGCACGGATGGTGCGTCACAACTGGTTGTCACCGCCGACCCGTCCGGCCTGCCCAACGGCCAAGTCAGCCAGGCCAAGGTCACGCTGAGCAGCAGCCAGACAGGTGTCGCGCCCGCCGTCATACGGGTGGCGCTGTGGAAGGACGCCACAGGCGCGGTCGCCATGCAGAAGCTGCCGCTGGACCGCGCGGTGCTCGTGGCCGACACCATCCGGCCCTACGTCTACACCCACGCCGGCGGCTCCGACGTCGATGTCTACAACGCCTACACCGGTCAGAAGGTCACGACGCTGATCAATGTGGGCGCCGCACTGGGTGCGATGGCGGTCTCGCCGGATGGCTCGCTGCTGTACGCAGCGGACACGGCTAACCGCGCTGTCAAACGCGTGAATCTCGACACCGGCCTGACCGTGGACAGCTGGGCGCTCAGCACTGCAACCACCATTGGCGACACCGCGCTGGTCCTGCGCACCAGCGGCGTCGACGTGCTGGTGATGGGTGACGGCGGCGCCTACGCTGCGGGTCGCCGTCTGGGCAAGGTGGGTAGCGGCGAAAGCCACGCGGCCACACCGGACGGTCGCACGCTGCTCTGGCAGAACATCGGCCTCAGCCCCGCGTCGGCCGGCGCGGTGAGCCTGGACTATTCGGAAGTGAACGGCGGCACGCTGATGGCATCCGACACGAAGGCCGCAGCGTCTTACTACAACGGCTCCAGCAACGGCCGTGACATCGCTGTTTCACCCGACGGCACACGCATCTACACAGCAACCGGCGCACCGTATCGCTGCACCGTGCTGGCAGGCGGTGACATGAGTGTCATTGGCAGCCTGCCCGGCGGCGACAACTATCCGAACAACGTCGAGGTGACCAGCGATGGCCGCATCATTTGCGGCATCAGCGGCTGGTACAGCAGCAGCGACTTCTGGGTGCATTCCCCCACCGGCGCGCTGATCCAGGGCTACAAGGTGGCCGGCTACGCCCGCGAGATCAAGACGCGCCAGATGGTCGTCACGCCAGATGGTCTGATCGTGGCCACGTTGACTGACGACCCTGTGCTGGCGTTCGTCGCGATCGGCCGCTGAGCCAGCGAATCAGCGCGGCACGGCCGACCACTGCACCCTCGCCACCAACCCTCCGCCGTCGCGCGGCAGCAGTTGCAACTGCGCGCCTTCCACGCGCGCGATTCGCTCGACGATGGCCAGGCCCAGGCCTGAGCCTGGCTTGCCGCTGCGGGCGGCATCGCCGCGCTGAAAGGGGCGCTTCAACTCATCGACCCGCGCCGCCGGGATGCCAGGGCCGCGGTCGCGGACCTCGATCCATGCGGCGCCGGCTTGTTCGCCGCAGGCCAGCTCGATGGGCGGTGCGCCGTGGTTCTGCGCATTGACGATGAGGTTGAGCACCAGCCGGCGCAATGCCTGCGGCCGCGCACACCGGTGCACGGCCGGGCCGTCGATCAGCCGTGGCTGCGGCAGGCCGGGCGCGAGCGCCAGCGTCTCGCCCAGGAACTCGCGCAGCGCGATGTCCACGGGCGGCTGGTCCTGCTCGGCCGGGTGCGAGGCGCGCGCGTAGTCGAGGAATTGCGTCAGCAGACCGTCCAGGCCGTGCAGGCTGCGGTCCAGCGTGTCCAGCAGTTCCGGTTCGCTGCGGCCCGAGTCGCGCAGCAGCTCGCTGACCAGGCGGATCTTGGCCAGTGGCGTGCGCAAGTCGTGCGACAGGCCGGCCAGCATCAGCAGCCGCTCTTCTTCATCGCGCGCCAGCGCCTGGGCCATTTCGTTGAAGCCCTGTGCCAGTGCCGCGGTCTCAACCGGGCCGTCGGTCGGCAGCAGGAGTCGTCGCTGCCCCTGGCCGACCGCCCTGGTCGCCTCGACGAGCCGCGCGAGCGGCCGGTTGATGCGGCGCTGGATGAGCCACGCGCCCAGCAATGCCAGCCCACCGCTGACGACGCTCGCGATGATCCAGGTGCGTGCAAAACGGAAGGCCGGCTGCACGGACGGCACGACCAGCCAGAAGGCCACCCCGGGCGGCCGCACGGCGATGAGCCCGCTGGCCTCGCGGCGCCAGGCCAGCTCGCCATCGGGCACGCCGAGCTGCGCCGCCAGCGCCGACAGGTAGCTGCGCTCCAGCAGCGATGTGCGCTGGCGATGGCTCTCGTCGAGGCCCAGGCCGGCGCGATCGTTGAAGCGCGCGACGAAGTCCGCACGCTGCCCCTCGGGCAACAGGCGCAGCCCCTCGGCCACGGCCTGCAGGCTGCGCGCCGTCGCCTCCGCCGACTGCCGCAGCCGCGGCTTGGCAACCAGTTGGGCATAGGCCAGCGCGTTGACCATCTGGCCGCCGACGATCAGCGCCACGATGAGCCACAAGTTGCGGCCGAACAGGGTGGACAAGCCGAGTTTCAACGCCATGACTCCTCATCGCGGCAGGCGTGTTGCGGGCCGAGCGCCAGGCCGGCCCGCGCCAGCCCCTCGGCAGAGCGACCGAGTGCACCCGCGTTCCGCGCGGCGTGGCGGGGCGAGGCGCTCACGGCTGCGGCACGAACACATAGCCCAGGCCCCACACCGTCTGGATGTGGCGCGGCAGGCTGGGGTCCTCCTCGATGAGCCGGCGCAGCCGCATGACCTGCACGTCCAGGCTGCGGTCGCTGACGCCATGGGCCTCGCCGTGCGCCATCACGAGCAGCTTTTCGCGGCCCAGCGGCCGGTTGGGCTGGCTGGCCAGCGCGCGCAGCAACTGGAACTCCACCGTGCTGATCTCCACCGGCACGCCGTCGCGCTCCAGGCGGCGCTGCGTGGGGTACAGCGTGAAGGGGCCGAAGCTGATGGCCGCCTCGCCGGCCGGGCCGAGATGCGCGCCGAGTTGCTGCTGGCGGCGCACCATGGCCTGGATGCGCGCCAGCAGCTCGCGCGGCGCGAACGGCTTGGCGAGGTAGTCGTCGGCGCCCATTTCCAGCCCCAGCACGCGGTCCACGAGGTCGCCACGTGCGGTCAGCATGAGGATGGGAATGGTCTCTCCCTGTCCGCGCAGCCGGCGGCACAGCGACAGGCCGTCCTCGCCCGGCATCATCAGGTCCAGCACCAGCACGTCGAAACGCTCGCGTGCCAGCAGCTGCGCGGCGGTGGCGGCGTCGGGTACGGCGCGCACGGTCATGCCCTGCTCGGTCAGATAGCGCTGCAGCAGGCCGCGCAGTTCGGCTTCGTCGTCGGCGATGAGAATGCGGGTCATGCGCCGATGTTAGGGAGGCGCCACGGCCCCGCCGCGCCGGAAAACGATGACAAACCGTTGCAAGGCGGCCCCGCTGTCAGATCCTGCAAGCACTGCGACCGCTGCCGCAACCCGGCGCGGGCTCGCTGCGGCCAAGATGGCCCCACCTGTTTCAAACACCCGCCATGCGCCGCTTCACCCTCACCCTCCTGGCCTGCGCCCCGTTCATCGCCCACGCCACCCCGACACCCCAGCAGCGCGCCGACGCCGCACAGCGGACCGCCGAGCAAGCCCGCGCCTGCGTGGCCGCCCAGCCGTTCTACTGGGAGGTGGGCGATGCCGGCCAGCCGCTGGCCAGCGGCCAGGTGGGCCGGAACGGACCGGGCCGCGACACCGAGATGGCCATCGCCTCGGCCTCCAAATGGCTTTACAGCGCCTTCGTCGCCGAGCGGCGGCAGGGGCAGCTGACCGCCGAGGACGTGAAGTTCCTGCACTTCCAGTCGGGCTACACGAACTACCGCGTCTGCCGGCGCGACCAGACCATACAGGCCTGCCAGGAAAGCCGCCTGAACGGCCGCGGCAGCAAGGACCCCGCCACCGAAAACCGCTTCGCCTACGGCGGCGGCCACATGCAGCAGCACGCCATCGTGATGGGCCTGGGCTCGGCCGGCCCCGACGGCCTGGCGCAGGCCGTGCGGCAGGCGCTGGCACCGGCACTGGGCAACGACTGGCACCTGAGCTACAGCCAGGCCATGCCGGCCGGCGGCGGCGTGACGAGCGCCGCCGACTACAGCCGCTTCCTGCGCGCGCTGATGGACGGCCGGCTGCAACTCGGGCGGCTGCTCGGCACGCAAGCCGTCTGCACCAACCCGCAGGCCTGCCCCAACGACGCCGTCAAGACGCCCATTCCGCAAAGCCAGCAATGGCACTACAGCCTGGGCCACTGGGTGGAGGACGACCCGACCAGCGGCGACGGCGCCTTCAGCAGCCCGGGCGCGTTCGGCTTCTATCCGTGGATCAGCGCCGATCGGCGCTACTACGGCATCGTCGCGCGCGAAGAGCGCGGTGGCGTGCTGAGCAGCGGCCCCACGGGCAAGCCGGCCGTCGCGTCGGCCGCCTGCGGGCGTGAGATTCGCGCGGCCTGGATGGACGGCCAGCCCCGCCGCTGAAGCGACGACATCAAGCGCACCACCCCCACCACCGCAGGAGACCCTCGTGCAAGACCCACGCCCCCACCGCTTCGCCCCGGCCCTGGCCGGCCTGCTGCTGACCCTGGGCCTGGCCGGCTGCGGCGGAGGTGGCAGCGACGACAGTGGCAGCACGACGTCTGCCACGAGCACCAGCAGCGGCGACACCACCGCCGCGGCGGTCGACCGGCTGCAGGCCATCACGCTGCCGGGCTATCCGCATGCCATCAACGTCTACCGCACGGCCGGCGCGCAGCGCGCCATCGTGCTGCTGCACGGCGGCGGCGGTGACCTCCACGCGGTGGCCTACCAGGTGGGCCTCAACAGCAGCGCCGCGTACACCACCCTCAACACCATCAACTGGGCCTGGCTGGATGCCAACAAGGTGACGCTGGTGATCCCGCAAGGCCAGCACATCCCCAGCAACCCGGGCGCGACGACTTGGAGCAACTACGCGATGAACTCCGGGCAGGACGACAAGGGATTCCTGCAGGCGCTGGCAGCCAAGGTGCGCAGCGACTACGGGCTGGCCGACATCACGCTGATGGGCCACTCGATGGGCGGCGCGATGACCAACCGCCTGTGGTGCGAGTCGAACGGCAGCTTCAACCGCTTCGTGTCGCTGGCGGGGCCGTTGTCGTCCACCGTCGGCCAAGCGGTCACGCCGTGTTCGCCTGGGAGCGCGCCGGCGCCCTACATGGGCATCATCGGCGACAGCGACAGCGTCATGCAGACGAGCGGCGCCTGGGAGGCGGTGACCTGGACCGTCAACCCGGCGGTCGTCGCGTCGTCCATCGAGGCCTGGCTCAACAACGTCGTCATCGGCGAGTTCCACCAGCAACAGGCGCGCACTGCGCTGACCTGCCACGGCACGCTGGGCAGCAACGACTTCACGACGTCGGGTAACGTCGACACCTGGTCGACCTGCTCAGGCCGGTTGGTGCTCAAGCGTGTACGGGGAGCCGACCACGCGGTCGCCTCGCTGGACGCTCAGATGGGCTCGGCGTCGAATCTGGATGTGATGAATGCCGTGATGGCATTCGCAGCGGCGAACTGATCGCGCTGCAAGCAAGGCCGGCCGGCCGCACCCGCCTGCGGGCGGGTGGCGGCGGCCCTGCTGTCGGGGTCAGCGAACCACGCGGTCCACTTCGAGCGCGACGCGGTCGACGCTGCCGTCGGCGTTGCGATACAGGCGCACGCGGCGCATGCCGTCCGGGCTGACCAGCAGCTCGTTGCTCTCGGCGCGCCAGTCTTCCAGCGGGTTGGCATCGACGCTGACGCCCAGGCGCTTCACGCCGACGAGCACTTTCAGCGTGCGGCCATCGTTGAGCAGGTATTCGCCCTGGGCTTCACGCAGCAGCAGGCGGTCGGCTGCAGGGGCGGCGGGTTCCTGGGCGCTCGCGGGCGCGGTCAGCGCCAGGCTGGCAAGCAGAGCGGCCGACAGGGTGAGCGGGCGCAGAACAGTCCAGGTCTTCATGATGGGGTACTCCTTGAAACACCGGGGCAAACCACCCCGGCGTTTCCATTAGTGCAAACCCCGTGCCAACCATAAATTCGGGTTTTCTATCAGGGTTTGCCCCAAGTCAGAGCTAAACGAGCACCAAACAGGGGCGATCCGCCTCGGGCTGGCGCCGCCAGAAGCCGCTTGACCCTGACGTGACGTGAGGGTTCATGATCCGCCCCCTTGCTTCCAAAGGCCCTGAACATGAGCTACACGGTGGGCGAACTGGCCAAGAGAGCCGGCCTGACGGTGCGCGCCCTGCACCACTACGAAGACCTGGGCCTGCTGCGCGCCGGCACACGCAGCGAGGCCGGCTACCGCCGCTACGGCGAGGCCGATGTGCTGCGCCTGCACCGCGTGCTGGCGCTGCGCGATGCCGGACTCTCGCTGAGGGCGATCGGCCCGCTGCTGGACAACGAGGCGCCGCAGCCGCTGGCCGAGGTGCTGGCCACCCAGATCGAACAGATCCAGGCCCAGTTGCTGGCCCAGGAAACGCTGTTGCAGACGCTGCGCAACGCCGCCAAGCGGCTGGCCCTGCACGGCGACAGCGGTGATGCCGTGCAAGTGCTGCTCGACGCGATGGCCATGCGCCGGCTGCACGAGCGCTGGATCAGCCCCGAACAGATGCGCGCGATGCGCCGCCAGTGGGAAACCCTCCCAGAAACGGAGCGGGACGCCATCGAGGCCGAGTGGCCGCGGCTGATCGCCGACGCACGCGCGGCCATGGAGGCCGGCACCGACCCCGCAGCGCCGCACGTGCAGGCCCTGGTGCGCCGCTGGCTCGTGCTGCAAAAGCAGTTCATGGAACTGGCACCCGGCATGACACACACGGTGCAGCGCATGTACGCCGCCGAACCCGAGCTCGCGCGCCAATCCGGCCTGACCCCGGAGCTCGTCGCCTACCTGCGCCGCTCGAAAGACACGCTGCCCGCCGAGGAGAAGGCATGAACGCCGCCACAGCCACCCCACGCCGCGAACTGCTGCGCAACGCCAACTTCCGCTGGCTCATCGGCGGCGGCCTGCTGTCCATGCTGGGCGACCAGTTCACGCTGCTGGCCCTGCCCTGGCTGGTGTTGGACCTCAGCCACGACCCGCTGGTGCTCGGCACCGTGCTGGCGCTGGGCAGCCTGCCGAGGGCGGTGTTCATCCTCGTCGGCGGCGCCCTGGTGGACCGGCATTCGCCGCGCACCGTGCTGCTGCTGACGCGCTGCGTCAGCGTCGTGTTGCTGGCGACGCTCGCCGCGCTGACGGCGGGCGGCGGCATCACGCTGCCCGCCGTCTATGCGCTGGCGCTGGCGATCGGGCTGGCGACGGCATTCAGCTACCCGGCCAGCAGCGCGCTGCTGCCGCAAGCCGTACCGGCCACCCTGCTGCAGCCGGCCAACGGCGTGCTGATGAGCGCCCGGCAGATCACGCTGCTGCTGGGCCCCGTGTTGGCGGGCCTGCTTGTGGCGTCGGGCGGCCACCCGGCGCTGGCGCGTGCGGGGCTGGCCGGCGCATTCGGCATCGACGCGCTCAGCTTCGCGGTGTCGGCCTGGACGCTGGCCAACGTGCGCTTGACACCGCGGCCCGATCGCCCGCGCCAGCCGGTGCTCGCTGCCATCGCCGAGTCGCTGCGCGCGTGCTGGCAGGACCGCGAGCTGCGCGCGATGTTCCTCTACGTCGCGGCCGTCGCCTTCTTCGTGGGCGGCCCCATCCAGGTCGCGCTGCCGGTGCTGGCGGCCGAGCGCCTGCCGGGCGGCGCCTCGGCGCTGGGCGTCATGCTCGCGGTGCACGGCCTCGGGCTGCTGGCGGGCATGACGGTGTCGGGCCTGCGGCCGCACTGGCGGCTCTCGACGCTGGGCGGCACGGTGTTGCTGATCGACGGCGTCGCCAGCGTGATCTTCGTCGTCTTCGGCCACGTGCAGGCCGCCTGGCAAGGTGCGTTGCTGCTGCTGCCGCTCGGGGCGCTGGCGGGCTTCGTGCAGGTGGCCGTCTACAGCTGGATGCAAAAGCGCATCGCGCCGCAGATGCTGGGCCGTTCGATGGCGCTGTTCATGTTCATCGTCATGGGCCTGGCACCACTGGCCTCGGCCGCCGCCGGCGCCGCGCTGCGCGTGCTGGACGTGACCCAGCTGTTCACCGCCGCGGCGCTGTGCCTGCTGGCGGTCGTCACGGCCGGCGCGCTGCTGACGCCGATCCGCCGCATCCGCTATGCCGACGCCTGAGGGCGCCGCCGCACCGCCGTGCCGGCGCCCACGAGCGCCAGCAGGGCGAGCGCGGCCGACGCCGGCTCGGGCACCTGGTTCTCGTCGACGACCAGGTTGTCGAGCGTGATGTAGCCAAAGCCGCGCCCGCCGGAAATGCTGACCCCCACCACCTCCCGGTTGACCGGCACGGTGCTGTAGCGACGGTCGAGGTCCGCCCCCACCACCTCGGTGCCGCCCGCCGCGAGCAGCAGCGTCACGAGGATGCGCATACCGACGTCGGCGTCCGGCACGTACCAGGACAAGCCCAGGTCCAGCTGATTCAGAAAGAACGCCGTGCCGCCTTCGGCCGCAATCGTCAGCGGGTCACGGCTGTAGAGCAGCGAGGCCGTGCCATTGAAGGCGCCGGGCAGCGGGTTGCCATTGAGATCCTGGGGCACCTGGTCGTCCACGCCCAGGCAGTCGCAGGCGCTGGAGAACACGAAGCCGTCGCTGCTGAGCGTCGACGTGTACTCGTGCCGCGGCTGGTAGCTGTCGAAGGTGATCACCGATGCTGCGGCCGGCCCGAGGGCCATCGCCAATGCCAGGGGTGCGAGGAGGCGCATGCTTGTCTCCGGCCTGTTCTTGGTTGAGTGCGCGCATGCTGACAGCAGCGCGCCGGCGCTGCCATCCCAACACCCCGTATTCACGGGCCTGCGATTCGTGGGGTTGCGGGGCGCTATCGCGCCGCCAGCAAGGTGGCCACCTCCGCCGCCGAACGCACACCCAGCTTGGCGAACACGCGGGCCCGGTGGACCTCGACGGTGCGCACGGACACATGCAGCTCGTCGGCGATGACCTTGTTGAGCTTGCCGGCGGCCACGCGCGTCATGACCTCGTGCTCACGCTCGGTGAGGCTGGCCAGGCGCGCCGAGCGCTCGGCGACCTGCGCACCTTCGGCCTGCATCGCAGCATCCACCGCCAGCGCCTGCTCGATGCGGTCGGCCAGCGCGTTGTCGCTGTAGGGCTTCTCGAGAAAGTCGAACGCGCCCTTCTTCAGCGCCTCCACCACCATCGGGATGTCGCCATGCCCGGTCAGGAACAACACCGGGTTGCGCAGCTGCCGGGCCAGCAGCTCGTCGTGCAGCCGGGTGCCGGTCATGGGCTCCATGCGCACGTCCAGCAGGAAGATGCCCTTGGGCGTGGGCTCCGCGTCGAGCGCCACCAGCAGCGCCGGGCCGCTGTCGAAGGCGCGCACCGCCAGGCCACGCGAGCGCAGCAAAAAGGCGAGCGCATCGCGCACGCCGGGATCATCGTCGACGAGGTGGACCACACCGTCAGCCATGGAGGGGCTCCCCGCTGGTTTCCCTGCTCAGTGGCAGGCTGAATGAGAACAAGGCCCCGCCACCGGGCGCCTCTTCGGCATCGAGCACGCCCTGGTGCGCCTCGATGATGGAACGACAGATGGCCAGGCCCATGCCCATGCCCTCGGACTTGGTCGAATAGAACGGCGCGCACAGCTGCTCGACGCGCACGCCTTGCAGGCCGGGCCCGTTGTCCTGCACCGCCACGCGCACGAAGTCGCCCGCCACGCGGCTGCTGACGGTGATGCGGCGCCCGGTCTCGCGGGCCTGCAACGCATCCGCCGCGTTGCGCACGAGATTGATGACCACCTGCTCGATGAGCACGGCATCGGCCAGCACGGCCGGCACGCCCTGCGCCAGCGCCACGTCCAGCGCGACGCGCCGGCGCTGGCAGTCGCGGCGCAGCAGCTCGACGGCGGCCGTGATGACCTCGTGCAGATCGCAGGGCTCGTGGCGGGGTTCCCGCCGCGTCAGGAACTCGCGGATGCGCGCGACGATGCGGCCCGCATGCTCGGCCTGCTGGCCCAGTCGCTTGAGGGCACCGGCCACCAGGTCGTCCTGCACACCGAGTTTCACCAGCGAGTTGGCGATGCCGGCGTTGTAGCTGGCGATGGCCGTCAGCGGCTGGTTGAGCTCGTGGGCCAGCGTGGACGCCACCTCGCCCAGCATGGTGAGCCGCGCGTTGTGGGCCAGCGTCTCGACCTGGCGGCGTTCCCGCTCCTCCAGCCGCTTGCGCTCGGTGACGTCCAGGATGCTGCCCATCCAGCCGATCTGCCGGCCACCCGCGTCCACCAGCGGCGACTCGAACACCATCACATCCACGACGCGGCCCGAGCTGTGCCGCCACTGCGCCTCGTAGCCCTCGCGCGGCGCATGGCCGGCGAGGTTGCGGCGGTTGCGCTCGGCCACCTCGGCCAGCGCGTCGGGCGGCCAATAGGGCATGGGCGGCAGCAGGCCGACGAGTTGTTCGGCCGGCAGGCCCACCATGTCGCAGAAGGTGCGGTTCACGTAGAGCAGCCGGCCGTCGAAGTCGCGCGCGCGCAGCGCCACCAGGGCCGAGTCCTCCATCGCGCGGCGCCAAGCGGCCTCCGTGCGACCGGCCACCTCGGCGCGCTGCACCTGGCGCATCTGCCGGCGCATCAGCAGGCTGGCGGCGGCGATCAGCGGCAGGAAGCCCGCCACCAGCACCCAACCCAGCGAGCGTGCGCCATTGAAGGTCGGCTCGCGCAACGTCAGCTCCAGCGCCGCGTCGGTCAGCGCGGCCTGCGTCAGCGGGCTGGCGCGCAACGGCCCGGTCAGCGCGACGCGGTAGCTGGGCCGCGAGCCCTGGGCCGCGCGCATCGGCGAATCGGTGGCGGAGGCGATGACCTGGTCGCCGCTGTCCACCAGCTGCACGTCGTACTTGCGCGAGAGCCACCAGGGCACGCCGCGCCGCAGCAGCAGCGCCGGGGCATAACGCACCACCAGCACGCCATCACGGCCGACGCGCGCCGTCAGGTGCAGCGACAGGCCGTCCTCGGCGCCGCCGGCTTCGCTGCTGTCCGGCACCTCGGCCAGCACGCGGTTGCGCGCATCCAGCCACGTCACCGACAACCACAGCCGGCGCAGCCCCGCATTCACCTCGGGGTGCGCCGCCAGCGCCGCCTCGCTGGGCCGCTCGCCCACCAGGGCGGCCGCCAGCTGGCGCAAATGCGCCTGCTCCTCGTCGATGCGGTCGCGCAGCTGGGCCTCGGTGCTGAGCGCGTCGGAGATCAGCGTCTGGCGCTCCTGCTCCTGCTCGTCCGCCTCGTTAGCACGCACCCAGCCGAGCACGCCCAGCACGAAGACCAGGGATAACCCCAGGGGTGCGAGCCACAGGCTGCGGGTCAGGACGCCGCGCACGGACATGGGAAAACCCCGAGGAACGAGGCGGCAGGGAGGGCGGGCATGCGGGAGGCGATCACAGCTTCCCAGTCTAGGGACGGCGCGCACCACCCGAAATGTGGAACTCCACAACTACCCCGTCATGCGCCGCCTCGAAAGAATGCGCGCCATACCCACATTCGGAGACAAACATGACCTTGCGTCGTCTCGTGCTGGCCGCCGCGCTGGCCCTGCCCTTCACCGCTTTCGCCCAGGCCCCCATCGTCATCAAGTTCAGCCACGTCGTGGCGCCCGACACGCCCAAGGGCAAGGGCGCGCAGCGCTTCAAGGAACTGGCCGAACAGCGCACCGGCGGCAAGGTCAAGGTGGAGCTGTATCCCAACAGCCAGCTCTACAAGGACAAGGAAGAGCTCGAAGCCCTGCAACTGGGCTCGGTGCAGATGCTGGCCCCCTCGCTGGCCAAGTTCGGCCCGCTGGGCGCGAAGGAGTTCGAGGTCTTCGACCTGCCCTTCATCTTCAAGGACACCGCCGCCTTCCGCGCCGTGACCGACGGCCAGCTGGGTGCCGACCTGTTCAAGAAGCTCGAGCCCAAGGGCATCAAGGGCCTGGCCTACTGGGACAACGGCTTCCACATCATGAGCGCCAACAAGCCGCTGCACACCGTGGCGGACTTCAAGGGCATGAAGATGCGCATCCAGTCCAGCAAGGTGCTGGACGCGCAAATGCGCGCACTGGGCGCCATTCCGCAGGTCATGGCCTTCTCTGAGCTCTACCAGGCGCTGCAGAGCGGCGTGGTCGACGGCACCGAAGGCGTGCCGAGCAACTTCTACACGCAGAAGATCTTCGAAGTGCAGAAGCACATGACGCTGTCCAACCACGGCCACCTGGCCTATGCGGTCATCGTCAACAAGAAGTTCTGGGACGGCCTGCCTGCCGACATCCGCACGCAGCTCGAAGGCGCCGTGAAGGACGCCACCGTCTACGCCAACGCCATCGCCGCGACGGAAAACGCCACGTCGCTCGACAAGATCAAGGCCTCCGGCAAGACCACCATCTACACGCCGACACCGGCCGAGATCACCGAGTGGAAGAAGGCGCTGATGCCGGTCCACAAGGAAATGGAGTCGCGCGTCGGCAAGACCACCGTCGAGGCCGCCTACAAGGCGACCGGCTTCGTCGCCCCGAAGTAACGCGTGTTTCCGGCGGCCCGCGTGGCCGCCCCACCAGGCACACCCGGCCGGTCGTTCATGCGGCTTGCGCGGGTGTTGTCACATGAGCGGCGGCGCCCCATGCCCGCCCGACCTAGTTGTCCCGTGAGGGAGTTTCCATGATCAATCGAGTGCTGAACCACCTCGAGGAATGGCTGATCGCCTTCCTCATCGGCGCCGCGACGCTGCTGATCTTCGTCGCCGTCGTGCACCGCTTCCTGTCCGGCGTGCCCTACATCCAGGACTACACCGTGCAGATCAACCTGTCCTGGGCGCAGGAGCTGTGCATCTTCATGTTCGTCTGGATGGCCAAGTTCGGCGCTGCCTACGGCGTGCGCACCGGCATCCACGTCGGCGTGGACGTGGTGCTGCGCAAGCTCAACGGCGGCGCCTACCGCGGCCTCGTGGTGTTCGGCCTGCTGGCCGGCGCCGTGTTCACCGGCACCGTCGCCGTGCTGGGCGGCAACTTCGTCTGGCACATCGCCCAGACCGACCAGACCTCCGCTGACCTCGAAGTGCCGATGTGGTGGGTCTACAGCTGCGTGCCCGTGGGCTCCAGCCTGATGTGCTACCGCTTCCTGCAGGTGGCCTGGAACTTCTTCCGCGGCGGTGAGCTGCCCCACCACGACCACGGTCACGTCGAAGGCGTGGAGGAGATCAAGGCATGAACGCATCCATCATTTTCGTGCTGCTGATCGTGCTCATGCTCACGGGCATGCCGATCAGCATCTCGCTGGGCCTGACGGTCCTGACCTTCCTGTTCACGATGACGGATGTGCCCGTCGAATCGGTGGCGCTGAAGCTGTTCACCGGCATCGAGAAGTTCGAGATCATGGCGATCCCGTTCTTCATCCTGGCCGGCAACTTCCTGACGCACGGCGGCGTGGCGCGGCGCATGATCCGCTTCGCCTCCAGCATGGTGGGCCACTGGCACGGCGGCCTGGGCCTGGCGGGCGTCATGGCCTGCGCGCTGTTCGCGGCCGTGTCGGGCTCGTCGCCGGCCACGGTGGTGGCCATCGGCTCGGTCATCCTGCCGGCCATGGTCAAGCAAGGCTTCCCGAACAAGTTCGGCGCCGGCATCATCACCACGTCCGGCTCGCTGGGCATCCTGATCCCGCCGTCCATCGCGATGGTCATGTACTCGGTGTCCACCAATGTGTCGGTGGGCGCCATGTTCATCGCCGGCATCGTGCCGGGCCTGTGCCTGGCCTTCCTGCTGGGCCTGACCACCTGGAACATCGCGCGCAAGAACAACTACCCGCGCCTGCCCAAGGCCAGCGCCAAGGAGCGCCTGATCGCCTTCAAGGAGAGCATCTGGGGCCTGCTGCTGATCGTGGTCGTCATGGGCGGCATCTACAGCGGCATCTTCACGCCCACCGAGGCGGCGGCGATGGCGGCGGTCTACGCCTTCATCATCGCGGTGTTCGTCTACAAGGACCTGCCGCTCAAGCGCCTGCCCAAGGTGCTGCTGGACTCGGCCAGCATGAGCGCCATGCTGCTCTACATCATCACCAACGCGGTGCTGTTCAGCTTCCTGATGACCAGCGAGAACATCCCGCAGGCCATGGCCGACTGGATGATCGCGCAAGGCTTCGGCCCCATCGCCTTCCTGCTCGTCGTCAACATCCTGCTGCTGCTGGCCGGCAACGTGATGGAGCCCAGCTCGATCATCCTGATCCTGGCGCCCATCCTGTTCCCGGTGGCGATGAAGCTGGGCATCGACCCCATCCACTTCGGCATCCTGATCGTCGTGAACATGGAGGTCGGCATGTGCCACCCGCCGGTGGGCCTGAACCTGTATGTCGCCTCGGGCATCACGAAGATGGGCATCAGCGAGCTGACCATGGCCGTCATGCCCTGGCTGCTGACGATGCTGGGCTTCCTGATGGTCGTGACCTACTGGCCGGGCCTGACGCTGTGGCTGCCACAGCTGCTCGCGAAGTAAGCCCGACGACGGCATCAACTGCCAACACGGGGACCTGCGGGTCCCCGTTTTTCTTTCCAGCTGCTGTCAACGGCCGGCCCATGCCAGGCGGCGGCACGCTATTTGCACGAAGCCGCGTGATGAACACCCCGTCCCTTTCCCTGCCGGGCCTGCGCGTGCTGATGGCCGACGCCGGCCAGCGCCGCAGCCCGGCCATCCGTCTGGAGCTGATCCGCCTGCGCTGCCAGCTCGTCGACGTCATCGATCTCGGCGCCCAGCCGGACGCCCTGCCGGCCGCCCTGGAGCGCCTGGCCCCCGACCTGGTTCTCATCGATTGCGAACAACCGGCCCTGCCCCTGCTGGAGCAACTGGGCGAGTCCCTGCAAGCCCAGCCCCGCGCCGTGCTGCTCTTCGCCGAGCAGATGACGCCCGACCAGATGCGTTCCGCGCTGACGGCCGGCATCAGCCTGCCGCAGCTCGCCGGGCTGGCGCTGCAGCGCCTCGGCCCGCTGCTGCAGCTCACGCTGGCCCGCTTCGAGCACGACCAGGCGCTGCAGCGCGACCTGCGCCACACCCAGACGCAGCTCGCCGAGCGCAAGCTCGTCGAACGGGCGCGCGGCATCCTGATGCGCGAGCAGGGGCTGGACGAGGAAGCCGCCTTCCAGCGACTGCGCCAGCTGGCGATGACCGGCGGCCAGACGCTGGCCAGCGTGGCCGCCCGGCTCATCGACGCCGACCAGCTGCTGCGCGCGCGCTGAACCTGGACGGGCTCGAAGGGCACCCGCCGCCGTTCGCCGGCTTGGGGCACCGCGCACCAACAAGTTCAATCGCCCGACGCACCGGCACGACGCAGGCCGGGCGCACGCCCCGCCGGTTGCGCCAAGCCCGTGCACAAACACGCGCCAAACGGCCCGCCAAGGCTGGCACGCAACCTGCTGAGAGGCGAGTGAGGTCTGCAATGGCGCAGGTCTCTCGGGCCGACCGGCTGTGACTCGGTCGGCACTTCGGGACAACGGCGTCCATCTCCTCCTATTCGTCTTCGCTTCCCACGGTGGGGCGAGAGCGTGGCTGCGCGTCGTTGCGCCCTGCATGAACCAGGAGCCCGTGATGACCGCTTTCGACAACAACTCGACCGCCACGCCCCATCCGCAACGCCGCAGCCTGCTCGCCGCCGCGGCCGCGCTGCCCCTGACGGCGCTTGCCGGTGGCGCCTGGGCCCAGGGTTCGGACAAGCCCGAGAAGGAAGAGGTCAAGATCGGCTTCATCCCGCTGACCGACTGCGCCAGCGTCGTCATGGCCTCGGTGCTCGGGTTCGACAAGAAGTACGGCATCAAGATCGTTCCCTCCAAGGAGGCCTCGTGGGCGGGCGTGCGCGACAAGCTCGTCAACGGCGAGCTGGACATGTCGCACGTGCTCTACGGCCTGGTCTACGGCGTGCATCTGGGCATCGGCGGGCCGAAGAAGGACATGGCCGTGCTGATGTCCCTCAACAACAACGGGCAGGCCATCACGCTGTCCAAGGCGCTGGCCGAGAAGGGCGCCGTGGACGGCCCGTCGCTGGCCAAGGTCATGGCCGCCAACCCGCGCGAGTACACCTTCGCCGGCACCTTCCCCACCGGCACCCACGCGATGTGGATGCACTACTGGCTGGCCGCAGCCGGCATCAACCCCGTGGCGGGCGCCAAGCTCATCACCGTGCCGCCGCCGCAGATGGTGGCCAACATGCGCGTGGGCAACATGGACGGCTTCTGCGTGGGCGAGCCCTGGAACCACCGCGCCATCATGGACGGCATCGGCATCACCGCCAACACGACGCAGGACATCTGGAAGGACCACCCCGAGAAGGTGCTGGGCGCGACCGCCGAGTTCGTCCAGAAGTACCCCAACACCTGCCGCGCCGTCATCATGGCCGTGCTGGAGGCCAGCCGCTGGATCGACGCCAGCCTGTCCAACAAGCTCAAGATGGCCGAGACCGTGGCGCAGAAGTCCTACATCAACACCGGCGTGGACGCCATCAACCAGCGCATCCTGGGCCGCTACCAGAACGGGCTGGGCAAGACCTGGGACGACGCCAACCACATGAAGTTCTTCAACGACGGCGCGGTGAACTATCCCTATCTGTCGGACGGCATGTGGTTCCTGACCCAGCACAAGCGCTGGGGCCTGCTCAAGAGCCACCCCGACTACCTGGCCGTCGCCAAGCAGATCAACCAGACGGCGCTCTACAAGCAGGCCGCTGGCGCCATGGGCGTCAGCATCCCCAAGAGTGACTTCCGCTCAGCCAAGCTGCTCGACGGCGTGGTCTGGGATGGCAAGGACCCGGCGAAGTACGCCGACAGCTTCAAGATCAAGGCGTAATCATGGTCTCAGCCGTCTTCCACTCCCCCAGCGAACCCGCCACGCCGGCCGCGACCCACGTCGACCGCCCGGCAGCCAACGAGGCCGCGATGCCAGCTGAAACCCCCAAGCCCGCCGTCAAGACGGCAGCCTACGACTGGCGAGCCCTGGCGCTGCGCGTGCTGCCGCCGGTGCTGAGCATCGCGCTGCTCGTCGGCCTGTGGGCCATCGCCACGATGAAGGGCGGCAGCTTCCCGACGCCGGCCGCCACCTTCGACGCCGCCGTGCAGCTGTTCTCCGACCCCTTCTACCGCAACGGTCCGAATGACCAGGGCAT
The DNA here is from genome assembly GCF_043555975.1 of Pelomonas nitida. Classification (NCBI taxonomy): domain Bacteria; kingdom Pseudomonadati; phylum Pseudomonadota; class Betaproteobacteria; order Burkholderiales; family Sphaerotilaceae; genus Roseateles; species Pelomonas nitida. The sequence goes on along the minus strand of NZ_JBIGIA010000004.1, from coordinate 220,991 downwards.
CGGCTGGAACATCCTGAACTCGCTGGCACGCGTCGGCGTGGGCTTCGGCCTGGCGGCGCTGGTGGGCATCCCGCTGGGCTTCCTGATCGGGCGCTTCGAGTTCGCCAACCGCATGGTGTCGCCCCTCATCGCGCTGCTCAAGCCGGTGTCGCCGCTGGCCTGGCTGCCCATCGGGCTGCTGGTGTTCAAGAGCGCCAACCCGGCCGCCATCTGGACCATCTTCATCTGCTCGATCTGGCCCATGGTCGTCAACACGGCCGTCGGCGTGCAGCGCGTGCCGCAGGACTACCTCAACGTCGCCCGCGTGCTCAAGCTCAGCGAGTGGAAGGTCATCACGCGCATCCTGCTGCCCGCGGTGCTGCCCTATGTGCTGACGGGCGTGCGCCTGTCGGTGGGCACGGCCTGGCTGGTCATCGTCGCGGCCGAGATGCTGACCGGCGGCGTGGGCATCGGTTTCTGGGTCTGGGACGAGTGGAACAACCTCAACGTCGCCCACATCCTCATCGCCATCTTCGTCATCGGCACCGTCGGGCTGCTGCTCGAATGGGCGCTGATCTCCCTTGCCAAGCACTTCACCTTTGAAGAGGACTGACGCCATGACCAAGCCTTTCATCCAAGTGCAAGACGCCGAGATGGTGTTCACCACCCGCAAGGGGCGCTTTCACGCGCTGCAGAACGTCAACCTGGACGTGCAGCGCGGCGAGTTCATCACGCTGATCGGCCACTCGGGCTGCGGCAAGTCCACGCTGCTCAACCTCATCGCCGGGCTGCTGACGCCCACCTCCGGCGGGCTGATCTGCGATGGCCGCGAGATTGCCGCCCCCGGCCCCGAGCGCGCCGTCGTGTTCCAGAACCACTCGCTGCTGCCCTGGCTGTCCTGCCTGGACAACGTGCTGCTGGCCGTCGAGTCCGTTTTCGGCGGCAAGGAGACGCCGGCCCAACTCAAGGTGCGCGCGCGCGGGGCGCTCGAGCTGGTCGGCATGAGCCATGCGCTGCACAAGCGCCCGCACGAGATCTCCGGCGGCATGAAGCAGCGCGTGGGCATCGCACGCGCCCTGGCCATGGAGCCCAAGGTGCTGCTGATGGACGAGCCCTTCGGCGCGCTGGACGCCCTGACGCGCGCCAAGCTGCAGGACGAACTGCTGCGCATCGTCGCCCGCACGCGCAGCACCGTCATCATGGTCACGCACGACGTGGACGAAGCCGTGCTGCTGTCCGACCGCATCGTCATGATGACCAACGGCCCGGCGGCCACCATCGGCGAGATCCTCGCCGTGGACATCCCGCGCCCGCGCGTGCGTGTCGAGCTGGCCGAGGACGCGCGCTACGTGGCGGCCCGCAAGGAGGTCATCGACTTCCTCTACACCCGCCACGCCCACGTCGAGCAGGCGGCCTGAGCTTACGGCTAGCCTTCAGCGGCCGGCGCCGGGAGGCGCCGCCCGGCGCGATTCTCCGCAACGCGTGGTTTCCAGCACGGGCGTGCCCGACCACGGCGACACACTTCGTCCTAGCATCAAGACTCCTCTCTGGACGGAGTCCCGCATGGCAGAAGCCCCCGAATCCGAGCATCCCGCCCTGGGCCGCTGGCAGGCGCTGCAGTCGCTGTCGGAGCGGCTGGACCGGTTGCTGCTTTCGCCCCAGGCAGACGGAGACTTCCCCGCCACGCTGCACAGCCTGACCGTCGAACTCGACACCCTGATGTCCACCGACGTCGACCTCGGCGTGTTCGAGGTGGTGCGCATCAGCCCCGACAAACTCTCGCGCTACGGCTCCCTGCATTCGCTGCACACCGCCTGCGTCGTGTGGCTCGTGGCGCACCGCAAGGAATGGACGCTGCCCAAGCGCCTGTGCGCGCTGAAGGCGGCGCTGACGATGAACCTCGCCGTGACGGCGCTGCAGACCACGCTGGCCCTGCAGGTCGCCCCGCTGGACGACGCTCAACGCCAGTCCATCCGCGAACATCCGCTGGAGAGCGAGGCGCTGCTGCGCAGCCTGGGCGTGACCGACGAGGACTGGCTGTCGGCCGTGGCCCAGCACCATGAACAACCCGATGGCCTGGGCTACCCGATGGGCGTGAGCCGCGTGACCGACCTGGCCGACGTGCTGCGCACCTGCGATGTGTTCTGCGCCAAGATGAGCCCGCGCACCGGCCGGCCGGCCATGCTCAGCCCCACGGCGGCGATGTCCATCTTCCACCAGCGCAGCGCCAACAAGTTCGGCGCGTCCGTCGTCAGCACCATCGGCGTGTTCCCGCCGGGCGCGCTGGTGTCGCTGAACACCGGCGAGCAGGCCATCGTGACGGCCCGCACCACCGACCCGCTGCGCCCCATGGTGGCCCTGCTGACCGACGAACGCGGCCAGCCGCTGGACGCCCCGGTGGGCGCGGCCACCGGCAAGGACGCCGGCCGCCCGGTGGCCGGCGCGGCGCGCGACGCCGGCCTGGCCGAGCTGTTCACGCCGACCGACGTGCTGCGCACCCGCTGACACCAGCGCGGCGCTCAGCCGCCGCCGACCTGCTCGAAATAGCGCTCGAACGACGCATCCACGGCGGCCCGCCCGCCGCCGATGATGTTCAGCCCCCACGTGAACCCATAGACGTCATCGAACGGCACGCCGCGCAGGCGGGCCTGCGTCTCGCGCACCAGCGCCGGCCGGGCCGGCACGTGGTTGGGCACGCTGTACATGAAGCTCACATGCCGGCGGTCCTGCGCCACGTGCAAGGCATCGCCGGCCAGCAGCAGCGCACCCGTCGGGCCCTGCCAGTGCAGTACCGTGCTGCCAGCGAAATGCCCCGGGCAGCGCAGCAGCGTCGCGCCACGCCCCAGGTCCAGCGTGTCGCCCCGCCAGAACTCCAGCCAGCGCGACGTGCGGCTCACCCACGCCCGGTCGTTCTCGTGCAAGAAGATGGGCACGCCGCCCAGCGCCTCGCTCCAGCGCGCCATGGCGGCATAGAAATGCGGGTGCGAGATGGCGATGCGCGCCACGCCGCCACGCTGCTTGAGCGCCGCCACCGCCTCGTCGGTGACCAGCGCCGTGGTCTCCCACAGCACGCCGGCCTGCGGCAGGTGCAACGCCCGCTGCGGGATGGCGAAAGCCGGTGTCAGGCCGACGCCGAACAGCGCGTGGTCCATCTCCAGCCGGTTGCAGTGCGTGGCGGCCAAGGCATCGTGCGTCGTCCACGACTGCCCCTGCCAGCCCACGTACTGGCGCTCATCGCTGCAGATGCGGCACAGCGCGGGCGGCTCGGGGGTGTCGTCGTGCTCGGTGCCACAGGTGCGGCACATGAAACAGGGCATCGAAAGCTCCATCGGTGATCGGGCCTCGAAGCGTAGGCAGGCCGCGCATCACGGCACAGAGCCAAGCCAGGCGAATCACAGGGTGCCAAGCGCGAGGCCCAGCCGCTTGAGCGCCTCCGGGATGCGGCCGGCCGTGATGCTGCCGTAGCCCAGCACCAGCCCCTGCGGGCCGCCCTCGCCCAGCCAGTAGCGGCTCAGCGGCTCCACGCCCACGCCAGCCGCCCAGGCGCGGCGCACCAGCTCATCGGCGTCCACACCGTCCAGCGCCACCGCCAGGTGCAGGCCCGCAATGGCCGGCAGCACGGCAGCACGCGCCCCGAGATGGCGGGGCAGCAGGCGCTCCAGCGCACGGCGGCGTTCGGCGTACTCGCCACGCATGCGCCGCACATGGCGCAGCAGATGCCCCTCGGCGATGAAGTCCGCCACGGCGGCCTGCATCAGCACCGGCATGCTCAGGCTTGCGGCCCGCTGCGCCGCGACCAGCGCCTCCCGCGCCCAGGCTGGCGCCACGACATAGCCCAGCCGCAGCGCCGGGAACATGCTCTTGGACAGCGTGCCGACGTAGAACACGCGGCCGTCGCGGTCCAGCGTCTTGAGCGCATCCAGTGGCCGCGCCGTGAAGCGGAACTCGCCGTCGTAGTCGTCCTCGATGACCACGGCCTGCCGGCGAGCCGCCCAGTTCAGCAGCTCGCGCCGCCGCGCCAGCGACATCGGCATGCCCAGCGGCGCCTGGTGAGATGGCGTCACGCAGACGATGCATGCATCGCCGGACAGCGCGTCCACCACCAGGCCCTCGGCATCCAGCGGCACGGGCGCGAGCATCGCCCCCGCCCCGAGCAGCGCCACGCGCAACGGCGGGTAGCCCGGGTTCTCGACCGCCGCGACCGTGCGCCCCGGCGTGATGAGCACGCGCGCGATCAGGTCGAAGGCCTGTTGCGCGCCCGCCGTGATGACGATGTCGTCGGCCGAGCAGGCCACCGCGCGCGACGACGACACATGCCCCGCGATCGCCTCGCGCAACGCACGCAGGCCCTGCGCTTCGGGGTAGCGGGCCGGCTCGTGGCCCAGCGCCTGCAGCGCCCGCGTCTGCAGCCGCCGCAGCACGTCGAACGGAAAGTGGGCGATCTCCGGCACCCCCGTCTGGAAGCGATAGCCCGGCGCCGGCCCGCTGACCAACGGCGCCGGCCAGCCGCCGCCGTCGCGCCGCAGCCAGCGACTGTCGGCCCAGGGCGCCACGCTGGCGCGGTCCGACATCGCCACGGCCGCGCGCGGCAGGTCGGCGACGAAGCTGCCGCCCGCGCCGCGCGCCTCCAGCCAGCCTTCCGACGCCAGCAGCTCGTAGGCCGCCACCGCCGTGTTGCGCGACACGCCCGCGCTCGCCGCCAGTTCGCGCGACGACGGCAGCCGCAGCCCCGGCGCGAGGCGGCCGCTGGCGATGGCCTCGCGCAACGCCCCGTGCAGCCGGGCCAGCCGCGTGCCGCGCGCACCGGGCTGCAGGTCGAGTTCCAGGCTTGGATCCATGTTCTTCGTCCAACTTGGCCCTTTGAAGGAGCCATCCAGCCCGGCACTCTAAGGCCTTCACTCCCTGGAGGCTGCTCATGACCCCCACCGATCTGCCACCCTTCGAAGGCCTGCAACCCCATGTCCACGCCCACGTCCGCGCGGCGATGACGCGCGCCGGGCTGGACGCGTGGATCCCCGAAGGCGTAGGCAAATGGTCGCTTCCGCTGCAGTTCCTGCCCATGGCCGAAGGCGGCGGCTGGGTGGAGCTCATGCGCGTCGCGCCCGGCACACGGCTGACGCTGCACCGTCACCACGGCGAGGTGCACGGCCTGAACCTGCAGGGCAGCCGGCGGCTCGACGACGGCCAGCTGGTGCAGGCCGGCGACTACGTCTTCGAGCCCGATGGCAATGTCGACAGCTGGGAGGCGGTGGGCGACGACGTGCTGGTGCTGCATGTCGTCGTGCGCGGCGATGTCGACTACGTGGGCGCCGACGGCCGCGTGCAGCGCCGCATCACCACGGCCGACCGCATGGCCGACTACCGCGCGTTCTGCGCCGCACGTGGCCTTCAGGCCAGGCTGATCGGCGCCGCGCACTGCCACCAGGCAGGCCGACTGCCGTAATGCTCACGCCCCCGGAGAACACCACCTCCGCCCGCAGCCCGCCCTCCGGCCGGTTGCTCAGCGCCAGCACGGCACCCTGGCGGCGCACCAGCTGCTGCGCGATATACAAGCCCAGGCCGGTGCCGCCGGTCTCGCGGTTGCGCGAGCTCTCCACACGGCGGAATGGCTGGCGCACCCGCTCCAGTTCGGCCTCGGGAATGCCGGGGCCGTCGTCGTCCACCACCAGCCGAATGGCGTCGGTGGTGAGCTGCACGCAGACCCGCGCATTGCCCGCATAGCGCAGCGCGTTGCCGATGAGGTTGTCGATGACGCGGCGCATCGAGACGGGGTCGGCACGCACGACGGCGGGCGGCCCGTCGAAACTGACGGTCAGGCCCGTCTCGGCCAGGTCGTCGACGGCCGACTGCGCCAGCGCCGACAGATCCACACGCTGCGGCTGCGCCATGTCGGCGGGGCGGAACACCTCCATGACGCTTTCGACAAGACGGTTCATCTCGCGCAGGTCGTCGATGCAGCGGTCGCGCACCCGAGGCTCGACCTCGCCCGTCTCCAGCCGCAGGCGCATGCGCGTCAGCGGCGTGCGCAGATCATGCGAGATGGCGGCGATCATCAGGCCGCGCTCCTCGAACTGTCCGCTCAGTTCGGCAGCCATGCGGTTGAACACGACGGCGGCCTCCTGAACCTCGCGGGTGCCGTGCTCCTCGTCGAGGCTGGGCGCCGGCCGCCCCTGCGTGAGCGCGGGTGTGAGCCGCTGCGCGGCGCTGACGAGCCGGCGCACCGGGCCCGCCAGCCAGCGCGAACCCCACCAGGCCGCCAGCGCGATGATGAGCAGGCGCACGCCGTAGTCGATGAGGCTGGCGTTCCACGGCAGGTTGGGCGGCAGCGACGGGAAGGTGGGCAGATGCGCCTGCCGGCCGGCTGGCGGTGCCCTGTGGGGCCCGTCCTGCGGAGGCGGGCGGCCGTCGCCGAAGTCCTCGGCGCCCTCGTCGCGAAACCCGCCCGGCCCGAAACCACGCAGCGGCCCGGCCGGCGGGCGGCCCGGGCCGTCGGCGCGCATCGGCGCCGGGCCGCCCGCGGGTGGCGTCATGCCCAGGTTGCCGTGCAGCAGTTGCGACAGCATCAACCAGGCCACCAGGTGACTGAACGCCAGCGCCCCCCACATCAGCAGAAACAGGCGAAGCCCCAGGCGATCCCAGGACTTCAGGCGGCTCAGCACGCACTCACCTCGGCGTCGAACAGATAGCCCTCGCCACGCACGGTGCGGATGACGCTGGGTTCGCGAGCGGTGTCGCCGAGCTTGGCGCGCAGCCGCGACACGGCCAGGTCGATGCTGCGGTCGTTGACCTCCACGCCGGGCGCGCGCGTCAGCTCGATGAGCTGGTCACGCGTCAGCACACGCCCCGGCCGTTGCACGAAGGCGGCCAGCAGCCGGAATTCGGCGCTCGACAGCGCCACGCCGACATCGTCGGGGCTGACGAGCTGGCGGGCCAGCCGGTCGAAGCGCCAGCGGCCAAAGCGCAGCGTGCGCGTGTCGTCCTGCGCGGGCGTGCCCTTGTTGGCCCGCCGCAGAAGTGCCTGCAGACGCGCCACCAGCTCGCGCGGCTCGAAGGGCTTGGCGAGGTAGTCGTCCGCGCCCAACTCCAGGCCCACGACGCGGCTCATCGTGTCGCCACGCGCCGTCAGCATCAGCACGGGCGGCGAATCCGGCTGCGTGGAGAGCCAGCGCAGCAAGGCCAGGCCGTCCTCGCCGGGCAGCATCAGGTCCAGCACGATCACATCGGGCTTGGCGGCCGCCATGGCCTGCCGCATGCCACCACCGTCGGCCGCCGTGCTGATCAGCCAGCCGAATCCCTGCAGATAGGTCTTCAGGCTGGTGCGGATCTCGGCGTCATCGTCGACGACGAGGCAATGTCCATTCATGCGGAGATCCCGACTCTGAGGGTCGCGACGTAGCCGGCGCTGGCCGAGCCGGTCAGCGTCGCGAGTTGCAGCGAATAGCCGTCGCTGAAGATGTTGTCCGTCGCGAAGCTGATCTGCGACAGGTTCGTGGCGCTGCCCGTGTAGCCGCTGGTCGCGTAGACGGCCGTGCTGATGTCGTTCGGGAACGCGAGCTGCGAGGTCTTGAGCTTGTTGCTGTAGCTGCTGGCCGAGTTGGCGCTGCGGTAGACCTCGAAATGGATGTGCGGCATGCGGCCCGCGTAGCAGCCCGGGTAGATGGTCTGGAACGTCGCCGTGCCGTCGCTGCCGGTGGCCTGCACACCGCGCAGGTAGTTCTCGCCGGTCACGCCGCTGGAGTACATGGAGTAGCGGCCCAGCGCATCGCAATGCCACAGGTAGATGGCGTAGCCGGACAGGTCGGCGCAGGACGCGTTGGTGTTCACAAGCTCGATGATGACCTGAAGCGGCACGCCGGTGGCAACGCCGGTGGCGCCGCCGATGCTGCTGCGGATGTCGCTGCGCACGACGCCCGACAGCGTCAGCACATTGGCGATGCTGCCGTTGGCGGTGTTGGAGCCGTCGCCCGGATAGGGGCCTTGGGTCTCCTCCGGGATGACCGAGCAGCTCGTGCTGCTGCTGCCGGTGCTGCCGGACGACGAGCCGGAAGAGGAAGACGATGAACCGGACGACGAGGCGCTGCTGTCGTCGCCACCACCGCCGCAACCCACCAGCGCCAGCGTGCCCGCGCCGCCCAGCGACGCGGCACCGGCGCCCAGCAGCCAGCGCAACGCGGCGCGGCGCTCCAGGGCCTGCTGCTGCAGGCGGATCAGGTCATGGGCCAGGCCCAGGTCGTGGTCGTGTTGGTCGTGCTGCATGGCGTCTCCTTCAACAGTGGAATGGACGCATTGCAGCGGGCCGATGTATCGAGGGCATCGACAGATTGTGTCCAACTCGACATGCCCCGCCCACCGCAGCAGGCAAGCGCGCCCGGTTCACCCCAGGATCAACTGCAACGACCCCTGCAACGCCCTCGTCAACGCCTCCAGCGCCTGCAGCAGCCGCTCGCTGCCCTGGTGCATGCGCTGCACGGCATCGCCCTGCTCCACGCGCAGGCCGCGCAGCAGCACGAGCCAGGCTTCGTCCACCTCGGCGAAGGCCGGCTGCAGCGCGGGCCCGGCCAGCGGCGCGGCGCGCACGGCGTCGTAGGCCTTGATGAACTCGTCCAGGCCCGCCGCCAGGCCGCTGGTGTCATGGCCGGGCTGCACCTGGGCCAGCAGGCCCTCCTTGGCCAGGCGCTGGCTGAGCAGGCGCAGCCGCGTGACCTGGGCCAGCAGCCCCACCGGCCGCTGGCCAGCGCGCTCGGACAGCCGCGCCACCAGCGTCTCGCTGCTGTCCAGCAGCCGCTGGGCGGCGCGGTCGCTGCGGGCCAGGTCGGGCTGGCGCCCCGACAGCGCCGCCTCCAGCTGCGCCCACGCGGCCGCCACGGCACTGAGCTCGTCGGCCAGGTCGTCGCGCAGCAACTCGGCCAGCCGGGCGAGATTGCCCGTCACGCGCTCGGTGGACGCGTCCAGCAGCGCCTGCGCCTCCCGGCGCTCCGGCGGCGCCAGCCGCGGCCACTGGCGCAGCGCCTGCAGCTTCACGAGGCGCTGGCTCAGCATGCGCTGGGCACCGGCGCGCTCCAGCGCCTCGGCCAGCTCGGAGGTGTGCACCACACCGCGCGCCACCTCGGGCAGCTTGGACTGCGTCTGCATCGCCGTGTTGCGCAGCAGCGCGAACGCCGCCGCCTCGTCGATGCCGCGCGCCTGCATCAGCAGGCCCTTGGCGCGCTCGGTCCATTTGCGCTCGTCGAGCTTGGCCTGGGCGGCGCTGTCGCGCGCCTGCTGCTGCGCGGCCAGCGCGGCGGTCCAGCGCAGCACGCCATCGAGCAGCGCGGCGTCCACCTCGGCGGGCAGCCACTGCAGCACGCCACGGGCCAGCGCCGCGTCGCGCTCGGCCGCCTCGAGCGCTGGTGCCAGCAACAGCGACGGCAGCTGCCAGGCCCGATCCGGGTGCAGCAACTGCGCCAAGGCGGTGCGATCCGGGCACCACAGCAGCCCCAACCCGGCCGGGTCGACCGCCGGCGGCAGCGCCGTGGCGGTGCACAAACGCCAGCCCCGGGCCTCCAGATCGGCCGCCTGAGGGGGCGGCGCCGGGTGGCAGATCAGCAATGGAGACGAGGGGGTGGCGAGGGTGTCGGGCATCGGTTAGTCGGGCGCGCCCCAAAAAGGCGCAAGAAGCAGGCCAAGCGCCGGAAGCAGCCGGGCACGAGGCTTGCAAGTATCGAGGTCGATGCAGGCAATGGTGCAGGCATCCTCCCCGCCGAACGTCCGCGCCGCCCTGGCTCGCGACTGGCGGGCGCACACTCGGCATGCCTGTTGGAGCCCGAGATGTCTGCCCTGCAAAACTTCAAGCGCGCCGGCCACTGGCCCACGCTGCTGGCTGCGTTCCTCTATTTCGATTTCTGCTTTGCGATCTGGGTGCTGAACGGCGCGATGGCGCCCTTCATCAGCGAGGCCTTCGCGCTGTCGCCCGCCCAGAAGGGCTTCATGATTTCCGTGCCCATCCTGGCCGGCGCGCTGATGCGCTTCCCGCTGGGCGTGCTGGCGCAGTACATCGGCCGCAAGAACGCGGCGATGGTGGAGATGGGCCTGATCGTGGCCGCGCTGACCTTCGGCTTCCTGTTCGTCGGCAGCTACGACTCCGTGCTGGCCATGGGCGTGCTGCTGGGCATTGCCGGCGCCAGCTTCGGCGTGGCGCTGAGCCTGGGCTCGGGTTGGTACCCGCCGCGCTACAAGGGCCTGGCCATGGGCATTGCCGGCGCCGGCAACTCCGGCACGGTGCTGGCCGTGCTGTTCGCGCCGCCGCTGGCGACCAAGTTCGGCTGGCAGACCGTCTACGGCCTGGCCGCGCTGACGATGCTGCTGCCGATGGCCGTGATGTGGCTGGCCGCCAAGGAACCGCCCGATCGCGAGCACCAGAGCCTGCGCGAGCACGTCAGCTGCCTGTTCGAGAAGGACGGCTGGGCATTCAGCCTGATCTACATCGTCAGCTTCGGCGGCTTCATCGGCCTGGCGAGCTTCCTGCCCACGTATTTCTACGACCAGTTCAAGGTCACCAAGGTGGAGGCCGGCCAGCTGACCATGCTGGCCACGCTGATGGGCTCGGCCGTGCGCGTGGCCGGCGGTGCGCTGGCCGACCGCATCGGCGGCGTTGCCACGCTGACGGGCGTGCTGGTGCTGGTGGCCGTGTCGCTGCTGGCCTGCGGCATGGCCGGGCAGTCGCTGGTGCTGACCACGCTGCTCTTCATGCTGTGCTTCGCGGCGTTCGGGGCCGGCAACGGCGCCCTCTTCCAGCTGGTGCCGCTGCGCTGGCCGCTGACCACCGCCGTCGCGGGCTCGATGATCGGCGAGGTCGGCGCGCTGGGTGGCGGCTTCCTGCCCAATGCCATGGGCCAGAGCCTGCAGCACACCGGCAGCTACCTCTGGGGCTTCGTCGCATTCGCGCTGCTGTCGCTCGTGATGCTGGCCATGCTGCGCATCGTGCAGATCCGCTGGACGCGCACCTGGGCCGAAAAAGGCGGCCGCGCCCGCCACATGGCGCCGGCCACCACGGACAACACCGACGACCCGGTGCATTACCAGCGCGCCTGACCTCATCTGCACGGGGCGCGGGCGGCGGGTCGGTCCAACCGCCCATCCCCCGCCGCCGCCGCCGTCAGTGCGGCAGCGCCACCAGCCAGTACACCAGCAGCAGGTTCAGCAGCACCGAGATCGCCAGCGCGATCTGCCAGGGCACCGCCGGGTCGGCGGCCGCACGCACCGGGCGCGGCGGCGTGACCTGGTCACGCGCGGCCAGGCGCTCCAGCGCGAGCTGCAACTCGTCGGCCGTCTCGAAGCGCGCCTTGGCCTCACGCGCCACGGCGCGCAGCACCAGCCGCTCCAGCGGCACCGGCACGCTGGGTTGCAGCCGGCTCACCGCCACCGGGTCGCGCCGGTAGCGCGCCAGCTGATAGGGCTCCACCTCGCCGTACGGCAAACGCCCGGTCAGCGCCTGGTAGAGCGTGACGCCCAGCGCGAACAGGTCCGAGCCCGCGTCTGCGGGCAGCGGCGGGTCCTGCCACTGCTCGGGGTTGATGTAGCTGGGCGTGCCGGCATGCAGCTCGCGCAGCGCGGCCGGCGCACGCGGGCTCAGCGCCACACCCAGGTCCAGCAGGCGCCACTGGCCATCGTCGCCCAGGTGCAGGTTGGCGGGCTTGATGTCGCGGTGCACGATGCCGGCGGCGTGCAGCAGGCTCAGCGCCTGCGCCAGGGCGCCGCCCAGCGCGATGACCTGCGACGCCTCCAGCGGCCCCTGCGCCAGCAGTTGCTCCAGCGTGCGGCCGGCATGCCAGTCGAACACGGCATAGAAGTGCGACGCCCCTTCGGCCGGCGCATGCACGCGCACGAAGCCCGGGCTGCCGGCCCGGCGGCGGTGGCGCGGCGCGTCGGCCAGCCGCAGCCCCAGCCAGATCTCGTGCGCCAGCATGGCGCGCTCCTGGGGGTCGTCGGCCCGGCCGGCATGCAGCATCTTGAGGGCCACGAGCCGGCCGGTGGCCAGTTCGCTGGCCTGCAGCAGCCGGTGCACGCCGTTGTCGGCCACCAGCGCGGTGACCTGGTAGCCGTCGAGCACGGCGCCCACCGCCAGCGGGCCCGGGCTGGGCAGCGCCTCGCCCAGCGCGGCGAGGTCGGCCATGCCCGGGTCGGCCAGGCCGAGGATGTCGAGCACCAGCGCGGTCGCGTTGTCGTGGCCGCCGGCCGCCAGTGCGGCAGCGGTCAGCGCATCGGCCGCCGCCTGCGCACCGGGCGTGGCGCGCAACAGCGCCGCGATCTGCCGCGCCGGCAACACGCCATGCACGCCGTCGCTGGTCAGCAGCAGCCGGTCGCCCACCTTCAGCTCCCCGGCGCTGTGGTCCAGCCGCAGTGCGTCGTCCAGCCCCAGCGCGCGCGTGAGGCCGGCGAAGTCGCGGCGCTCCATGCGATGGTCTTGCGTGAGCAGCAGGCACTCGCCGCCACGCAGCAGCCAGGCGCGGCTGTCGCCCACATGGGCCAGCGCGTAGCGGCGGCCGCGCAGCGCCAGCGCCGTCAGCGTGGTCAGCGCCTCGCGCGGCCGGCCGTCGGCGCCGGGCCGGCGGTTGTAGGCGGCCAGCCAGGCGTTCTGGTGGCCCAGCAGGCGGTCCAGCGCGACGCTGCTGTCCCAATCGGCCGGCACCGCGTGGAAGTCGCGCAGCAAACTCATGACCGAGGTCTGCGCCGCCATCAGCCCCTCGCCCTGCCCCGGCTCGGCGCCGCTGACGCCATCGGCCAGCGCCGCCACCCAGCCGCGCTCGGCCTCGTGTGCTGCCGGCGCCTGCACGCCCGCGAAATCTTCGTTGCGCGCCCGCCTGCCCTGCAGGCTGGACAGGCCGGAGTCGAGTTCAAAGCGCATGCGCGAGGGGGTGGAAGAGTGAGGTGAAGAAGGGCAGGCTGCCGGCCCGCGCGGCGCCGAAGCACGCTCCTGGTGCAATTTCAGGGATGAGCGCACCCGCACCGGGCCATTTGACGCTTCGGCGTGGGGCGCCGCTGGGCGTTGTTCACGCTGCGGCCGGGCTGGAGGCCAGCTTCATCGCTGGCACATGCCTTGCGAAGCAAGTGGCAGACCAGGAGTACGGCATGAAGAAGATGAAGCTCGTGATGATCGGCAACGGCATGGCCGGGGTCCGCACACTCGAAGAGCTGCTGAAGATCAGCCCGGACCTCTACGACATCACCGTCTTCGGCGCGGAGCCGCACCCGAACTACAACCGCATCCTGCTGTCGCCGGTGCTCGCCGGCGAGCAGACGCTCGACGAGATCATCCTCAACCCGCTGTCCTGGTACGAGGAACACGGCATCCGGCTGCACCTGGGCACGCCGGTCACCGAGATCGACCGTCGGCATCGCCGCGTCGTCGCTGCCGACGGCACGGTGGCCCACTACGACCGCCTGCTGATCGCCACCGGCTCCAGCCCGTTCGTGCCGCCGGTCCCGGGCCGGGAGCTGGCCGGCGTCATCGCCTACCGCGACATCGCCGACACCAACACGATGATCGACGCCGCCACGCGCTACCGGCACGCCGTCGTCATCGGTGGCGGGCTGCTGGGGCTGGAAGCCGCCAACGGCCTCGTGCAGCGTGGCATGCACGTGACGGTCGTCCACCTCAGCGGCACGCTGATGGAGCGCCAGCTCGACGCCGTGGCCGCCGACCTGCTGCGCCAGTCCCTCACCGAACGCGGCCTGCAGTTCGCGCTGGCCGCGCAGACCCAGGCGCTGCTGCCCGGCGAAGACGGCCGCGTGCGCGCCGTGCAGCTCAAGGACGCCGAGGGCCGGCTCTTCGAGCTGCCGGCCGATCTCGTCGTCATGGCCGCCGGCGTGCGGCCCAACACGGCGCTGGCGGAGCAGGCCGGCCTGCATTGCCAGCGCGGCATCGTCGTGACCGACACGCTGCAGACCGTGACCGACCCGCGCATCTACGCCGTGGGTGAATGCGCCGCCCACCGCGGCGTCGCCTATGGCCTCGTCGCACCGCTGTTCGAGCAGGGCCAGGTCTGCGCCACGCACCTGGCGCAGGTCGGCATCGGCCGCTACCTCGGCTCGCAGGTCAGCACCAAGCTCAAGGTCACGGGCATCGACCTCTTTTCCGCCGGCAATTTCGCCGGCGGCGCCGGCACGGAAGCCATCGTGCTCAGCGACCCGCTCGCCGGCATCTACAAGAAGCTGGTCATCCAGAACGACCGCCTGGTGGGCGCCTGCCTGTACGGCGACACCACCGACGGCAGCTGGTATTTCAAGCTGCTGCGCGAACGCCGCAACATCGCTGACATCCGCGACCACCTGATGTTCGGCGAACACGCCGCCAACACCGCCGCCAACGACGCCTCGCGCGCCGCTGCATGAGCCCCGTCATGAAAATCACCCGCCGCTGTGCACTGCTGGCCGGCCTCACCCTGGCCAGCACCCAATCTCCCGCCCAGGCCCGCATCGAGCAGCTGGGCGATGCCATCGACAAAGCCGGCGCCCAGCGCATGCTGAGCCAGCGCATGGGCAAGGCCTGGTTGGGCCAGCTGCTGCCGGAGCTGGCCACGCGCGCGCGCAGCGTGCTGGCCGCCAGCGAGAAGCGCTTCGAGGGCCAGCTCGCCGAACTGCTCGCCTACGCACCCACGCCCGAGATCGCCGGCAGCTACAAGGCCATGCAGCATCGCTTCGTCGACTACCGCGCGCTGCTGCAGAGTGCGCCCAGTCGCGAGCACGTCAACGACCTGCTGAAGAGTTCCAACGAGATGCTCAGCCTGGCCCATGTCGCCACCGGCCAGCTGCAGGCGCGGTCGGGCGAGCCCGGCGCCAAACTCGTCAACGTTGCGGGGCGCCAGCGCATGCTGTCGCAACGCCTGGCGCTGTTCTTCCTGGCCGACCAGGAAGGCGCGCGGCCCGACCTGGCGCGCCAGGAGATGGCCAAGGCGCAGACCGAATTCGAGGCCGCCATGCGCCTGCTGACCAGCGCCCCCGAAACCACGGCGGCCATCCAGGCCAACCTGCAGCTGGCCCAGGGCCAGTGGATCTTCCTGCAGGCGGCGCTCAGCGGCCAGAGCCAGGGGCCCAAGGCCGCCACCGAAGTCTTTGTCGCGAGCGAACACCTGCTGTCCGTCATGGAGACGGTCACGGGTCAATTCGCGCGCCAGTTGCGCCAGGCCTGACACCCCCTTCAACCGGTCCCACGCATGAACGAAACCCAGTCCACCTGCCCCTATTGCGGCGTCGGCTGCGGCGTCGTCATCGAGCACGACGGCGGGCAGATCACCGGCGTGCGCGGCGACCCGGCGCATCCGGCCAACTTCGGCCGGCTCTGCACCAAGGGCACCAACCTGCACCTGACGGCCACGCCCGTCGTCCTGCAGCACCAGCGCCTGCGCGACCCGCAGCGCCGCAGCGCGCGCGGCGCCACGCCCGAGGTCATCGGCTGGGAGCAGGCCAACCGCGAGATTGCCGAGCGGCTGCTGGCCATCCGCGCCGCGCACGGCCCCGAATCCATCGGCATCTACATCTCCGGCCAGCTGCTGACCGAGGACTATCACGCGTTCAACAAGCTCGCGCGCGCGGTGATCGGCACACCGCACATCGACTCCAACTCGCGCCTGTGCATGAGTTCGGCCGTCGTGGGCTACAAGCAGTCGCTGGGCGCCGACGCCCCGCCCTGCAGCTACGAAGACATCGAGCTGGCCGACTGCATCCTCGTCAGCGGCGCCAACCCGGCCTGGGCGCACCCCATCCTGTTCCGCCGCCTCGAGGCCGCGCGCAACGACAAACCCGGCCACAAGCTCATCGTCGTCGACCCACGCCGCACCGAGACCGCCGAGCTGGCCGACCTGCACCTGCAGATCCGCCCCGGCACCGACGTGGCACTCAGCCACGGCCTGCTGCATGCCGTCATCGCCCGCGGCTGGATAGCCGCCGACTTCATCGCCGCCTCCACGGCTGGCTTCGACGCACTGAAGGCGCTCGTCGACGCCTGGCCGCCGGCCCGGGCCGCCGAGGTCTGCGGCATCCGCGAGGCCGACCTCTGGCAGGCCGCCGAGTGGTTTGCCAACGCGCCGTCGTCGCTCAGCCTGTATTGCCAGGGCCTGAACCAGAGCAGCGCCGGCACCGCGAAGAACACCGCGCTCATCAACCTGCACCTCGCCACCGGCCAGATCGGCCGCCCCGGTGCCGGCCCGTTCTCGCTGACGGGCCAACCCAACGCCATGGGCGGCCGCGAGAGCGGCGGCATGGCCACGCTGCTGCCCGGCCACCGCGACCCCGCCAGCGGCGAGGATTGGGCCGAGATCGCGGCGCTGTGGGGGCTCGATGCACCGCAAGACCTGCCCGGCCGGCGCGGCCACACCGCCGTCGAGATGTTCGAGGCGGCGGCCCGCGGCGAGCTCAAGGCGCTGTGGATCGCCTGCACCAACCCCGCCCAATCCATGCCCGACCAGGCGGTGGTGCGCGAGGCGCTGGCGCGCTGCGAGCTGGTCATCCTGCAGGAGGCCTTCGCCCACACTGCCACGGCCCGCTACGCGGACTACCTGCTGCCCGCCGCCACCTGGGGCGAGAAGGACGGCACCGTCACGAACAGCGAGCGCCGCATCAGCCGCGTGCGCCAGGCCGTGCCGCCGGCCGGCCAGGCCCGCGCCGACTGGCGCATCGTGCAGGACATCGCGCAGCTCATCGACGCCGGCCTGGGGCGCAAGCCGCGCCTGCAGGCCCGCACCGCCGAAGACCTGTGGCTGGAGCACCGCGCCGCCACGCGGGGCCGTGACCTCGACATCACCGGCCTGAGCTGGGCCACGCTGGATGCCGACGGCCCGCAGCAGTGGCCCTATGTCGACGGCCCCACAGCCCGGCTCTACACCGACGGCCGCTTCGCCACCGCCGATGGCCGGGCCCGCTTCGTCGCCAGGGCTTACGAGCCGACGGCCGAGGCCACCAGCGACGAACGCCCGTTCGCGCTGACCACCGGCCGCCTGCGCGACCAATGGCATGGCATGAGCCGCAGCGGCACCGTGCCACGGCTGTTCGCGCACGAAGGCCGGCCGCTGGTGCGCCTGAACCCGGCCGACGCCGCTCGCGCCGCACTCGCCGACGGGCAACTGGTGCGCGTGCGGTCCCGCCGTGGCGAGCTGGTGCTGCCGCTCAAGCTGGACGGCAACGTCGCGCCCACCGGCGCAGACATCGCCATGCATTGGGGCGACGAATTCGTCGGCGCCCAAGGCGGCATCAACGCGGTGACGCAGGGCAGCTTCTGCCCCGACTCCAAGCAGCCCGAGCTGAAATTCAGCGCGGTCGCCATCGAGACGGCCGAGCTGCCCTGGCGGCTCAGCGCCTGCGCCTGGGTCGCCGCCGACGACGGCGCCCGGCTGCGCGAGCGGCTGCGCGCACTGATGCCCCGCTTCGGCTACGCGCACTGCCTGCCCGAGCCCGGCCGTGACGGCCTGGCGGGATGGGCGTTCGAGGCCGCCTGCGCCGAGCCCCCGGCCGCTGACCTCGTCGACGAGCTGACCGTCATCCTCGGCCTGAGCGGCCCGGCCGTGCTGCGCTACGCCGACGCCGGCCGCGCCCGGCTGCGCCTGCTTGCACTGGACGGCCGCAGCGACCCGCAAGCCGCGCCGCTGCAGGCCCTGCTGCGCATAGGCCAGCACGACGAAGGCGCCTGGCTCGTGGACCTCTGGCGCGCGCGCACGGCGGCGTCTGCAGCCGGCCGCTGGCTGCTGTCGCCCGACGCACCGCCCACCAGTGCCGGCGCACCGGCCAGCACGCAGGTCTGCAACTGCTTCGATGTGCGTGAGGACGTCATCCGGTTGACGCTGAGCCACTGCAGCGGCAGCCCGGCGCAACGCCTGGCGCAGCTGCAGGCGCAAAAGCGCTGCGGCACGCAGTGCGGCTCCTGCCTGCCGACGCTGCGCCGGCTCGTCGCCGCCACGCCCGAGCCCGCCACCGCCTCGGCGCCGGCCTGAACCGCGCCGGAACCACGCCTGAACCAAGCAATGGCCCGCCGGGCCGGGATGGCCGCGAACGCCGCGCCTGCTGGTAGGCTCGCGCCCATCGTCCACGCCCCGTCCGCCATGAGCTTCCTGGCCATCGACATCGGCAACACCCGGCTCAAATGGGCCCTCTATGCCCACGACGCCGCGCCTGGCAGCGCGCCGCTGCAGCATGGCGCCGTCTTCCTTGAAAACATCGACCGACTCGCCGAGGAGGACTGGCGCGGCCTGGCCGCCCCCGACCGCGTGCTGGGCAGCAACGTGGCCGGCGACGCCGTGCGGCGCCGCGTCGAGGAGCAGATGGAGCACTGGGACCTGACGCCGCGCTGGGTGGTGCCCTCGGCGGAGGCCGCCGGCATCCGCAACGGCTACGACCACCCGACGCGCTTGGGCGCCGACCGCTGGGTGGCCGTCATCGGCGCGCATGCGCATGCGCGCAAGCGCGGCTTCGACGGGCCGGTGCTGACCGTCATGGTGGGCACCGCCGTCACGGTGGACGCGCTCTCCAGCGACGGCCAGTTCCTCGGCGGCCTCATCCTGCCGGGCCACGGCATCATGTTGCGCGCGCTCGAAGGCGGCACGGCCGGCCTGCGCGTGCCCACCGGCGAGGTACGCAGCTTCCCCACCAACACCAGCGACGCGCTGACCACCGGCGGCACCTTCGCCATCACCGGCGCCATCGAACGCATGCACCGTCTGCTGCGCCAGCGCGAGGGCCGCGAGCCGCTGCTGCTGATGACCGGCGGCGCCGGTTGGAAGGTGGCGCCGGCACTGGACGTCGCCCACGAGTTGGTGGAAGGCCTGATCTTCGACGGCCTGCTGGCGCTGCAGGCCCGCGGCTGATCGCACCCGAACGGCGTGCAGGCGTCGGCCATGGCGGCAGGTCGAGTGCGGTGAGCACCGACAGCCGTCCGCATGGCGCGCCTTTCGGTGCGCGCTGTTGAGGATGTTTTGGCGACGATCGGCTTGACCCGTTGCATCGCGCCGGGATTTCGCCCCGGCGGGCGACCTACTTTCTGGGCCGCCAGAAAGTAGGCAAAGAGCTCCCCCCGACCGCACCGCCCGCAGCAAAGCTGCGGGTTCCCTGCGCTGCTCAGGCCTTGAGGGCCCGCGCAAAACTCGCGCCGCTACGCTCTGCTCAAACAGTTGCGCGGAGTCAGTTCACGAAGTGCGCTTCGCGCACGCCCTCAAGGCCTTGCGCTGCTCGGCGGTGCTAAAGGGGGCAAGACGAATACCTCGCGGCAGCCGGCTTCGGGGCTTGGCTGTTGACTGTTCCGGGGTTCCCCTTTGGAGGAGCCGAGAAGCGCAGGAGCCCAGGGCGCGAGCGCAGCGAGCCTCAAGCTCTGACTTCGCGCCGCCTGTTTGAACGCAGCGTAGCGAAGTGAGTTCGGCGCGGCCCTGGGCTCCGACGCAGTGAGACAGGACCGAGCGCAGCACCTGCGTGCTGCGCGACGCCTGACGAACGCCGTGCCGCATGCAAGCGGCATGGCACGCAGGGGACCCCTTCGCATCGCGATGGGGCGACGGAACAGGGGCGCTTTCTTTGCCTACTTTCTTGCGCGCGCAAGAAAGTAGGTCGGCCGCCGGGACGAAATCCCGGCTGGGCCTCACGCGGATGCCAACAGCCAGCAACGCGGTCTGCGGTCAGCATGTAAGCGCATGGCGTGAGCGAGGCGAGCACCCAACGGGTGCCTGGACTCTCGCGTTCAAGAAGTAGGCATTCAGTACCGGCTGTCGACCCGAAGCAGAAGTACGCCTGGGCCAAGGGAGCCGCCGCGAACCGGATGTTCGACGTTTGACATGAGAGGCGCTACAAGGCGCTGGCCGACATCGAGCGCGGCTTCAAGGTGCTGAAGTCCGAGCTCGAGATCGCCCCGGTCTTCCACCGCCTGCCCGAGCGCATCAAGGCCCACGCCAGCATCTGCTTCATGGCGCTGATCCTGTACCGCGTGATGCGCCAGCGCCTGAAGCTGGCTGGCAGTGAGCTGTCACCCGAAGCCGCCTTGGCGGACCTGCGCCGCATCCAGCGTCACACCGTCAGCATCGACGGCAGCGCGCCCATCCACGGCGTGTCCACCGTTCAACCCCGCCAGACTCAAGCCCTGGCCGCACTTCGCATCAAGAAACCGACCATCGACACCCAACTGACCCTGCTGTAGTGGCAATTCCGAAGGGCCAGCCTATACGGATCAGGCACTTACGGCGGTTGGTGTCGAACTCGGGGGCTCACGGTCTGCAGCCAGCGCAGCACGCCCAGCTTGGACTCTGGATCGCACAGCCGATTGAAGACCATCACACGGATGGCGGCCTCGACGGCGGTGGTGAAGCGTGCGCGCCGGAACACAGCGGCCAGGCCATCGAAGCCCAGTTCGTGCCACAGCGCATCCAGCGCCCAGACATCGCCCAGCGACAGTGCCGACTCGAAGCGCACCTGAGGTGCCCTCGGTTGCACCGACGGGGCGCCCCTTGGCGCGCAGCAGGCCGTTGAGCAGCGCATCGACCTGGCCATCCTGCTCATCGACGCGGCCCAGCGTGGCGACGGTGCGCTGGCGGGGCTTGCCAAGCTCATCGCGGAAGGACTCGACCAGCTGCGCGTAGGTGCGCGAACCAGATCGAGTGAGCTTGATGAACATGGCGCGAGTGTAGTCAAGTCAACGGCAGCGTGCCAACACGCCAAATAAGCAAACGTGCCACTACAGAAAATCGACCAATGCGCGCCTAAGTTGTTGATTCCAAATGGACCAGCTGGCGGAAAACGCTCGAAACGGCTGTTTGGTGTCGAACTCGGGTGTCCCTCTCGATGGAAGGGTTGGGCGTCACTTTAGGCGAAGGGATTCGAGCCATTGATTTGGTACGCCAGCATAGTGATCACGAAGACGCGACTCCACGTGCTCTGGATCCCATACAGCCGCCCGTTCGAGGCCTTCGCACTCTGCACGTGATGCAGGTCGAATTTCTCCTCCAACGTAGATTTGGAACTGACCTGGGTTGAGCGCGTCTTGCATGAACTTTGGTTCCGACCGCCTGAATTGCTCGGGGAGCTCTACCTTAGCTACCCTCAGCCAGCGACCGTTTGACCACGCTGACTTGTGGACTGCGACTCGGAACGGAGCGGGTCTTTCCAATAGATCGTCTGGTGGTGACGCGTCGCTAGTACGCGCTTCAAAGAACGCGAAATCAGCTTCGTGTAGCGTGATTGCGTAGCAGGTCGTCTCGTCGCCAAGTGGCACGGCCAGTACCGCTCCCACGACGCGCTGTTGCTTCTTCATTCGTGTGACGCCCAACTATTGGTTTATTCGGCAGCCCGCGCCGCAAAACTCCGCCGCCTGCTGCTACCCGATTAGGCATCGGCGCGCGTAGCAAGATGGAGCGGTGTGCCGCGCTAGAAGTTCGCAATAGAGGTGGCGTGCTCTACTGCTCGATCCAACTCCTTTGCGACTTCGGCAGGATCGGAACGAACCCTATCGGCGTCGATCTGCGCCGTTACAGAGAACGCGCGCCTGGCCTTGTCTACGTCAACGTGCTCGGCGACCTTCCTCAATGAGTCGGTAAGTTTTGGAAGTGCCTGCGAGAGCATCCGATCAATATGGTTCCAGTCCTGGGCGCCACTGTTCGACCAAGCAGCTGTGAATTGAATTATTCTTTTCCCAGACAATGCCTGCAAACTAAGGCTCAAACCGCTAGCGGAAGTAAAACTTGCCTTGGACTCAGCATCGGACCAAGCGTAGCCATGGAAGTGCTCAGTTCGAGCCGCGAGTTCCTCTGCTATGACATCAACGATCTGGATCTTTGCTGCCGTTGACAGTGCAGATCGAAGCGACTCGAGTTCGCCTTCAATTTGACTCATGGTCGCTCTTGCCGATTGCTCATGTTGTGTGACGTTCTGAATGAGCCGCGCCAATCGACGAGGAAGGCTTACCCAAGTCGAGCATCTCTTGCTTTCAAGCTGTCTAAACAGGTCTTGGGTCCAGTTCACATGCAAATGCTGATCTGGAAAAGGATTCTTCCCAGTGCACAAGAAGTACATCGACATGCCAAAGCCGTACGAATCAACCAGCGCATTTCGAGTCGTGAACTTTCCCTTTTGGCGCTGCTCTGGTGCCAAGTAGCCAAACGCGGGCGAGTGCATGATTGAGTGGTCTTCTGCGCCCTTATGCCATGACAGATCGAAATCGAGGACGACTACCTTCCATTCGCTAAGACTGTCGAATGAGTTCTCAATCATCACATTCGCCGGGCGCAGGTCACGGTGGAACACGCGCTCTGGCAGGCCGTGGCAGATCTTCAGTATGGAGGCTAGCTGAAGCGCGACTTCTACTCTTTCCATCCAATCGGAAACCTGACCTGACTCAACAAGTTGGATGAGACTCTGTCCGTCACTCCAACTCATCACGATTGACGGAGGGATTTCGGCTGCATCAATGAATTCAACGACGCCGTCGATGCCTCTTTCTGTAATTATTCGCAGCGAGTTCGCGCCTCGCCGAAAGCTCCTGTGAAACCCTGGCTTCCTAAAGTTCTCAGACTTGAGAATCTTGATCGCTACCGTGTTGCCCTCTGCATCTGTTGCTTTGAAGACAGTGCCAAAAGCACCACCGTCAACTTCGGACATTAGGTGATATCCGAGAAACTCATTCTCCCCAGGGACTGGTGATGCGTACCAGGCGCCATAGACTGAGCGCCCGTATCGCTGAAGAAAGTCCGCGTACTCGCTGTCTCTAGCGGATTCATCAGGGTTCTGGAGTATTTGCTTGGCGCGGGCGTTGAGCAGCTGCCTCTTTCTTTCGTCTGGCTCTGCGGCGAGGGTGTCGGGATCTGGGAGTTCAGTGATTGCAGGTAGAGCCGACCGTGGAAAGACGGGGCGTTCCTTTGCGGGGTCTTCCTGTCGTATAGGGGAGCGCAATCCGTGGAGGATATGAAGCAGCTCGGAGTGGTCGCGTGTCTTGTTGTCATATCGGATGACACGAGTACCGTGGCTACCGGCCCACTGATCCGCCGCAACGTCGTCGCGTGCGGTTAGCCAGAAGTGGCCGCTTAAGGGGATGCGATTGCTAGCAATTCGCTCGATAGGGCTGCCAATCGCGATGTCGTCCGCGGTGACGCCTACAAAGACTACTGTGCTCGCACGAAACAGCACGTTTAACCATTCGACATATCGGGAGTCGGCTAGCCGCTTTTCCAGCTCAGACTTTGTGAATGTCCAGAGATTCGGGTTGTCTAGGTGCCCGTGCGGGTAGGCAATGAAAGGTCTCCGTTCCCGCAGTACGTTTAGATGCTCCGTGAACTTGCCTGGATGGATCTGAATCGGAATCGCATTTGTAGGGTGTGAGCCGGCACCGCGCTGAGTGAACAGATCCAGGTTGAGGGTAACTACGCCGGTCGGCGCAAGCTCCCAGAGGCGCGTGTGCGCTTGCGGAAGCGCTCCCCTTTCACTTTGGGAAAGGCATTCCTTTATTCTTTGGACATACGCTTCCCGCCCGATCGCCTTTTCAAGACGCTCAAATGCAACCCAAAGGTCTTTCGTGTCCTTAATCTGTGAATGCACTTGCAGCTGCTCGCGCTGATCAGCGGGGTTGAGCGACTTGGCGTGTTCCTTTAGATACGCCAACAGATGGTCTCTAAGCCCCGACCAAGACGGAATCACTGGGGCGCTAAGGCCCGCGCCTGTCCAGAAAACAATCGGCCGACTTCTCTCTGAGAACTCGACTTTTAGAGCCTCAAGGTCAACGTTGCTCATTTCTCCTCCCGAGTTGTTTGGCTAGATGCTGAGTGCCGGGATAGCTAGTCTGGTGCTGGGCTTCTCCGCTGCAGCGAAGGGTTGGGCATGCACACGGGACTAGTTATGAACGCCAAGTTCCCACCGCTGAATGGAGAACAACAAACGACTGTGGATGAACGAAAAACGCATAGTGCTTTCCGCCGCCAGTCATTGGCTCCGGCTTTCTTTCAGCAGTCCAGTAGCTCACCACAAGTACCGTTTTGACATCCTGAAGAGCTGATTGAACTGCCGCCTTCTCCTCATCCGTAAGGCGCAATCGTTCAACGAATGTCTTGGCCTCTTCGAACACATCGCTGACACAGTGCGCCCAGGACTTTGCCTCCACGTGCAAAGGGTGAACGGCCACCGCAGCCAGGGCTTGCTGCTCAACTTTTTCTGATACGCCACTCGCGACATTCATGGTGATGCCCAACGTGTTGTAGACCGAAGGACGGCGCGGTTTATCATACAAACCCGCGCAGTAACGGGTCGCCCGGCAGCCGGGATAAGTGCTTGTTGCATATAAATTTCCTCCGGCCCGCCGCGCTGCTAATCGGGTGCTATTCCCCCGCATAAATGCCGCGCCGGTTACAAACTGGTCGAGGGATGACGCCGGCCTGTGGGCGCATGAATGTTGCCATTGCCAGTAGCCCGTCGCTCACGCGGAGAACCCTGGTGCCAGGTCGTCGCATCAGGTCGGCTTCGGCGGTGGCGACGCTAACTCGACAGCTGATGCGCGAGCCACAAGCCCCGGGGCCGCCATGGAGTAGTCCGTCGTCACCGGCCGCTCCTGGCCGAGAGGCGTCCAACCATCGCAGGCACCAAACCGACCACGCTCACAACGGCTCGACCCGCTCGCCCAGCCCGCTACCCGTCCGCCTGACCACCATCGCCAGCGCCCCGGCGCAGCGCCGCCACCTCCTCGCGCAGCGCGCTGATCTCGGCATGCATCTCGCGCAGGATGTCGCGTTCCAGGCGCCGCTCGGTGGTCTCCACACGCGTCTCCACCCACATGGCCGCAATGGCCGCCGTCACCAGCGACAGCACGGCATAACCGAGCAGCACGACGAACACGGAGAAGATCTTGGAGGCCGGCGTGCTGGGCACGATGTCGCCGTAACCCACCGTCGCCGCCGTCGTGAAGGCCAGCCACAGGCCATCGCCCAGCGTCGGCACGTGCGGCTCCAGGGCCCAGAAGCCCACGCCGCAAAAGCACAGCACGGCGAAGGCCAGCACCAGCAGATAGACCAGGCCCCCACGCGTCAGCCAAGGGCGCAGCATCCACACGATGCGCACCAGGCTCAGCAGCGCGACCCCGAGCCGGATGGCCAGGCTCAGCGGCGAGCCGGTGCTCGCCGGCAGCAGCGCCGACAGCAGGAAGCCGGCGATGAGCGCGAAGTCCAGCGCATTGCGGCGCAGGTGCTGGCGCGGGTGATCCAGCCGGCGTGACACGCGCCACAACGCCAGCGCCAGCACGCCGGCAGCCAGCACGTAGAGCGCCGTGGCCGCGGGGGTCGGCAACTGCTCCAGCAGCTCGATGTAGAACGCAGGGATGGTGCTGAGCAGCGCCGCCAGCACCGGCCAGCGCCAGCGCATGAGCTCGCGGCTGGCGGCCGCGCTTGACCCCGGGGGCCGCGCCAGCCCCCAGGCGCGGGAGGAGGCAGGCCGGGTCATGCCCCAGCCTAGCGCGCCAGCCATGCGGCTGGCTTGCGCTGGCTCAAAGGATGAAGCGGGACAGGTCCTCGTTGGCCGCCAGCGCGCCCAGCTTGGCTTCGACGGCCGCCGCATCCAGCGTCAACGTCTGGCCCGAGCGGTTGGGCGCGTCGAAGCTGATCTCGTCGAGCAGGCGCTCCATGACGGTCGCCAGCCGCCGCGCGCCGATGTTCTCGGTGCGCTCGTTGACCTCGAAGGCGATCTGCGCGATGCGACGGATGGCTTCGTCGCGCAGGTCCAGCGTGACGCCTTCGGTCGCCAGCAAGGCCTGGTATTGCTTGACCAGGCTGGCGTGCGTGCTCTTCAGGATGGCCTCGAAGTCGGCCACGGACAGCGAGTCCAGCTCCACGCGGATGGGCAGGCGCCCCTGCAGTTCCGGAATGAGGTCGCTGGGCTTGGCCAAGTGGAAGGCGCCGCTGGCGATGAAGAGGATGTGATCGGTCTTCACGAGGCCGTACTTGGTCGACACCGTCGTGCCCTCCACCAGGGGCAGCAGGTCGCGCTGCACGCCCTGGCGCGACACCTCGGCGCCGCCGCTCTCCTGCCGCGACGCGACCTTGTCGATCTCGTCGATGAAGACGATGCCCATCTCCTGCGCGTTGGCCAGCGCCGTCGCGCGGATCTCTTCCTCGTTGACGAGCTTGGCGGCCTCCTCGTCGACGAGCAGCTTCATGGCCTCGCCGATCTTGAGCTTGCGCGTCTTCTTCAGCCCGCCGCCGAACTGGCCGAACATGCCCTTCAACTGCTCGGCCATGTCTTCCATGCCGGGCTGGTTGCCGAAGGGCGTCAGCACCTCCAGCGTGGGTTTGGGGGCCAGCAGGTCCAGCTCGATGTCTTTGTCGTTCAACTGACCTTCGCGCAGCTTCTTGCGAAAGCTCTGGCGGGTGGGGTTGTCAGCGTCGGAACCGGGCAGCAGCACGTCGAGGATGCGCTCTTCGGCGGCGTCCTCGGCGCGCGTCTGGCAGCGGCGCATGGCGCCTTCGCGCTCCTGCTTGACGGCCACCTCGACGAGGTCGCGGATGATGGAGTCCACGTCCTTGCCGACATAGCCCACCTCGGTGAACTTGGTGGCCTCGACCTTGATGAACGGCGCACCGGCCAGCCGGGCCAGGCGGCGCGCGATCTCGGTCTTGCCGACGCCGGTGGGGCCGATCATCAGGATGTTCTTGGGCGTGATCTCGCCGCGCAGCTTGTCGTCGACCTGCTGGCGCCGCCAGCGGTTGCGCATCGCAATGGCCACGGCGCGCTTGGCGGCCTGCTGGCCGACGATGTGGCGGTCCAGCTCGGAGACGATTTCCTGAGGCGTCATCGAGCTCATTCCAAGACCTCCAGCGTGTGGTTCTGGTTCGTGTAGATGCAGATCTCGCCGGCGATCTCCAGCGACTTCTTGACGATGTCAGCGGCACTCAGCTCGGTGTTGGCCAGCAGCGCCTTGGCTGCCGCCTGGGCATAGGCGCCGCCCGAGCCGATGGCGACGATGCCCTGCTCGGGCTCCAGCACGTCGCCGTTGCCGGTGATGATGAGCGAGGCGGTCCGGTCGGCCACGGCCAGCATGGCCTCCAGCCGGCGCAGCACGCGGTCGGTGCGCCAGTCGCGCGTCAGCTCGACGGCGGCGCGCACCAGATGGCCCTGGTGTTTTTCCAGCTTGGCCTCGAAGCGCTCGAACAGCGTGAAGGCATCGGCCGTCGCGCCGGCGAAGCCCGCGAGCACCTGCTCCCGGTAGAGCTTGCGCACCTTGCGGGCACTGGCCTTGACGACGGTGTGGCCCAGCGTGACCTGGCCATCGCCGCCGATGGCAACCTGCCAGCCGGTAGGCGTCTGGCGGCGCACCGAGACGATGGTGGTGCCGTGATAGACGGCAGCAGAAGAATCGGAAGACATAGGCTGTTCCAGATAAGGCCCAGCCCGAGTTTCGCAAGGTTGCGAAATCACCCAACCCACGAGCTGGTTGACCCAGCGACTGCCACGGACCCGGCTTTGCCGGGCCGTCGGCAGTGCCCCCTTGAGGGGGCGCGCGTCAGCGCGTAGGGGGTGGGCTAATTCACCCGGACCTTGACCTTCGCGTGCTCGTTGATGCCCATCGCTCCGAAGAACAGGGCCACCAGGCGGTGCGCATCGCTGAAGACGACCGACCGGTTCTCGCTGCGGCGCGTCAGCACCCAGTTCAGCAGGTCGCCCGCCGCCATGAAGTCCAGGCGGATCAGCTTGGTGCAGCTGATGTTGATCAGGCCCGCATCGCCCACTTCCTTGGCCATGATGCCCAGCGTGTCGGAGATGTCGCCGCTGAGCTGGCCCATGAGGTCGAGCTGAGCGATGTGGGCCTCGGCGACGCCGCTGTCCAGGAAGCTGGACTGTGCTTCCCCCTGCATCGAGCTGCTCGGCGCACTGTTCGTGGAGGCGCCTTCGCCGCCGATACGCACCCGGCAATTGGCGCGCTCCCAGGACGGCGGCGACACCTCGTAGGTGACGCAGTAATCGATGGCGGCTTCGTCGAACTGGTCGGGACGGTTTGCCAGGCGCAACGCCTCCAGGCGCAGCATCCACAACGCGGGGTCGGTGTCGCGCTCACCGACAGGGGCCAGCTCCTTGAGCCGGTCCAGGAGATGCGCACCACCCACCCAGCGCTGGTCGACGGACTGCGGCGCCCAGCGGTGCAGCAGCTCGCGCAACTGGATGGCGGCCTCGATCTCGACTTCGTCCAGCAGGCTCCAGTCGAAGACCCAGGGCATCGGCAAAGTCTCGGAGCGCCGCTGCAGGTTGGTGACGTCTTCCGCCGTCAGCAGCGAAGGCGACGTCCAGCTGATCTGGCTGGACTTGCCCATCGGCGTGCGGCTGGCCTGGCGCGTGGACTCCGCCAGCAGCTTGGGCATCGAGAACCACTGCGGCGCGGACAGCCCGAAGTCGTGCGCGTACTCGACGGCCAGCGCCTCGAACTTGCCCTGCGAGCCCGTGGCGCGGTAGTGGTCGAACAGCACCAACCACGTCTCACCATGCTTGTGGCGGCTGCCGCCCGGGCGCACCAGCTCGGTCAGCGCGTGCTCGCTGTGCTCATAGTCGGCATTCGCGAACGCGATGACCGCCTCGTCCAGCTCGGGGTCGTGCACCACCTCCTGCACTTCCATCGGCGCGCTGGGGTCCGCCAGCGTGAACGACAGATCCAGTGGCGGCAGCTCCGGCGGGCGGGCCGGCGGCACCGCAGCCGGCGGCTGAACGGCGGCCGCTGCGGCGAGCTGCGGCGGCACGCCTGCGCCGATGCGCACCGGAACATGCGGCGTCGGCGCAGCAGGCCGCTGCGTCTCCGGCAGCGGGGCGAAACCGCTGGCACGCGCTCCGGCGACGTCGCCCCCGGGCGTGCTGGCCGTTGGCGCAAACGCGGCCGGCCGTGTGCTGGCGTCGTAGAAGCCTGAGTGCTTGTTGGGCACCGCCTGCGTCGTCGCGAAGCTCTCGCCCACCATCTGCTGCTCGATCTCGTCGATCTTGGCCTTCACGCCGAGATCGATCTTGGAGCTGAGCTCGCTGGTGCGCTCATCGTCACCCATGCGCGACGGTGACGCGGCCAGCGCGGCCAGTTGGTCGGGGGTCAGGCCCTCGCGGCGGATACGGCGCAGCATGTCGAGCTCGCGCTTGCGCACGAAGTCGTTGCGGCGCTTGCGCTCCACCATGGCGCGCAGCTCGGCCTTGGCGAGATCGCCTTCGGGGTCGTCCTGGCGCGAGTTGATCTCGGCCCAATCCGTGGTCGGGTTGGCCACGAAGCGCGCCACCTTGCGGAAGAAACTGTCGCCTTCCTTGGGGTCTGCGGGCTTGGACTCGGTCATGTGCGGAATATCCCTCTATCGACTACGCCAGCGCGCCGCCGGTGCGCTGCATCCAGGCGGAACACCGGGAGCTTAACGCCCCCAGCACCGCCACCCCACCCGGGAATCGTCCAAGAACTGCCCTGGACGATGGCCTTTTTCAGTCGCCGAACATCTTCTGCTTGAGCTCGCGACGTTGCTGCGCCTCGAGCGACAGCGTCGCCGTCGGGCGGGCGATGAGACGGCCCAGACCGATGGGCTCGCCGGTCTCGTCGCAGTAGCCATAGTCGCCGCTGTCGAGTCGACCGATGGACTGCACGATCTTCTTCAGCAGCTTGCGCTCGCGGTCCCGCGTACGCAGTTCCAGCGCGTGCTCTTCCTCGATCGTGGCGCGGTCGGCCGGATCGGGAACGATGGTGGTGTCCTCGCGCAGGTGCTCGGTGGTTTCACCGGCATTGGAGAGCACCTCGTTCTTGAGGCCTTCCAGCTTGGCGCGGAAGAACTCCACCTGCTTGGCGTTCATGTACTCCGAGTCCGGCATGGCCAGGACTTCGGCGTCGCTGAGTTCGGCGCCTGATTTGGTTTTCCAGGCGTTGACCAGCTTGGGGTCGCCCTTGGCGGCCACGCGCGGCGCATCGTCGGCCGCACCAGCGCCGCGCACGGGCGGCTTGGGCGGCGCGAAGCGGTCCGCGAAACGATTGGTCGATGCCGGCACGTCCAGGGTCGCAACGTCGTTGCCGGCTTCGGTCTTGGAGGCCGTCTTGCTGCCCTTGGCGGGCGCGGCGGCGGCTTTGGGGGCCGGGGTCTTGCTCACAGTCTTCTCCTCACTCAGGGCTTGCATCGGCGCGGTGTCAGACCTTGATCCCACTGCTTTCCAGCCTGCTGCCCAACTTTGAGCGCGCCGGATTGTAGCCATGTCGATCCGCCCACCGACGCACACACAAAATATGGCCGCAGCCGGCCATAAAACATCACGCCAGGCAACCTTCCAGGCCTTGCAACAGCACCTCTTTTGGCAGGTCGATCCCGATGAACACCATCTTGCTCTGCTTTTTCTCGCCCGGCATCCACTTCGGGCCGAGATCAGACCCCATCATCTGGTGAACGCCCTGGAAGATGACCTTCTTCTCCGTGCCTTTCATGTGTAGGACACCCTTGTATCGCAGCATCTTGGGCCCGTAGACCTGCACGATGGCGCCGAGGAAGTCCTCCAGCTTGGCCGGGTTGAACGGCTTGTCGGCGCGGAACACGAAACTCTTCACGTCGTCATCGTGATGATGGTGGTGCGGATGATCGCAATGCTCGCCATGCTCATGATCGTGGTGATCATGGTCGTGATGATGGTGGTGGTCGTGCCCGTGATCGTCGGCCTTCAGGAAGTCCGGGTCGATCTCCAGCTTGGCGTTCAGGTTGAAGCCGCGCAGGTCGAACACCTTGCTCAGCGCCACCTCGCCGAAATGCGCGGTCTGGATGGGCGCGCGCGGGTTCATGTGCTTGATGCGGTGGATCAGCGCCTCCACGGCAGCCGGCTCGACCAGGTCGCTCTTGCTGATGAAGATCTGGTCGGCGAAGCCCACCTGCATGCGCGCTTCCTGGCGCGTGTTGAGCTGCTGGTCGGCGTGCTTGGCGTCCACCAGCGTCAGCACCGAGTCCAGCAGGTAGGCCTCGGCGATCTCGTCGTCCATGAAAAAGGTCTGCGCCACGGGGCCGGGGTCGGCCAGGCCGGTGGTCTCGATGACGACGCGCTCGAAGTCCAGCTCCCCCTTGCGACGCTTGGCCGCCAGGTCCGACAGCGTCGTGCGCAGGTCCTCGCGGATCGTGCAGCACACGCAGCCGTTGCTCATCTGGATGATCTGCTCGTTGGTGTCCGACACCAGGATGTCGGTGTCGATGTTCTCTTCACCGAACTCGTTTTCGATGACGGCAATCTTCTGGCCGTGCGCCTCGGTCAGCACCCGCTTGAGCAGCGTGGTCTTGCCGGCGCCGAGGAAGCCCGTGAGGATGGTTGCAGGGATGAGGCCTTGGGCAGTGGACATGGTGGGGACCGTTTCGGGAAGGCAGCAGATATGGGGACTAGGCGCCCCGGGACAAGGTCTTGTCAAACCAATCGGCTATTCTGTCCCTTCCGCAATACCCTGACAGCTCCCCTTGAGCGAACCGCATTCAGGCCGCCCCCCATTGCGCGGGGCCGCCAAACAACCGCCCGAGGCCCGCGGCCTGCTGGAGCGCATGCTGGAGTTCCTGCACCCCGGCCCTGACTCCAAGACCGAACTGATCGAAACGCTGGCAGACGCCGAGCAACGCGAGCTCATCGAGCCCGAGTCGCGGCAGATGCTCGAAGGCGTGCTGCGAATGGCCGAGCTGTCGGCCGGCGACGCCATGGTGGCCGCGCCCCGCATGGACCAGCTGGACATCGACGCTCCCTACGACGAGTTGCTGGCCGTCGTCATCGACACCGGCCACTCGCGCTTCCCGGTCTACGAGGGCCACCGCGACAACATCATCGGCATCCTGCTGGCCAAGGACCTGCTGAAGATGCAGCGCGCGCCCGAGCTGAACCTGCGGGCGCTGCTGCGCCCCACCGTCTTCGTGCCGGAGAGCAAAGGGCTCAACGAGCTGCTGCGCGACTTTCGTTCGAATCGCAACCACCTGGCCATCGTCATCGACGAATTCGGCAACACGGCCGGCCTGATCACCATCGAGGACGTGCTGGAGGAAATCGTCGGCGAGATCGAGGACGAGTTCGACGAGCAGAGTTCCGACACCGGCATCTACACGCTGGCCGATGGCAGCCAGCGCGTGGCGGGCGATGCGAGCATCGCGGCCGTCAACGGTGCCTTCAGCCTGGCGCTGCCCGACAGCGACTTCGACACCATCGGCGGCCTGGTCGCCCATGAGCACGGGCGAGTGCCGCGCCGCGGCGAGGCCGTGCAGGTGGCCGGGCTGAACTTCGCGGTCATGCTGACGCGCGGTGGCGCCGTGCGCTGGTTCAAGGTGACGCGGGCGCCCGCCGAAGAGACCGAAGCGTGAGGCCGCGCCTTGCTGCTGCCGCCGCGTTGGCGGCCGGCCTGTTGCAGACCGCCTCTTTCGCCCCGACCGACGCCTGGTGGGCCCAGATCGCCGCGCAGGCCTTGCTGTTCGGCCTGATTGCCCACGCCACGCCGCGGGTGGCGGCCTGGTGCGGCGGGCTGTTCGGCTTCAGCTGGCTGGCCTCGGGCCTGTGGTGGCTGCACATCAGCATGCACCAGTTCGGCCGCATCCCGTGGCTGGCAGCCGCGGCCGCCGTCGCGTTGCTGGCGGCCTTCCTGAGCTGCTACTACGCGCTGGCACTGGGCCTGACCGCGCGCTGGCTGCCGGCCGGCCGCTGGCGGCTGCTGGCGCTGGCGCCCGCGTGGCTGCTGGCCGAACTCGCCCGGGCGACCTGGTTCACCGGCTTCCCCTGGATCGCCTCCGGCTACGCCCACACCGTCGGCCCGCTGGCCGGCTGGGCGGCGTGGGTGGGCGTCTATGGCATCACCGCGCTGGCCGCACTGGCGTCTGTGGGCCTGGCCTTGCTGAAGGAGCGCGCCTGGACCTGGGCCGCCCCGGCGCTCGTGCTGCCACTGGCCGGCCTGTTGCTGCCGCAGGACTTCACGACCTCCAGCGGCAGCGTCGCGCTGTCGCTGGTGCAGCCCAGTATCCCGCAGGATCAGAAGTTCGACCCCGAACGCTTCTCCGCCAACCTGGAAACGCTGGCCGGCCTCATCGAGTCCGCCAAGGGCCAGGTCGTCATCACGCCGGAATCCGTGCTGCCGCTGCCGCTCTCGGAGCTGGATGCCGGCACCCTTGATCGCCTGTCGCGCCCGGGCCACCCGGTGCTGCTGGGCACCTTCCTGGGCAGCGCCGAGAGCGGCTATGTGAACTCCGTCGTCGACCTCGGCAGCAGTTATCACTACGGCAAGCGCCATCTGCTGCCCTTCGGCGAATTCATCCCGCCGGGCCTGGGCTGGTTTGTGCGCGCCATGGGCATTCCGATGGACGACCAGGCGCGCGGCGACCACCAGCAGGCCTGGGACGTGGCGGGCCAGCGCCTGCGGCCGCTGATCTGCTACGAGGATCTGTTCGGCGAGGACGTGGTGCAGAGCGCCGTCGGCCCGCAGGCCGCGACGATGTTCGTCAACGTCAGCAACCTCGCCTGGTTCGGCACCCTCATGATCCAGGACCAGCACCTGCAGTTCTCGCAGATGCGTGCGCTGGAGTTCCAGCGGCCGCTCGTCCGCTCCACCAACACCGGCGCCACCGCCGTCATCGACCACCACGGCCTTGTCACCGATAGGCTGCCCGCGCTGGCGCGCGGCGTGCTGGAGGTCAGCGTCGACGGGCGCCTCGGCAGCACGCCCTACGCCCGCTGGCTGGCCGCCCTGGGCCTGTGGCCACTCTGGCTGCTGGCACTGCTGGCGCTGGCGGGGCTGCACAGAGCCGCCCGATAACGTCGGGCCATGGTGGCGCCCAATAGAATCGGCCACCCCCTTTCGTCCCAAAACAACATGCCCCCACGCTCGCTGCCGCTCGCCACCCCGCTAGGGGGCGCTGAGTGGCTTCGGGCGGCCGGGCGCCACTGACATGCTGACCTTCCAGCAAATCATCCTGACCCTGCAGGACTACTGGTCCAAACAAGGCTGCGCGCTGCTGCAGCCCTACGACATGGAAGTCGGCGCTGGCACCAGCCACACGGCCACCTTCCTGCGCGCCCTGGGCCCCGAGCCCTGGAAGGCCGCCTACGTGCAGCCCAGCCGCCGCCCCAAGGACGGCCGCTACGGCGAGAACCCCAACCGCCTGCAGCACTACTACCAGTACCAGGTCGTGCTCAAGCCCGCGCCGGCCAACATCCTGGAGCTGTACCTGGGCTCGCTGGAGGCGCTGGGCTTCGATCTGAAGAAGAACGACGTGCGCTTTGTCGAGGACGACTGGGAGAACCCGACGCTCGGCTGCTGGGGCCTGGGCTGGGAGGTCTGGCTCAACGGCATGGAAGTGACGCAGTTCACCTATTTCCAGCAGGTCGGCGGCATCGACTGCAAGCCCATCACCGGCGAGATCACCTACGGGCTGGAACGCCTGGCGATGTATCTGCAGGGCAAGGAATCGGTCTACGACCTGGTCTACACCGACGGCCTGACCTACGGTGACGTGTTCCACCAGAACGAGGTGGAGCAGAGCACCTACAACTTCGAGCACAGCGACGTGGACTTTCTGCTGTCGGCCTTTGCCGCGCACGAGCGCAAGAGCCAGGAGCTGATGGTCGAGAAGCTGGCCCTGCCCGCCTACGAGCAGCTGCTGAAGGCCGGCCACAGCTTCAACCTGCTGGACGCGCGCGGCGCCATCTCGGTGACGGAGCGCGCGGCCTACATCGGCCGCATCCGCAACCTGGCCCGCGCCGTGGCGCAGAGCTATCTCGAAAGCCGCGCGCGCCTGGGCTTCCCGATGGCGCCCAAGGCCTGGGCCGATGAAGTGGTTGCGCAGATCGAACTGAAGAACAACAAGAAGGCGGCCGCGTGATGTCTGCAAACCTCCTGGTTGAACTGTTTGTCGAAGAGCTGCCGCCCAAGGCGCTCAAGAAACTGGGCGAGTCTTTCGCCGCCGTGCTGGCCGACAGCCTGAAGGCACAAGGCCTGGCGGGCGCCGACGCCGCCGTCACCGCCTTCGCGTCGCCGCGCCGGCTGGGCGTGCATGTCCAGGGCGTCTCGCCCAAGGCCGCCGACAAGGCCGTGCAGCAGAAGCTGATGCCCGTCGCCGTCGCGCTGACCGCCGACGGCCAGGCCACGCCCGCGCTGCTGAAGAAGCTCGCGGCCGTCGGCGCCGGCCCGGAAGTCGTGCCGCAGCTCAAGCGCCTGCCCGATGGCAAGGCCGAAGCGCTGTTCTGGGACAGCATCCAGCCCGGCGCCACGCTGGCCCAGGGCCTGCAAAAGGCACTGGACGAAACGCTGGCCAAGCTGCCGATCCCGAAGGTCATGACCTACCAGCTGGCCGACGGCTGGACGGACGTGAAGTTCGTGCGCCCGGCGCACGGCCTCATCGCGCTGCATGGTGCCGAGGTCGTGCCCGTCCAGTCCCTGGGCCTGAGCTCCGGCCGAGTGACGCAAGGCCACCGCTTCGAGGCCGCGCAGGCCGCGGTCAGCATCAACTCGGCCGACAGCTATGCCGCTCAGTTGCGCGAGCAGGGCGCCGTCATCGCCAGCTTCGCCGAGCGCCGCGCCGAGATCGCGCGCCAGCTCAAGGGCGCGGCCGATGCGCTGAGCCTGACACCCATAGCCGACGACGCGCTGCTGGACGAAGTGACCGCGCTGGTCGAGCGCCCCAACGTGCTGACCTGCGCCTTCGAGCCCGAGTTCCTGGCGGTGCCGCAGGAGTGCCTGATTCTCACGATGAAGGCCAACCAGAAGTACTTCCCGCTGCTGGACGCGGCGGGCAAGCTGACCCGCCACTTCCTCGTCGTCAGCAACATCGCACCCGCCGACGCGTCTGCCGTGACCGGCGGCAACGAGCGCGTCGTGCGCCCGCGCCTGGCCGACGCCAAGTTCTTCTTCGACCAGGACCGCAAGAAGAAGCTCGAAGACCGCCTGCCCGGCCTGGCCAAGGTGGTCTACCACGGCAAGCTGGGCTCGCAGGGCGAGCGCACGGCCCGCGTGCAGGCCATCGCCCATGCCATCGTGCAGCAGCTCAGCATGGCGACGCTGCCCTACACGGTGGAGGCCGACGACGAGTTCAAGGTGCTCGACAGCAAGGTCAAGCAGGCCTCGCTGCTGGCCAAGTGCGACCTGCTGACCGACATGGTCGGCGAGTTCCCCGAGCTGCAGGGCATCATGGGCGGCTACTACGCCCGCCACGAGGGCCTGCGCGACGGCGTCGCCATCGCGATCGAGGACCACTACAAGCCCCGCTTCGCCGGTGACGCGCTGCCGCGCAACCACACCGGCACGGTCGTCGCGCTGGCCGACAAGCTGGAGACGCTGGTGGGCTTGTTCGGCATCGGCCAGCTGCCCACGGGCGACAAGGACCCGTTCGCGCTGCGCCGCCACGCGCTGGGCGTGATCCGCATCCTCGTCGAGAAAAACCTGCCGCTGGAGCTGCCCGCGCTGATCGACGCGGCCGTGCCGGCGTTCGGCGAACTGATCACGAATCCCCGTGATGCGCTGCTGACCTTCTTCGCCGACCGCCTGGCCGTCTCCTTGCGCGACCAGGGCTACAGCGCCCAGGAAGTCGACGCCGTGCTGGCGCTGGCCCCCACGCGCCTGGGCGAGGTGCCCAAGCGCCTGGAGGCCGTGCGTGCCTTCGCCGCGCTGGCCGAGGCCGCGTCGCTGGCGGCCGCAAACAAGCGTGTCGGCAACATCCTGAAGAAGGTCGAGGGCGAGCTGCCGACCGAGGTCAAGCCCGAGCTGCTGACGGAAGCTGCCGAGCAAGCGCTCGCGAAGGCCATCGCCGACGTACAGCCACAGGCTGACTCGTTGTTCGAGCAGCACGACTACACCGGCTCGCTCAAGGCCCTAGCCGCGCTGAGGGGCCCGGTCGACACCTTCTTCGAGGACGTCATGGTGAATGCCGAAGACCCGGCGCTGCGCGCCAACCGGCTCGCGCTGCTGGGCCGCCTGCACGCCGCCATGAACCGCGTCGCCGATCTGTCACGCCTTGCCTGAGGACCCCATGACACGCCCACCCTGCTCGCCCACCACCGCGCCCCGCAGCGCTTCGTGGCCTCGGCCGGCCGGGTGTCGCTGACATGCGCGCCGACCACGCCCACGGCATGAAGCTGGTCATCCTCGGCCGTGACGGCACGATCAACCGCTACCGCGACGACCACGTCAAGGCGCCGGAAGAACTCGATCCGCTGCCCGGGGCCCTCGAGGCCGTTGCCCGGCTGAACCATGCCGGCTGGCACACGGTGCTGGCCACCAACCAGGCCGGCATCGGGCGGGGCCTGCTCGACATGGCCTCGCTGAACGCCGTGCACCTGCGGCTGAACCAGCTGCTCGCCGAGAAGGGCGGGCGCCTGGACGCCGCCTTCTTCTGCCCGCACACGCCCGAAGAGGGCTGCGACTGCCGCAAGCCGCTGCCGGGCCTGATCCAGCAGATCGGCGAGCGTTTCGATGTGGAGCTGCCCCAGGTCCACATGGTCGGCGCGTCGCTGACCGACTTGCTGACGGCCCAGAACGCCGGCTGCATCCCCCACCTCGTGCTCACCGGCCCCTTCGGCAGCCTCGGGCCCACCGAACTCGCCAACCTGCTCGGTCAAGTGCCGGGCGCCCGTGTGCACGACGATTTGATGAGCTTTGCCGAAGCGCTCATCCAGGAAGAACGCCGGCGCGTTGCGGAGCAGCGCGGCCAGGCCATGCCCCCCGATACCCAGGCCGGAGACCTTCACTGATGTCCACCCTGCTGAGCGCCATCCGCTCGCTGATCTTCATCCTCGTCCTGGTCGTGACGGTCATTCCCTGGGCCCTCGGCGTGCTGGTGCTGTCCATCTTCCGGCGCGGCGACCCCATCTACTGGGCCTGCGCCAACTGGCTCAAGATCGCCATCTGGAGCGCCCGCTACATCTGCGGCGTGCGCTGGCGCATCCACGGCATGGAGAACCTGCCTCCCGCCGAAGACCGGCAGGCCGGCGTGGTGCTGCTGTCCAAGCACCAGAGCACCTGGGAGACCTTCGCCTACCCGGCGCTGCTGAGCCACCCGCTGGCCTATGTGTTCAAGCGGGAGCTGCTGTACGTGCCCTTCTTCGGCTGGGCGATGGCGCGCATGGACATGATCCACATCGATCGCGGCCGCCGCACGGAGGCCTGGAACAAGGTCCTCAAGCAGGGCAAACGCCTGGGCGGTCAGGGCAACTGGGTCATCATGTTCCCGGAAGGCACGCGCATCGCACGCGGCCAGGTGGGTGAGTACAAGACCGGTGGCACGCGCCTGGCCATCGAGGCCGGCCTGCCCGTGGTGCCCATCGCCGCCACGGCCGCACGCTGCTGGCCGCGCAAGAGCTTCCTGCTCAAGCCGGGCGTCGTGGACATCTCCATCGGCCGCCAGATCCGGCCGGAGGGCCGCGAGCCTGGGGAGCTGATGCTCGAGGTCAAGGACTGGATCGAGAGCGAGATGCGCCGGCTCGACCCCGACGCCTATGCCCCCGCAGCGCCCGCCAGCATCGGCAGCGCGGCCAGCCAGCACTGAGCCCCATGCCGCCCAAGCGCCCGGCCACGCTGCTGAACGACAGCCAGCTGTCGCTGTTCGACGCGACAGCAGACGTCGAGCCGGCCGACCCCGGCGCAGCCCGCGCGCGGCGCGAGCTCTGGCTGGGCCAGCACCGCGTCGGCTATGAACTCAAACGCGCAAGGCGGCGCTCCATCGGTTTCGTCGTCGGGCCGCAGGGCTTGCGCGTCAGCGCGCCGCGCTGGGTGCCTATCGCCGAGATCGAGCGGGCCCTGCATCACAAGGGCGAGTGGATCCTGCGCAAGCTCGTCGAACAGCGTGAGCGCCAGCAGCGCCTGCAGGCTGCCCGCATCGACTGGATTGACGGCGGCCGCCTGCCCTACCTGGGCCAGCCGCTGACACTGGTTGTCGCCCCGTCCGAGCGGGTGGTCAGCTGGGATGCCGACACCCGCGAGTTGCGGCTGCCGCTGCCGCACGGCGCCGCCGCCGAACAGATCCGCGACCTCACCCAGGCCTGGCTGCAGGCCCGCGCGCGGGAAGACTTCCTGCCCCGCTGCCGGCATTTCGCCGAGCGACTCGGTGTGACGATGAAATCCCTGCGACTGTCATCCGCCCAGACGCGCTGGGGCAGCGCGAGCGCCGACGGTTCCATCCGGCTGAACTGGCGGCTCATCCACTTCGCGCCGGCCATCATCGACTACGTCGTCGCGCATGAACTGGCCCACCTGCGCGAGATGAATCACAGCCCGGCCTTCTGGGACACCGTGCGCTCCGTGTTGCCCGATTTCGAACGCTCACGGGAGGCCTTGAAGGGCGAATCCATCGTCGTACAGTGACGCAGATGCGACTCAGTCGCAACTGCAATCGTTTGCAAGTGAATATTTCCTGACCTTTGTCATACCAAGTCATTCACATTCAGCAACACTAGCTGACGACGCTGTCATCAGAGGTACCGAGGTCGGCCAAAGGCCGGCGGAGATTGAGGGAGTAAAGGTACCGGGCAGAAACGCCGCCACCGGATGATTCCGGGGCGGCGTTTTACTTTGTGCGCCACGCCGCCAGCCTTCAGGCGGCTGAGAACCGGTAGATGCCGTCGCTGCCCAG
The DNA here is from genome assembly GCF_043555975.1 of Pelomonas nitida. Taxonomy (NCBI): domain Bacteria; kingdom Pseudomonadati; phylum Pseudomonadota; class Betaproteobacteria; order Burkholderiales; family Sphaerotilaceae; genus Roseateles; species Pelomonas nitida. Next base: position 181,485 of record NZ_JBIGIA010000004.1, on the reverse strand, counting down.
CACGCGGCTCAGCTGCCCGCTCAGCCACAGCGCGTTCAAGTGGGCAATGGCTTCGCCCATCGCGAAGGTTGTCTGGTGCAGGTCCAGCTTGCGCTTGAACAGCACACCCAGCAGCGCAGCCGCATCCGTTGGCGCCTGCCGGCAGGCCGCCATCACGTCCGCCAGGCGCTCGTCATGGTGCTCACGCAGTTGATCGATACGTGCGTGCAAGCCGGTGAACGGCTTGCCATGCGACGGCAGCACCAATGTGTCAGACGGCAGGTCCGCATAGCGGCCGAGCGATGCCAGATACAGCGTCAGCGGGTCAGCCTCGGGTTCGACGTCGACGACGGACACATTCGTCGAGATGCGCGGCAGCACCATGTCGCCGCTGATCAGCAGCGCCTCCTCCTGGCAGAACAGGCTGATGTGCTCCGGCGCATGGCCGTAACCGGCAATGCAGCGCCAGGCACGCCCGCCAATATCGACCTGCATGCCGTCCATCAAGCGCCGGTAGCTGCGCGGCACCTGCGGCACCATGCGTGGGTAGTAGTCGGCCCGGGCGCGGATCTTCTCCAGCGACTCCGGATCGGTCAGCCCATGGCTGCCGAAAAACGCGGCTACCGTCTCGCCGCCCATGCCCACGGTGGAACTGCTGGCCAGCCTTGCCAGGTTGAAGTCGGTCGCGCTCATCCACAGCCGGCAGGCCCAACGCTCGGTCAGCCAGTGGGCGAGGCCGAGATGGTCGGGGTGGAAATGCGTGGCCATCACGCGCAGCACCGGCAGGCCGTCGAGCCCCTCGGCGAACACCTGCTCCCAATGGGCCCGCGTGTCGTCGGATGCGATGCCGCAGTCCACGATCGTCCATCCCTCGCGACCGTCCAGCCGGTCCCGCAGCAGCCACAGGTTGATATGGTCCAGCGCAAAGGGCAGCCCCATGCGCACCCAGCGCACGCCGGGCGCCAGATCCAGCACACGGCCGGGCTGCGGCAGCGTGTCGCCAAGGGGGTATTGCAGTTCGGATTCGCGGGCGTTGGCCATGGTGCTGCGGGTGGGATTTAGACTGACGTTTACGTCAATCGAGTGTAGCCATGCCCTCTCGCAAGCCAGTCTCCGTCGCGACCGAACCGCCGCAGTCGACCTTCACGATCACCGAGCTTGCCGCGGAGTTCGACATCACGCCACGCGCCATTCGCTTCTACGAAGAAGCGGGCCTGCTGGAGCCGGGCCGCAAGGGGCGCAACCGCGTCTACAGCCAGCGCGACCGCACGCGTCTGAAGCTCACGCTGCGTGGCAAGCGGCTGGGGTTGTCACTGCAGGAAATCAAGCAGCTTGTCGACATGTATGACAGCCAGGCCAGCGCCGCACCACAGCTGCGCGCATTTCTGACCATCCTGGCGCAGCATCGGCAACAACTGGAGCAGCAGCGCGACGATATTGAGGTCACGCTGGCGGAAATTCGGCAGCACGAAAAGCGCTGCCGCTCCTTACTCAACGGTACGTGAAGTTACAACGCAATACCTGGACAAATTGCACGATTGGCGGGGCAAACCCGGCTGGTGCTGCGCGCGGCGTTGAATAGAGTCGGGCATAAAGCCTGCCCCCCGTATTTTCGCTGTCATCCCGTGGAGCCGTCATGATCCCTGGCCCGAACGCTGTCCTCACGTTCAAGCTGACCACCATTGCCGCCGCGATGCTGCTGACGCAGCTGGCGACCGCCCAGACCGAACCCGCTCAAGTTCCGAAGGGCATGGAGCGCGCGCAAAAGGCCGCCGACGCAGTGTTCAATTGGATCAAGTTGAATGGCGACAAGGGGGCAACCCGCCAAGGCGCGGCTGCCGCAGCGCCCGCGCCCGCCGGCTCACCTGCCCCCGCCCCGGCGCCGGCTCCCGCCCCGGCAACTGCTGCCGCGCCCCGCAAGGCTGCCCCCGCGCCCGCTCCTGTAGCCGCCGCAGCAGCAAGCACCAAGACGGCGGCGGCTTCGGCGCCAGCCATGGCCGCCGCATCAAAGCCCGACGCGCAGCAGTCGACGCTGCTGGCCTCGGCCTCGCCCACACCCGCTCCGGCAGCCCCCCTCCCCACCGCCGCACGGGTGGCCGAGCCGCCCGCCGTCGAAGAGGAAGAAGAGGTGCCGCTCAAATTGCTGCTTCGGGTCAACCCTAGCATTCCGCGCCAGCTGCAGCAGACCTCGTTCACCAGTGGCTATGCGCGCGTCAAGTTCACCGTGGCGCCCGACGGTTCGGTCGCCTCGGCCGAGACGCTCGCTGCCAGCCACAGCCGGCTGGGCACGGCGTCGGTCGATGCCGTCAAGCAATGGCGCTTCTCGCCGATTCCGACGGCCCGCGAAGTGGCCGTGGAGTTCGCGTTCAACAACTCCGAGGACTGACGCGGCCGCTCAGGGCTCCGGTGACGGGCAGGCCTCGAGCAAGGCCGACATCGCTTCGAGAAACACCCGCGTGCGCAGCGGCATCAGCCGCCGCTCCGGGAACACCGCCCAGCAGCTGGAGCCCGGCAGCTGCCAGTCCGGCAACACACGCTGCAGCCGGCCCAGGTCGGCCGCGTGGCGCACCAGCAGCCGGTCCAGGCCCGCGATACCGACACCGCTCAGCGCCAGCTGAGCCAGTAGGCTGGGCGAATTGGCCAGCGTCCGCTGGGCAGGGTTCACGACCACCGGCTCGGCACCCTCGCGCTCCAGCCGCCATGGCACCGGGTCGCCCGTTCGCGTCAGCAGCATCAGCGCGTGCATGGCCTCCAGCGCCGGGGGCAGCAGCGGCTCGCCGACACGCGCCAGGTACTCGGGCGCGGCATACAGCCCCCAGTGCGACGTGGCCAGCTTGCGGGCGGCGAGCTGGCTGTCGTCGTCCAGCTGACCCATGCGGATGGCGAGATCGAAGCCCTCGCCGATGAGGTCCACGCGACGCGGCGTCAGGTCCAGCATCAGCTGGACCTCGGGGTAGTCCAGCGCGAACTGCGCCAGCATGCCGGCTGCCACGCGCTCCGCGAAATCCGCAGGCATGCTGACGCGCAGCCGGCCACTGGGCTTTTGCTGGCGGTGCAGCGCCAGCGCCAGTGCGCCATCCACTTCGGCCGCCACCGCACGCGCATGCTCCAGCACGCCCGCGCCAAAGTCGGTCAGCGTCAGCTTGCGCGTCGTGCGCTGCAGCAGCTTCTCGCCGAGGCGCGCTTCCAGCGCGGCGATGCGCCGCGACACGGTGCTCTTGGGCCACCGCACGCGCTCGGCGGCACGGCTGAAGCTGCCAGCGTCCATGACGCGCGCGAACAGCAGGAGGTCGTCGGCATCTGATTCCATGGCCAGTCATTGATCCATTGACGGAACAATCTTATGCAATTCCGCGCCTTCTATCGCTGATTCAACAGCCCTAGAGTTCATTCCATCGCAACAGCCCCCACCGGAGCGCCGAATGAACATCCTGCAAATCAACGCCAGTGCCCGCCGCCTCCAAGACGACCAGGGCTCGGTCTCGACCCGCCTGGCCAATGAACTGACCGCCGGCCTGCGCGCGGCCCACCCCGACGCCACCGTCACGGTGCGCGACCTGGCCGTGTCTCCCCAGCCGCTGCTGGACGAAGCCGCGCTCGGCGCCCTGTTCACACCCGCCGACCAGCGCACGCCGGAGCAGGCCGCACGCGTCGCCCAGGACGACGCCGTCATCGCCGAACTGCTCGCGGCCGACACCATCGTCATCGGCGTGCCGATGTACAACTTCAACGTGACGGCCCAGTTCAAGAACTGGATCGACGCCGTGGCCCGCGCCGGCGTCACCTTCCGCTACACCGAGAAGGGCCCCGTGGGGCTGGTCACCGGCAAGAAGGTCTATGTCGTCACCAGCCGCGGCGGCATCCACCGCGACCAGCCCAGCGACCAGATGACGCCTTATCTGCGCGCCGTGCTGGCCTTCCTGGGCATGACGGACGTGTCGTTCGTGTATGCCGAGGGCATGGCGTTCGCCGCAGATCAGGGGCTGGCCAGCGCCCGCGCCCAGATCACCGAACTGCTGGCGGCCTGAGCCGCCAGGCGCTGCAAGCGCCACCTGGCGGCGGGCAGCGCCCTTCACGCGCCGCCCGCCCCTCCCCTTGAACAGGACCGCCTCATGAACACCATGGCCCCCTCATCGCTGAACCAGCCGCGCCGGGTGGAACACCTGGTCGCCGGCCAGCCCACCCGTGACGGCGCGGGCGTCCAGCTCAGCCGCGTGTTGACACGCAACCTGCAGCGCCGGCTGGACCCCTTCCTGATGCTGGACCACTTCAGCTCCGACAACCCGGACGACTACATCGCCGGCTTCCCCGAGCATCCGCATCGGGGCTTCGAAACCGTCACCTACATGCTGCAGGGGCGCATCCGCCACCGCGACTCCGCCGGCAACGAAGGCCTGGTCACCGACGGCGGCGTGCAGTGGATGACGGCGGGCCGCGGTGTCATCCACAGCGAGACCCCCGAGCAGACCGACGGCCGCATGGCCGGCTTCCAGCTCTGGCTGAACCTGCCCGCCCGGGACAAGCTGCGCGAACCCTGGTACCGGGACATCGCCAGCACCGAAGTGCCGACCTACACGCTGGGCGGCGTGACGGTGCGCGTCATTGCCGGCGAGAGCCATGGCGTGAAGGGCGCCGTACAGCGGGCGGTCACCGAGCCGCTGTACCTCGATGTGCACTTGGCCCCCGGCGCGCGGTTCGAGCAGCCGCTGCCGGCCACGCACAACGCCTTCCTGTATGTGTATGAGGGCGCGCTGCAACACGACGGTGGCTGCCTTCAGCCCGCCGGCCGCATGGCCGTGCTGGCCAACACACCGGGCAGCGACGGCGTGCGGCTGCAGGCCGGCGATGCGTCCACCCGCGCCATCCTGGTGGCCGGCCAGCCGCTGGGTGAGCCCATCGCGCAACATGGCCCCTTCGTCATGAACACCGAGGCCGAACTGCTGCAGGCCGTGCGGGACTTCCAGTCCGGCTAACTGGCCTGAATCGGCAGATTTGTTTTTGCCGAATTTGCCAAATTAATGGCAAAACACGACGGCGGCCGCATGGACATCGCCGTTGCCGCAGGCGAGACTGCCCCGTGTCAAGTCGACGCCACCCGCCGGGCCGCGCGTCGAGACGCACGGAGGAATCGAATGAATCCCATGCAATGGAAGATCGGGCCCCGCCTGGCGGCGGTCATGGGCGTCATGCTGGCGCTGCTGATGCTGATGTCCGCGTTGGCCGTGCTGCAGATGAAGCGCATGCAGGAGCAGACGCACGACATCACCTCCAACTGGCTGCCCAGCGTCGCGCTGGTGAACCAGCTCAACACCAACTGCTCCGACTACCGCGTCGCCGAGATCGGCCATGTGCTGGCCACGGAAGACGCCGACATGGCCGTCAAGGACAAGCAGATGGCCAACATCATGGCGAGCTGGGAGAAGAACCGCTCAGCCTACGCCAAGCTCATCAGCTCACCGGAAGAACAAAAGCTCTACGACGAATTCATGGCCGACTGGAAGAGCTACATGGCTGCCCATGACAAGCTCTACGCCTTCTCGCGCAAGAACGAGACCGAAAAAGCCCGCGCCATCCTGGAGGGCGAATCGCGCAAGGCCTTCGATGCGGCCTCCGACACACTGGACAAGCTCGTCGAGCTGAACACCCGGGGAGCGAACCAGGCCAGCGGCACCGCCGACGGTGCTTACGCCACGGGGCGCAACGTCGTGATCTCCGCCCTCGTTGCCGTGGCCATCGTGGCGCTGCTGTTGTCGCGGCTGCTCATCCGCTCCATCACCGGCCCGCTGCAACGCGCCGTGACCGTGGCCGACGCCGTGGCCGACGGCGACCTGCACCAAACGGTGGACGCCCGCGGCGGCGACGAGGCGGCGCAGTTGATGCGGGCCCTCGAACGCATGCGGCAAGGCCTCATGAACACCGTGTCCCGTGTGCGTGCCAATGCCGAATCGGTCTCCACCGCCAGCAGCGAGATCGCCCAGGGCAACGCCGACCTGAGCCAGCGCACCGAGCAACAGGCCTCCGCGCTGCAGCAAACGGCGGCCACGATGTCGGAGCTGGCCAGCACCGTGCGCAGCAACGCCGACAACGCGCGCCAGGCCGACCAACTGGCCCGCAGCGCCGTCGACGCGGCTCGCCAGGGCGGCAGCGCCGTGGGCGACGTCGTCAACACCATGCGCGGCATCAGCGACTCCAGCCGCAAGATCGCCGACATCATCGGCACCATCGACGGCATCGCCTTCCAGACCAACATCCTGGCGCTGAACGCCGCCGTCGAAGCCGCCCGTGCCGGTGAGCAGGGCCGGGGCTTCGCCGTCGTGGCCGGTGAAGTGCGCACGCTGGCCCAGCGCAGCGCCGAGGCCGCCAAGGAGATCAAAGGCCTCATCACCAGCAGCGTCGAGCAGGTGGAGCGCGGCAGCCAGCAGGTCGACACGGCCGGCGCGTCGATGGACTCGCTGGTGCAGGCCATCCAGCGCGTGACCGACATCGTCGGCGAGATCAGCAACGCCAGCGTCGAACAGGCCGACGGCGTGGGTCAGGTCGAGCAGGCCGTATCGCAGATGGACCAGGTCACGCAGCAGAATGCGGCGCTCGTCGAGGAATCCGCCGCCGCTGCAGAGAGCCTCAAGCAGCAGGCCATGCAGATGGTGGAGATCGTGTCGGTGTTCCGCGTCAGCGGTGACGCCCCCCGCAGCACCGCCACCGCCCCGACGCCGAGCCCCGTCAGAGCCACCCCGACCCGCGTGGCCGCCGCATCGCCCCGGCCTGCGCCCGCCGCCCGGCCGGCAGCACCTCGCCCGCCGACAACGAGCCCGGCCCCCACCCAGGCACCCGCACCGGCAGCCAGGGCACCGGCACCCGCCGGTGATGACGACTGGACCAGCTTCTGACGACCTCACCGCACTCACCGGCCACCCGCCACAGCCCGGCGGCCGAGCGCAACGGCCCGCCCATCCTTGCCGCGCTGCAGCGATTGCTGCCACCGACCAGCGTCTTGCTGGAGATCGCCAGTGGCACCGGCCAGCACGCGGCGTTTCTGAGCGAAGGGCTGCCGGGCTGGCAATGGCAGCCCAGCGACGTCGACGCCGGCTCGCTGCCGTCGATCGCGGCCTGGTGCGAAGGGCTGGCGCGCGTCCGGTCGCCGCTCACGCTGGATGTGCTGGACACCGACTGGCCCGGCGTGCCGCAGAAGGTCGACGCGATCTTCTGCGCCAACATGATCCACATCGCGCCCTGGGCCTGCACGATCGGACTGATGCGCGGGGCGGCGCGGCACCTGGCGCCGGGCGGGCTGCTGATCACCTATGGGCCTTACCTCGTGGACGGCGAGGCGACGGCGCCGAGCAATCTGGCCTTTGACATCGACCTGCGCGGCCGCGACCCGCGCTGGGGCCTGCGGCAGCTGGGCGACGTGAGCGATGCCGCAGCCAGCGAGGGTCTGCAACTGCATGCGCGGCAGGACCTGCCGGCCAACAACAAGCTGCTGGCTTGGAGTCGCGAATAAGCACAGGCTGCTCCGAATCGTGCCTGGCTGCACCGACCGCAGCGCTTGAACTCGATGTGGCGCTGGAGCGCGCCTTCAGGTCGGCTGCGTTGGCCCGGTCTGCGGGCCTGCTGCGCCGAGATAGGTGTCCATGACCCTCGGGTCCGTGGCGAGTTGTTCCGCCGCCCCGCTGAGTACGAACTCCCCCGTCTCCAGCACATGGCCGTGATCCGCCACGCGCAGCGCCGCGCGGGCATTCTGCTCGACGAGCAGGATGCTCACGCCTGCGGCGCGCAGGTCGTCGACGATGGCGAAGATCTCGCGGACGATCAGCGGCGCCAGGCCCAGGCTGGGTTCGTCCAGCATCAAGAGCCTGGGCTGGCCCATCAGCGCGCGGCCTAAAGCGAGCATCTGGCGCTCGCCGCCAGACAGCGTGCCCGCCGCCTGCACGCGGCGCTCCTTCAGCCTCGGGAAGCGCGCATACACGCTCTCCAGCCCGTCGCGCCAGCGCTTGTCGCCGAGCTTGCGTGGCCGCCAGCCGCCCAGCAGCAGGTTGTCTTCCACGCTCATCGTGGCGAACAGCTCGCGCTTCTCGGGCACCAGGGCCAGGCCGGCCATGACGCGTTCTTCGAGCGTCATCCGGGCGATGTCCTCACCCGCCAAACGGAGGGCGGCGCTGCGCGACGGGATCAGCCCCATCAGCGCGCCGAGCAACGTGGATTTGCCGGCGCCGTTGGGGCCGATCACGGTGACGACGCTCTTGGGCTGCACCGCGAGGCTCAGGCCTTGCAGCACCTCCGCGCGGCCATAGCCCGCATGCAAGTCGACGACCTCCAGCAGCGCGCTCATGTCCGCGCCTCGCCCGATGGGTACATCGGCCGATCCACCGGGGGGATGCCGGCCGGCTTGGGCCCGGCCGCGCGCTCGTCCGGCAAATCGTCCGCCCCCAGGTAGGCCGCGCGCACGGCCGGGCTGGCCTGCACCTCGGCCGGCGTGCCCTCCATCAGCCAGCGGCCGAACTCCATGACGACGATGCGGTCGGTGAGCTTCATGACGAAGTCCATGTCGTGCTCCACGAGCAGCAGCGACAGGCCCTCGGCCTTGAGCTGCCTGAGCACGTCGGCAAGGGCCACCTTCTCCTGGTGACGCAGGCCGGCGGCGGGCTCGTCCAGCAGCAGCAGCGCGGGGTCGCTGGCCAGCGCGCGAGCGATTTCGACGAGGCGCTGCGGGCCGAGCGCGAGGTTGCCGGCCAGCGCCTGGGCTTGCTCGCCCAGGCCCACGCGCTTCAACTGGCGCATCGCCTCGGCGCGGGCCTGGCGCTCCTCGGCGCGGTCCAGGCCCAGCATGGCGGCCAGCGTGCCGCAGCGGGTGCGCCCATAGCAGCCCAGGGCGACGTTCTCCAGCACCGTCATGTCGGGCACCAGCTTCACGTGCTGGAAGGTGCGGCTCAGGCCCGCGCGGGCGATGTCGCGGCTCGGCCGGCCGTCCACGCGCTGCTGCGCCAGCTCGACCTCGCCACCACTGAGCGGCAGCACGCCGGACACGAGGTTGAACGTCGTGCTCTTGCCCGCGCCGTTGGGGCCGATGAGACCCACGATGTCGCCCGCGCTGAGGCTGAAGCTGATGTCGTCCACGGCCACCAGCCCGCCGAAGGTCTTGCGGATCTTGCGCACGCGCAGCAACGGCGCGCCGCGCTCGGGGCGGCGGCGTGATGGCAGTGGTGGCGCGCCCTCCTCTACCGCCCGGTCAGCCCGCGCCGGCAGCCAGCGCGCCAACACCCGGGCGAACAGAGGCCACAGCCCGTCGGGCGCGAAGCGCAGCACCAACACCAGCACGACGCCGAACACGATGATTTCGTAGTTGCCCGAGCCGCCGAACAGCAGCGGCAGCCAGACCTTGAGCTGGTCCTCCGCCAGCTTCACCAGCGCTGCGCCGGTGAACGCCCCGCCCACCGTGCCGATGCCGCCCAGCACGGCCATGAACAGGTACTCGATGCCGAACTTGATGCCGAAGGGCGACGGGTTCACGCTGCGCTGCATGTGGGCATACAGCCAGCCGGAGACGGACGCCAGCAGCGCGGCGATGACGAACATCACCAGCTTGTAGCGGAAGGTGCTCGCGCCCATCGCCTCGGGCATGGTCACGCCGCCGCCGCGGTGCGCGTTCAGTGCGCGCATGACGCGGCCGGGCCGCGAGTCCAGCAGCCGCGTGATGCCCAGGGCCGCCAGCAGCGCCACGGCCCAGATCAGCCCGTACAGGCGGCGCTCGCTCTGCAGGCTGAACTCGCCCAACTGAACCGCCGGCAGGCCCAGCAGGCCGTCGTACTTGCCCAGCGGCTCGAGGTTGCCGACCAGGTAGTACAGCGCCAGGCACCAGCAGATGGTGGCCAGCGGCAGGTAGTGGCCCGACATGCGCAGCGTCAGCACGCCGATGAGCAACGCCAGCACACCCGTGATGGCCAGCCCGGCGAGCAGGCCCAGCCACGGCGACAGCCCCAGCACGACGGTCAGGTAGGCCGTCGCGTAAGCCCCCACCCCGGCGAACGCGGCCTGGCCAAACGACGTGAGCCCGCCCACGCCGGTCAGCAGCACCAGGCCCAGCACGACCAGCGAGAACAGGCCGATGTAGTTCAGCTGCGTGATCCAGAAGTCCGGCACCGGCGCAAACGGCAGCGCGAAGACAACAGCGGCGGCGATGGCCGCCAGATGGGAGCGCGTCATGTCAGCACCGGCGACGCCTGATCCCGATCGGGCCGGACGCCGGGCCGCTCCCAAGCCGGCCCGCGATGGCGATGTGCTCGCGGCTCAACGCCGCGAGCATCGCCGTCCCCACGGGGGACCGACCAGACTCGCTCGCGTCTAGCGACGCGAGGTTGGGCGAGGGGCACCATCACCTCAGTGCTCCTCGCGATGCGGATCGACGAACGACCGCCACAGCAGCACCGGCAGGATCACCGTGAAGACGATGACCTCCTTGAACGCACTCGCGTAGAAGGCGCCGAAGCTCTCGATGAGGCCCACGCCGATCGCGCCGCCCAGCGCCATCGGAAAGCTCGCCAGGCCGCCGAACACGGCGGCGACGAAGCCCTTGAGGCCGATCAGGAAGCCGGTGTCGTAATAGATGGTCGTGGACGGCGAGATCAGCAGCCCCGACAGCGCGCCGATGAAGGCCGCCATCGTGAAGCTCAGCGCGCCGGCCGCATCACCCGAGATGCCCATCAGCCGCGCGCCGGTGCGGTTGACCGAGGTGGCACGCAGCGCCTTGCCCGTCAGCGTGTGCTCGAAGAAGACAAACAGCGCGCCGATGAGCGCGGCCGACACGCCGAAGATGATCAGCGTCTGCCCCGTCAGGCTCAGGGGGCCGACGTCGAAGCGCGCCTCCCAGAATGCCGGCGTGCGGTAGCCCTCGGCACCGAAGAACACCAGGCCCAGGCCCGTGAGCGCGAAGTGCACACCGACGGAGACGATGAGCAGCGTCAGCACGCTGGCGCCGGACATCGCGCGGTAGGCCAGGCGGTGCAGCAGCGGCCCCATCGCCGTGACGACCGCCAGCGTCAGCACCACCTGCAGCAGCAGCGGCACCGGGCCCCACGGACTCCGCGCCAACACGGCCGTGAGACCCGCCACTGCCAGCGCGGCGGCGGCCATCGCCGACTGCCGCAACAGCCGCACCGGCGCCCAGCGTTCGCGCCAGGCTTGCGCCGCGTCCAGCGCCAGCGCGGCCAGTGCCAGCAGCACCAGCAGCCACACCGTGCCGGGCAGCTGGCCGGCCTGCAGCGAGGCCAGCGTCAGCGCGCCGTAGGCGACGAACTCGCCCTGCGGAATGAAGATGACACGGGTGACCGAAAACACCAGCACCAGCGCCAGCGCGACGAGGGCGTAGATGGCCCCGTTGGTCAGGCCGTCCAGGCCCAGGATGGCGGCGATGCTGAGATCCATGGCGGGCCATCGTATCGGCGATCCCCGCCGCCACGGCCCGGGGCAAGCCATGACAAAAAGGGCGCTCCCACCAGGAGCGCCCGAGCGAGCCGTGCAATCAGCCGTTCTTGGGGCTGACGACCAGCTGGTTGTTGACGTGCTTCACGCCGTCGACGGCGGAGGCCAGCGTCGTGGCGCGCTCGCGCGACTGCGCGTCGGGCGCCTGGCCGGTCAGCGTGACCTGGCCTTCGCGGGTGTCCACGTTGATCTGCGTGGCCTTGAGCTTGTCATCGGCCACCAGGGCGGCGTTGACCTTGGCGGTGATGGTCACGTCGCTGGTCACCTGCGCGGCCTTGTCGCCGGCCTGTTCAGCCGAACGCTCGGCGTCGTTCACGGCCTTCTGAGCATCGCGCTTGGTTTCGGCGGCAGATTGCTTGGCGTCGGCGATGGCGCCGTCCAGGCGCTGGCCGGCCGTGCGTTCGTCGTCATGCTTGCCGCAGGCGGTCAGTGCCGCGGCCACCGCGAGGGCAGCGAGCACGGGGAGTCGGGTGAGGTGCTGTTTCATCGGTCGTCCTTCCGGGGGTTGAGGCCTCGAGGGCCGGCCATGCAACTGTGGCTGCGGGGCAGGCCTTCGGCATTCAGCCCGCGCGCCGACGTGATGTCGGACCGCGCCGCACCGCGCGGCGTCCTACAGCGAGCGCCGCCGCCGTCCCACCCGGGCCGGCGCACCGATTGCCGAGCATGCCGGCATGAAGCGAAAAACTGCCCTCGTCGCCAGTGCGATCGCCGTGGCGGCCCTCGCCGCCCTCGGCGGCATGGAGCTCGCCGGCTGGCCCGGCCTCGCCCCGCGCCTGGCCGCCCGCAGCGTGCCAGGCCTGCAAGTCGACGCGGACAGCCGCCTGCGTCTGCTGTGGCACCCGCAGCTGGAGGCCTCGTCGCTGCGCCTCGTCGCGGCCCAGGGCGAAACGCTGGCCGATGCCCGCGCCGTGGTGCTGGGCTGGTCGTGGCTGGACCTGTGGCGCTGGCACCGGGGCGACGTTCTGCGGCTGCGCACCGTGAAGGCGGACGCGCTGTCGCTGGATTGGCAGCGCGACGCCGACGGCCGCACCGCCTGGCCCTTGCCGGAGAAGCGCCAGGGCCCGTCCGACGCCCCGGCCGCCGTGCCGCAGATCGATCGGCTCCTCATTCACCGAGGCACGGCGCGGGTCAGCGACGCACCGCTGCTGCTGCAGGCCAACGCGCACTTCTCGACGGACGCCGACGGCCGCTGGCGCGCCGACGTCAAGGGCGAGCTGCGCGGCCAGCAACTCGCCTTGGACGCCCAGGCCAGCGCGGGCCTGGCGCTGCTCTCCCCCGCCGACGCCGACGAGCCGCCCGTGCGGCTGGCGGTCGACCTCCGCCAGGGGCCGCAGCACCTGAGCTTCGAGGGCGCGGCGTCGTCCTTGCTGGACGCCCGCGCGCTCGACGGCCAGCTGCGTGTGCGCGGCAGCTCGCTGAATGCGGTGGGTCGCCCCTTCGGCGTGACGCTGCCCAACACGCCGCCCGTGGACCTCGCGGGCCGGCTCCAGCACGAGGCCGGCGTGTGGCGCTTCGGCGCCGTGCGCGCGCAGGTCGGCGGCAGCCGGCTGGGCGGCGACTTCGCCTTCGACACCCGGCCCCGCCGCCCCGTGCTCAGCGGCACGCTGCGCGGCGGCCCGCTGCGTCTGGCCGACCTGGGGCCCGCCATCGGCGCGGACACGCCGCCCAGCCGCGCCGACCGCGTGCTGCCCGACCGGCCGCTGGACCTGCCCGCGCTGCACATGATGGACGCGAACGTCGACGTGGCCTTGAAGCAGCTCGACCTCGGCACGACCGCGCTGGAGCCGCTCTCCCCCGTCAACGGCCGTGTGGTGCTCAGCAGCGGCGTGCTGACGCTGAGCCAGCTGAAGGCCGGCGTGGCCGGCGGGCGCATCGCGGGCTCGGCCCAGCTCGACACCCAACCCGTGCCGCCCATCTGGCGCATCAGCCTGGACGCCAACGACCTCGCCGTCGAGCGCTGGTTCAAACCCGACATGAAGGCGCTGACCGAGCACCCGCTGACCGGCCAGCTGAAGGGACAGATCGACGTGCAGGGCCGTGGCCACAGCACGGCCGAGCTGCTCGCCAGCCTCAGCGGCCCGGTGCAGCTGCGTGTGGAGAACGGCAGCGTGTCCCATCTGCTGACGGAGGCCATCGGCCTGGACATCGCGCAGGGCCTGGGCATGCTGCTCAAGGGCGACAGCAACCTGCCGCTGAACTGCGCGCGGCTGGACGGCAGCTTCACCGCCGGCGTGTTGCGCCCGCGCACGGCCATCGTCGACAACCGCGACAGCCGCATCGACCTGGACGGCAGCATCAGCCTGGCCAGCGAGACGCTGGACCTGCGCGCGGTGGCCAGCCCCAAAGACTTCTCGCCACTGACGCTGCGCGCGCCGCTGCGGCTGCAGGGTTCGCTGGCCGACCCGCGCGTGGCACTGGAAGGCCGCAGCCTCGGTGGCCGGGCCGTGGCTGCACTCGCGCTGGGTGCGCTCGCCCCGCCGGCCGCGCTGCTGGCCTTTGTCGACCCGGGCGAAAAGCTGCCGCCGGTGGACTGCCGCCTCGCACCGCGCCCGAAGAGCTGAGGCAGGACCGGGCACGAAAGAACCGACGCCCGCCTGCAGCGCGCAGGCGGGCGTCAGTGAGGCACTTCAACAGGGCCGGCTTCAGCGCCGGCGATGCGGCTGCTCGCTCACGGCATCGAGGAACTCGGCCAGCGTCTCGTGGCAGGGGCCTTGCGGGCACAGGAACAGGCCCTCGGCCTCGGCGGGCACGTCGTTCGCGAAGCCCAGCACGCTGACCGAGGTCACGGCGTCACCGCACAGCGCCACCGTGCGACCGCAGCGCCAGGCCATCTTCAGCAGCGCCTGCAGGCGGGCGCAGCCGGTGGGCGCGGCCCACACGTCCGAGTTCAGCACCACCAGGCCGTCGCACCAGTCGGCAGCGGCCGGCGGCTCGCCGAAGTCGTCGTCCAGGCACCAGGTCATCACGCCGACATCGTCGGCGCGGAACACGCTCAGGTCGCGCTCGAAGCGACGCAACACGTCGGCCGTGCCGACGACGCAGATCATGCGGTCTGCGGCGGGAGGGGTGGGCGGCGCCGGCCGCGGGGGGCAGTCCGTGACTGACATGGTGCTTCTCCGCTGAGGATGGATGGCGCCACTGTCGCGCGCGGCCGCGCCCGCCCCCGTGAGGCCGCGGCGCGACGGCGCGTAGGACAAGGCCTCGGCAGCAACGCAACGACAACGATCGATAAAAAACGACACACGCTGCTGCCACATCCCGGCGCTGGCGGCCTGACACTGCGGTCATGAGCACCGCCGCGCCCCTCGCCTCAGCCCCGCCCGCCACCTTCACGCCCTACCAGCGCTTCGTCACGGGGCTGCTGACGCTGCTGCAGTTCGCCGTCATCCTGGACTTCATGATCATGTCGCCGCTGGGCGCGATGATCATGCCCGCCATGTCGATGACGACGCAGCAGTTCGGCCTCGTCGTCTCGGCCTATGCGTTCAGCGCCGGCATCTCGGGCGTGCTGACGGCCGGCTTCGCCGACCGGTTCGACCGCAAGCGGCTGCTGCTGTTCTTCTTCAGCGGCTTCCTGCTCGGCACGCTGTGGTGCGGGCTGGCGACGAGTTTCGAGTCGCTGCTGCTGGCCCGCATCGTCACGGGCCTGTTCGGCGGCGTCATCGGCTCCATCGTCATGGCGATCGCGGCCGACCTGTTCGAGCCCGCGCTGCGTGGCCGTGTCATGGGGTTGCTGCAGGGCGGCTTCGCCGCCAGCCAGGTGCTGGGGCTGCCGTTCGGGCTCTATCTGGCCAACCACTGGGACTGGCACGCGCCCTTTCTGGCACTGGTGGTGTTCGGCGTGCTCGGCGGCCTGCTGATCGCCTGGCGCATGGCGCCGGTGGACGGCCACCTGACCCTGCAGACCGACCGCAGCGCCTTCGCCCACCTGTGGCACACGGTGGCGGTGAAGCGCCATCTGCATGCCTTCCTCATCACCGCACTGCTGACGACCGGCGGCTTCATGATCATGCCGTTCGCCAGCGCGTTCTCGGTGAACAACGTCGGCATCGACCTGCACCATCTGCCCATCGTCTACCTCATCACCGGCATCAGCACGATGGTCGTCGCGCCGCTGGTGGGCCGGCTGTCCGACCGCCTCGGCCCGCTGCCGGTGTTCTATGCCGGCAGCGCGATCACCATCGCGATGGTGGCGATCTACACGCGGCTGGGGCCGTCGTCGCTGACGACGCTGGTGGTCATCAACGTCGTCATGTTCGCCGGCATCTTCTCGCGCATGGTGCCCTGGCAGGTCATCGTCACCGGCATTCCCGCGCCCGAGCAGCGCGGCGCGTTCACGGCCGTCAACGCCGCGCTGCAGCAGCTGGCCGGCGGGCTGGCGGCCCTCGTCTCGGGGCACATCGTGACCATCGGCGCGGACGGCAAGCTCGAGCATTTCCCGTGGGTGGGCAATGTGCTGATCGGCACCACGCTGACGGTCTGCGTGCTGCTGGCACTGCTCAAGCGCAAACCGCCCCAGTGAGCGGCGGGCCGGCGCTCAGCCCAGGCGCTGGCGTGCCTGCGCGCGCAGGCAGTTCAGCATGAGCTCGGCGCCCGGCGACAGCTGGTGGCCGCGCCGCGTGACGATGCCGTAGGCATCCATGCGCAGGCCCAGCTCCATCGGCAGCACGGTCAGCAAACCCGCGTCGAGGTAGGGGCGCATGAGCTCCTCGGGCAGCGCCACCACCATGTCGGACTGCGCCAACAGGCTGGTGATGACCGGCAGCGACAGCGTCTCCACGGCCTGCTGCGGCTGGCCCAGCCCCGCGGTCAGGAACAGCGACGTCAACCGGTCGCGCAGGATGCTGCCGCCGGGCGGCAGGATCCAGCTCTGCCGCGCCAGCTCGGGCAGGCCCAGGTCGGTACGCCCCACGAGCGGATGCCCGGCCCGCACGATGAGGCTGTGCGGCTCGTCAGTCAGCGGCTCGAAGCTGAGCTGGGCGGCCGACTCGCTGTCCAGCACGCGGCCGATGACGAGGTCCAGCTCGCCGCTCTGCAGTTGCTGCGTCAGGATCTTGCTGGTGTCCACCGTGATGGCCACATGCACGCGCGGCTGGCGCGCCTTGAGCTCGACGACGGCAGCCGGCAGCAAGGTGGTCGACGGTGTCAGCACCGCGCCGACCGCGACACGCCCCGCCAGGCCGGACAACAGCTCCATGACCTCCTGGTGCCCGGCGTCCAGCTCCGCCAGCGCCGCCCCGGCGCGGCGGATCATGACCTCGCCATACCAGGTGGGCGCCACGCCGCGCGGCAGGCGCTCGAACAGCTTCACGCCCAACGCATGCTCCAGGTCGGCCAGCAGCTTGGACGCGGCCGGCTGCGTCAGGTTGGCCGCCTGCGCCGCATGCAGGATGGACCCGTGCCGCCCCAGCTCCACCAGCAGCACCAGCTGCCGGGTCTTCAGGTGGGAGCGGACGAAGCGATCCGAGCGCGGGTCGGTCATGGCAACGAAGATCTAGTCGTGATAGAGCTGGGAGCGGCCCCCGTCGATGAGGATATCCGTCGCGTTGATGAACCGGGCTTCGTCGCTGGCCAGGAACAACGCCGTGTAGGCCACCTCGATGGGCTCACCGATGCGCTTGGTAGGCAGCAGATCCACCTGGCGCTGGGCCTCCTCGGGGCTGATGCTGCCCAGCCATTCGACCACACGCTCCGACAGGATCAGCCCGGGCGAGATCGAGTTGACGCGCACGTTGCGAGCCGCGTACTGGATGCCCAGCGCCTTGGTCATGCCGATCAGCGCATGCTTGGCCACCGGGTAGGGGAAGGCGTCGGGAATGATGCGGTGGCCATGCACCGACGCGATGTTGACGATGCTGCCGCCGCCCGCCGCCAGCATGCCCGGCAGCACGGCGCGGCTGCAATGCAAGGCGCCCTCCAGGTCCACCGCGAAGCAGCGCTGCCACTGCGCCGACGTCATCTCCAGCGGCTCGGCGAACACGTTCATGCCGGCGTTGTTGATCAGCACGTTGATGGGGCCGAAGCACTCGGCGCCATTCGCGGCCATGGCGCGCACCGCGGCTTCATCGGCGATGTCGGCGGCGATGAACATCACGTTGTCCTCGCCCAGCTCCCGGACGAGTTCCGCAGCCAGCGCCGCATCGGCGGCCAGGCCGTTCAGGATGACCTTGGCACCCTCGGCGACGAACAGCCGCGCGATGGCCTTGCCGATGCCCTGGGTGGCGCCAGTCACCAACGCCACCTTGCCTTGCAGACGCGGAGAACTCATTGCGTGTACTGCTTCCAGATGTCCAGCACGGGCAGCGCCCGGCCCTTGAAGTCGAACAAGGTGGTGTTGGAGACGACGTTGGGCCCGGGCTCGCCGGAGCCTTCCTTCAGCGCCCAGCCGACCTTGCGGTTGGCGATGAAGATCGGGTCCCAGTACAGCACGCCCAGCACGCGCGGATGCGCCTGGCAGGCGGCCAGCAGCTCGGCCATGAAGTCGCGTTGGCCTTCGGGGGTGCTCATGCTGGCCGGATAGGGGCCGTTGTTCTCCAGCTGGCCCGGCCAGCCGTCGGCACGGTTGGGCGCGAAGTTGAAGCCGGCTTCCATGACGAGGATGTCGCTGTCGTAGCGGGCCGAGACCGTGTCGCAGAAGCTCATCAGCTGGCCGACGTTCTTCTGGGTCCAGAACGGGTAGTAGGACGGGCCGATGACGTCCCACTTCACGCCCTGCTCGCGGGCATGGTCGAACCAGTCGATGTACTTGGCCTCGTTGCCGCCGTCGTCCAGGTGCAGCACGATCTTGGCCCCCGGATGGGCCGCCTTCACGCCGGCATGGCCGGCCTTCAGCAGAGCGCCCAGGCGCTGCCAGTTGGCGGTGCTGCCCCAGGGGTAGAGCAGGCCATGCTCGATCTCGTTGCCCAGCGACACGAACTCAGGCGGCGTGCCCTGGTCCACCAGCGCCTTGACGACGAGGCGGCTGCGCGCCTCCACGAGCGCCAGCAGGCGCTCGAAGCGGGCCGTGTCGTCGTCCAGCTGGTCCAGCGCCTTGCGCCAGGCGGTGGGCGGCGTCTGCGTCTTGGAGTTGGTCCAGAAGTCGCTGTAGTGCAGCGTGAACTGAATCTGCATGCCCTGCGCCTTGGCGCGGCGCGCCAGGCGCAGCACGTCGGCCAGGTCCATCGAGCCCTCGGGCCAGTACCAGCCGTCGTTGCCCGTGCCCGGCCCGGTGCGGTCATACATGCGGATGCGCACGATGTTGTGGCCGTAGCGCTTCAGGATTTCCAGGCAGTCGCCCGGCTTGCCGTCACGGTCCTTGTAGACCGCCCCGGCGTGTTCCATCCACGTCAGCGCGGAGATATCGCCACCGGCCAGCAGTGGCGCTTTCGCCGCGGCATGTGCGGGCAGCGCGCTGGCTAGCGACGCAGCCAGCAAAGTACGACGTTGGATAGACATCTCAGTGATTCCTTGCGGGCCGAGCGCCGGGCCGCTCCCAAGCCGGCCCGCTCTGGCGATGTGCTTGCGGCTCGACGCCGCAAGCATCGCCGTCCCCCAGGGGGCTGAGGCCGTACACGGGGCGTCCGGTGGACGGCCCGTGCCTGCCGAAGGGCTGCGGCACAAGCCGCAGCGCGGTCTGCAAGACCGACCAAGGCTTGCCTTGGGCGAGGGGCGCCATCATTTCAAGCACGGCGTTCACCGCGGGTCTTCAGCTGGTCGAGGAGAACAGCGGCCAGCAGGATGAGGCCGCGCACGAGGTACTGGTAGAACGCGTCGACGTTCAGCAGGTTCATGACGTTCTCGACCGTGCCCATGATGAGCACACCGATGACGACGCCGAAGATGCGCGCCTTGCCGCCCTGCAGCGACACGCCGCCCAGCACGCAGGCGGAGATGACGTCCAGCTCGAAGCCGGTGGCCGCATTGGGCTGGCCGCTGGTGATGCGCGCCGACAGCACGAGCCCGGCCAGCGCCGTGACCACGCCCTGCAGCAGGAAGATCCACACGCGCAGCCGCTCCACGCGCACACCCGCCAGGCGAGCGGCTTCCGGGTTGCCGCCGATGGCCAACGTGTTGCGGCCGAACACCGTGTGGTTGAGCAGCACGCCGAACACGATGAAGCACAGCACCGTCAGCCAGATGGGCAGCGGCAGGCCCAGCACGGCGGTGTCGCCGAACGAGATGAAGCCCTCGTCGGCAATGCCCACGGCCTGGCCCTTGGACGCGATGAAGGCCAGGCCGCGCACCATCAGCATGGTGGCCAGCGTGGCGATGAGCGCGTTGACGCGCAGATAGGCGATCAGCACACCGTTGCCGGCACCGATCAGCGCACCGGCGAGCAGGCCGCTGCCGATGGCCAGGCCGATGCTGCCGGTGCGCTCCAGCACCATGGCGCCCAGCACGCCGGCGAAGGCGATCGTGGAGCCGACGGAGAGGTCGAAGTCGCGCGAGGCCAGGCACAGCATCATCGTGCAGGCCACCATGCCGATCTGCGCGACCGACAGCAGCAGGCCAACGATGTTGGCGCCGGAGAAGAAGTTCTCGACCGTGAGGGCCAGCACCACGAACAGCAGCGCATAGCCCAGCGTCATGCTGTGTTCCTTGAGCAGGGCGCGGGACTTGGTGTTCATGGCGGAGCCGGGCGCGGCGGGAGTCGGTTGGGTGGTCGTGTTCATGTCAGAAGCAGCGAATGAGTCCTGCGCGGCCGTGCAGGCCGTCGCGGCGGCGCCCGTCAAGGCGCAAAGCGGAGTGGCAGCCAGTGCTGCGGTGAGCGTGTGCAACGCCGGGTGGTGGCGTTGCGGTGGGACGAGCGAGCGTGTGGGGGTCGTTCACGACGTCTCTCAGTGGACGGCAGCGGCCCCATCGGGCAACGCGAGCGCGAGCGCGGCGGTCTCGCTGGCCTCCTCGCGCGCAAGCTCGCCGCTGATGCGGCCGTCGCGCATGACGATGAGGCGGTCGCTGATGCCCAGCACCTCCGGCAGCTCGCTGGAGATGACGATGACACAGCAGCCCGCCGCGGCCACGTCGTGGATGATCTTGTAGATCTCGTTCTTGGCACCGACGTCGATGCCACGCGTGGGCTCGTCGAGGATGAGCACCTTCAGGCCCGGCTCGGCCAGCCAGCGCGCCAGGATGACCTTCTGCTGGTTGCCACCGGACAGCAGGCGGATCTCCTGCTCGCGGTTGGGCGTCTTGATGCGCAGCTTCTTGATGAAGTCGTCGGCCCGCTGCGCCTCCTGGCCGTGGCGCAGGAACACGCCGCCCGCCAGGCCGTGGCGGCGGCAGCTGATGTTGATGTTCTCGGCCACCGACGAATGCGCCAGGATGCCCTGCTCCTTGCGGTCCTCCGGGCACAGCACGATGCCGGCGGCGATGGCGTCGGCCGGGCTGTCGGCAGACACCGCATGACCGTCCAGCCAGACGTCGCCGCCCCGGCGCGCGTCGGCGCCGTACATCAGCCGCATCAGCTCGCTGCGGCCCGCGCCGACGAGGCCGAAGAAGCCCAGCACCTCGCCGCCGCGCACGGCGAAGCTCAGCGGCTCGGGCAGGCGGGCGCTGTGCAGGCCGCGCGCCTCCAGCCGGATCGGGCCCTGCGGGCGCGTGCGGTAGTCGTAGATGTCCTTCACCTCGCGGCCCACCATGTCGCTGATGAGGCGATCGCGCGGCACCTCGGCCATGACGTCGTGCGTGACGATCTTGCGGCCGTCGCGGAAGATCGTGCAGGCATCGCACAGCTCGTACAGCTCTTCGAGCCGGTGCGAGATGTAGATCAGCGTGCGGCCTTCGGAGCGCAGGCGCTTGACGAGCTTGAACAGGATCTCGGTCTCGCGGTGCGACAGGCTGCTGGTGGGCTCGTCGAAGGCGATGACCTTGGCGTCCTGCATGACTGCCTTGCAGATCTCCACCATCTGGCGCTGCGCGATGGACAGCTCAGACAGGCGGGCCGCCGGGTCCAGCTCCACGCCGATGGCGGCGAGCTGCGCGGCCACCATCTTGCGCGCGGCCTGGTGGTCCACCAGCCCGAAGCGCGTGGGCAGCCGCCCCAGCAGCACGTTCTCGGCCACGGTCAGCTCGGCCACGTACTGCAGCTCCTGGTGGATGATGGCCACGCCGGCGCGAATGGCGTCGCCGGCCGATGTGAAGCGGCGCTCCTGACCGTCGATGACCAGGCGGCCGCCGTCGGGCTTGTACTGGCCGCCGAGGATCTTCAGCAGCGTGCTTTTGCCGGCGCCGTTCTCGCCGAGCAGGCCCATGACCTGACCGGGCCGCGCCTCGAAGCTCACCCCGTTGAGCGCCTTGACGCCGGGGAAGGTCTTCGTGATGTTGTCGAACTGCAAGGATGACATGTCATTCGCCCTGGCCGCCTGGCGACGCGAGGGTGGAACCAAGAGAGAGGTTGAACGCGCAGACACCACGGCACCGGCATGGCCGCCCCGCGGGTGGCGCCGCCTGGGGGAGGCGGCGCGAAGCGCATCGGCGGTGGGTCACAGCCCCATCTGCTTGCGCAGTTCGCCCTGGTTCTGGCGGGTCATCAGCACGCCGCTGGTCAGCGTCACCGGCGGCGGCGTCTTGCCGGCCGTGGCCCATTCGTACACGGCGATGGCCGTCTCATAGCCGTGGCGCTTGGGGCTGATCAGCACGGTGCCGAAGAAGGCCGTCGGCGTGGGCTTGGTGAACTCGTTCAGGGCCGTCTGGCTGCCGCCGATGCCGATGGCCAGCATCGCGTCGGCCTTGATGCCGCGGCCTTCGGCGGCGCGCACGGCGCCCAGCGCGGCTTCGTCGTTCAGACCGAACGCGACCCACTTCTTGAACTTGGCGTTCTTCGTGAAGGCGATGTTGGCGGCGTTGAAGGCGCTCTCGGTGTCGGTCTTGGCCTGGGGCGCGTCGATGAGGTTGGCGGCCGGCACGCCGGCGGCCTTCAGCGCGTCGGCCGCGCCCATGGTGCGGTCACGGCCGGTGGGCAGTTGGTCGTAGGCCACGCGCAGCACGCCGACTTCGTCGAGCTTCCAGCCGCGGGCCTTGATTTCGGCCAGCAGCCCGGCACCGACCTGCTTGCCGATCTCGTAGCCCGAGATGCCCATGTGGGGAATGCCGGCGATGGGCTTGCCGCCGCCGTCGACGAGCTGGTCGTCCACCGACATGACCTTGAGGTTGTTGCGCTTGGCGGCCCGGTTGATGGCCACACCCAACTTCACGTCGGGCGCGCAGATGACGAAGCCGACGGCCTTCTGCGCGGCCAGGTTGTCGATGGCGGCCAGCGTCTTCTCGCCGTTGGGCACCCCGATCTTGACCAGCGTGAAGCCCTTTTCCTTGGCGGCCTGCTCGGCGAAGCGCCATTCGTCCTGGAACCAGGGCTCCTCGGCCTGCTTGACGAGGAAGCCGACCTTGACGGGCTCCGCAGCCTGCAGCGCGAAGGGGCTGGCCAGCAGGGCCAGGGCAAGGGCGGCACGTCGTTGCATCTTCATCGTCTCGTCTCCAATCAATCTTCAAACAGGGTGTCGGGCACGCCCAGCGCCTTCGGCAGGCGCAGCCCGAACAGGCTGCCGGACAGCGGCTGCGCGGTCAGCGCGTCGCGGTCCAGCTCGGCCCGCGCGGTCGTGAGCATCAGCTGGTTCAGCCCCTCACCCCCGAACGCCGGGCAGGTGCTGTGGGCCGCCGGTGCTGTTAACACGCCCATCAGGCGGCCGTCGGGGTCGTAGCGTGCCACACGTCCGGCGCCCCACTGCGCGTTCCACAGGCAGCCCTCGGCGTCGATGACGGAGCCGTCGGGCCAGGCCTCGGCGACATCCATCTCCGTGAACAGCCGGACATTCTCGACCTGGGCGGTCTCGGCGTCGTAGTCGCACTGCTGGATGCGGCGCGACAGCGTGTCGCAGAAGTACATCGTGCGCCCGTCGACGCTGAAGCAGATGCTGTTGGCAATGGCCACGGCCGGCAGCGCAAGCCGGCGCAGGCCGTGCGCCAACGAGTATTGGTAGAAGCTGGCGATGGGCCGCTTCTCCTTGGCTTCGTTGAGCGTGCCGAACACGAAGTAGCCGCGCCGGTCGGTGCGGCCGTCGTTGATGCGCGTGCGCGGCTCGGCGGCGTCCACCGGCACCAGCGTCTGCAGCAGCGTCAGCTCGAGCTGATCGCCCAGCGAGGCCAGCGCCAGCCGCTTGGCCAGCCCCAGCAGCATGCGGCCGGACTTGGTGTGCGCAAAGCAACCCAGCCGGTCCGGCAGACGGCACAGCTGCGGCGCGTCGCTGCCCGGGCGCCACGCGAACAGCGTGGACGCCTCGATGTCGGTCCACCACCAGCGTCCGCCCTGCCACAGCAGGCCTTCACCGAGGGTGGCCGCCTGCGGCAGCGCCAGGTCCAGCTGGCCGTTCATCACAGGTCCAGGTGCAGGCTGACCGCGTAGCGGCGGTCGTCGGCGTAAGTGCCGCGGGCCAGATCGCCGATGCCGTAGGTGCTGTGGCGCACGGTGCGCGTGAGGTTGTTGGCCTCGACGGCGAGCTTGAGCTGAGGCGTGATGGCCCAGCTCACATAGGCGTCCAGCATGCCGTAGCCCTTGAACGTGATGGGCGTCTGGGCGATGGTGGTGCCGTTGTTCGCGTAGTAGTTGCTGGTGCCGGCGATGTACTTGCTGCGGTAGTTGTAGGCCAGGCGCAGCGCGAACTGCTCGTAGTCGTACATGCCCACCACGTTGAAGCTGTCGCGCGACAGGCCTTCCAGCTGCGTCTTCTGGCCGTTGATCGGGCCGGGCGCCGAGCTGTCGACGTAGGTGTAGTTGGCCTGCACGCCCAGGCCGCGCAGCAGCCCCGGCAGGCTGGTGAAGAAGGCCTGATAGCCGACTTCCAGGCCCTTGATGCTGCCGTCCTCGCCATTGCTGGGCGTGGAGACGGTGTAGGTGCTGCCGCCGTAGGTCAGGCTCTGCGTCGTCGTCTGCAGGAAGCCGTCCACGCGCTTGTGGAAGGCGGCCGCGTAGATGTGGTCGCTCTTGTTGAGGTAGTACTCGAGCGAGAAGTCCAGCTGGCGGGCATGCAGCGCCCCGAGCGTCGGGTTGCCGAGGTAGCCGGTCTTGTCGTTGGCGTTGAGGCTGAGCGACGGGGTCAGCTGGTCGAAGTTGGGCTGCGTGACGACCTTGGAAGCGCCCAGGCGCGCCACCAGCTTGCTGCTGATGTCGAGCCGGAAGTTGACGCTCGGCAGCCAGTCGTTGTCGCTGCTCTTGAGCGACGCAGGCGTGCCAGCCACCGTGGTGTAGCCACGGGTGCCTTCCGTGCGCACGAAGCGCAGGCCCACGTTGCCGGACCACGGCATGCCGGCGAGTTCGCCGTCGAGGTCGGCCACGCCGTAGGCGGCCTGCGTCTTTTCGCGGTAGTCGAAGGTCTGGGCGGCGTCGAAGCCGGGCACGGTCAGGCCCATCGCCGCACGGGCGGTGGCCGGGTCACGCAGCCAGCCCAGGTCGGTGACGGACAGCCACTGGCGCGGCGTGTCGCCGCTGCCGGCGTACTTCAGCAGGTCGTCGTAGGCGATGACGCCGATCTTGGCGGCCAGCGCCGGTGCAGCGCCCGCGACGGGGCCGGTGGCGCTGTTGCTGAACAGGTCGTCGAGCGTGTTGATCTCGGCGCTGGTGGCCTTGCGGTCGGCCACCCGCAGACCGGTGCGCACGCGCGACAGCAGCCCGTCGAAGCGGCGCTCGCCGTCGATGCGGAAGGTCGTTTCCTTGGCGCTGTTTTCCTGGCGGAAGTACAGCGCCTTGTCGGCCCAGTACTGCGCAGGCGTCGTCAGGTCGCTGGCGGCGGCGAGCACCGGCGCGGCCGACGGCACGTCCGTGGTCAGGTCATAGGCGAAGCCGGGGTTGTTGGTCCAGAAGCCCAGGCGCGCTTCCTGGTAGATGCGGCTGTAGTCGCTCTTGGTGTGGCCCAGCTCCGACTTGACCGTCCACTCCGCCAGCTGCCACTTGCCGCTGAGCGCGGCCTGCGTGGTCTTGGTGTCGTTGTCGGCCACGAAGGCCGAGGTGCTCATGCTGGCACCCCAGAACGCGCCCTTGGAGAAGTTGCCGTTGGCATCCTTCGTGATCGTGCCGTTGGGCCACAGCGCGCCGAGGCTGGTGGCCGCGTCCCAGTTGGCCCAATACGGTGAGCCGTAGAAGCCGTAGGTGTCGGTCTGCGTCTTCAGCCGGGTGTGATGCACATCCAGCGTGTACTCGGTGTCGCGGCTGGGCCGGTACTGCAGCGCGGCCGTCGCGCCGGTACGGTCCCGCGAGCCCAGCTCGTAGGCGTTCCACACGCCCAGCGGCGCATAGACCCCCGAGCCATCAGCCAGCTGGGCCGGCGCGCCCAGTTCCTGCGTGTCGGAGCGGTAGGCGCGCTTTTGCTTGGCCAGGCTGATCAGCCCGCCCAGCTGGCGGCCGCCGCCCAGGTCCCAGCGGTTGCTGGCCAGCACGGAGCCTTCGAGCTTGCTCTTGCCGGCCAGGTCGGCGTAGCTGTCCTTGACCGTGGCGGCGAACTTCGCGCCGCTGAAGTCGAAGGGCTTGCGGGTGCGCAGGTCGATCAGGCCGGCGATGCCGCCCTCGACCTGGTCGGCCGTCGGTGTCTTGTAGACGTCGGCACCGGCCAGCAGCTCGGCGGGTACGTCCTGGAACGACAGGCCGCGCTCCTTGCCGGCGCTGAAGATGGAGCGGCCGTTGAGCAGCGTCTGCGTCTGCGACAGGCCGCGCACCTGCACGCGGTCGCCCTCGCCGCGGTTGCGCGAGATCTGCACGCCGGCGATGCGCTGCAGCGCCTCGGCCACGTTGGCATCCGGCAGCTTGCCGATGTCGTCGGCGACGATGGAATCGACGACCTGGTCCGCATTGCGCTTGCGGTCCTGAGCCTTGCTCAGGCTGGCCTTCATGCCGGTGACGACGACGGTTTCCAGGGACTCGCTGGCTGGCGGCGGAGCCTCCTGGGCCCAGACGGGAGCGGCGAAAACGAGACTGGCAGCCAGGGCCAGCGGATGGCGCGTGAGCGCGCGATGCGTGTAGGACAAGCGAATATCTCCGGGTTCTTGTAGTTTTGGGCTCTAACAGGCCGGCCCGCCCAACGATGCCGGGTCCCGTAAGTTACGGAACCGTTCCATTCCGCACTAATCGAATATCTGGTCTTAACTATCCAGTTTTCGTATATCTCAAGGGGAAATACTCATACGGCGAACCGTGAGCAGGCGAGCGCCGCGCAGCTCGGCGGCCTGGGCCTGGCCGGCAGCGAACGCAGGGCGGTGCGCCGCGTCGATGTAGATGGGCGCGTCGGCCCGCAGCGGCAGCACGCTGAGCTGCAACTCGGCGCCCGGCTTCAGGCCGAACTGCCGCAGGCCCAGCTGCCAGTGCTGGCCGTTGTAATACCAGTCATCCAGCATGCGCGTGCCGGCGAAGACGCGGCCGATGTCACCCACGAAGTCCAGCTCCAGCAGCACGTCCTCGGCCTGCGCGGGCAGCTTGGCCGGCAGGGTCAGCGCCCAGGTGGCGGCCGTGGCGAAGGCTTCCGGCACGGGCTGCACCGCAGCATTGGCCAGCCCGCCCTTGAGCACGCGCGGCGCGTTGCCGGCCGGGCGCGTGGGCAGGATCTTCAACGTCGGCTGCGGGATGCTGCCGGGCAGCGCCAGCCGCTGCAGCACGCCGTCCTGGCGAACCTGCAGGCCGGGCGCGCGCGGCCGGGCGAGTGCCGGGAACACGGCCGCCCCCAGCGGGTGCGGGCCCACGCCGCGCAGCTGCAGCCGTCCGTCGGCCACCCAGGCCTGCTGCTCGCTGAACACCAGCCGCCGCTGGCCGGCAATCTCCAGCACGTTGAGTTGTTCGGCCTGCGCCGGCGACAGCAGCAGCACGCTCACCGCGCGGCCCGCGGCCGTCACGCCCAGGCGCTGCAGGCCAGACCCGGGCTTGAGCACCTGAAGGCGGTCTGCCAGTGCGAACTCCGCCGGCAGCCCTGCCGTCGTCACGAAGACGTGCACGATGCCCTGGGCGCCCGCGTCCACGCGCGTCACCGGCTGCGCGGTGGCGTAGCGCAGCGCCACGCCATCGAGGTCGAGGTTGACCGGCCAGATGAAATAGGCCCCGTCGGGGATGTCCACCGGCTGGCTGGGCAGCGTGACGGCGCCGCCTGGCAACTGCACTTCGAAGCGCACACCCGCCTGCGTCGGCATCGGGTACTGGCGCACATGGTTGTTGAAGAACAGGAAGCCGCTGTCGCCATTGCTGCGCACCGACCAGCGCGGCGTCTGCAGGTCGGCCGGGTTGGCGGGCGAGCGCTCGGGCTGGCGCACGGTCATCGTGGCGAGCTGGGCGCCGTAGTCGCGCAGGAAGTAGTGGAACGGCCGCAGCTTGGTCAGCACCGGGCGCTGCTGGCCGTCCGGGCCCAGCGGCGCCTGGAAGTCGTAGCTGATGCGCGGCGTGTCGTTGTAGCCGCCGCTCAGTGTGCTTTCCTCCAGCCCCGTGCCGCCCACGCCGACCGGGTTGCGGCCGCCGTGGAACATGTAATAGCCGAACAGGTTGACGCCCGAGCCCAGCTGCACCGGCAGCATGGCCGCGATGTCGTCGGGCGACACCAGCGTGCGCCGGCGGTACATGGCCGGCAGGCCGGGCCCGTATTCGGCGCCGAGGAAGGGCACCTTGTCCTTGTCCGTCTCGGCCGTGCCAGGCTGATGGGACTGGGTCTGTGCGCCGAGGTCGCCGCTGACACGCGTGTCGAAGCGGAAGGCATGCGTCTCCTTGGGCGGCAGCTCCTTGGTGCTGGTGGCCCAGGGCTCGTCGGGGTAACCGCCGAACACGGGCATCACCTCGCCGGACGGATAGACCGTGCCGTCCCAGCCGGTGACGGTGTAGAGCGGCACGTCCATGCCGGCCTTCAGCGCCAGCGCCTTCAGCGCGCTGATGTGGGCCTCGCCCTTGCCGGCGCCACGGATGTTGTATTCGTTCTCCAGCTGCACGCCGATGACGGGCCCGCCGTCCTTCCACAGCAGGCCCTTGAGCTGCCCGCCGATCTCGGCGTAGAGCCTCTCGACATGGCCCATGTACTCGGGGTCGTTGCCGCGCGTGGGCATCTTGTCGACCACCCAATCCGGGATGCCGCCATAGCGGGCCTCGCCGTGCGCCCAGGGCCCCAGCCGCACGACGACCTTCAGGCCGGCGGCCTGCGCCAGTTGCACGAAGCGACGCAGGTCGTGGTTACCCCGCCAGTTGAAGGCGCCGGGCTGCTCCTGGTGGTGATTCCAGAACACATAGCTCGCGACGATGTCGATGCCGGCCGCCTTCATCAGGCGCAACTGGTCGGCCCACTGCGACGCCGGCGCGCGGCTGAAGTGGTATTCGCCCATGACCGGCAGCCAGGGCTTGCCGTCCTTCAGCAGGTACCGGCTGTTGGCCGCCAGCGTCTCACCCTGCGGCGACGTTGCCGTCCCCAGCTTCAGATGGCCGGTCAGCGGCTCGGCCACCGGTGCGCGCGCGTCGAGCTTGAGCGTGTCGGCCAGCGCCGCCGGAGCGAGCGCCGCCGCCAGCAGCGCGGCGAGCAGGCGTTGCGCCAGGCGCTGCGATGCGGGCGCCGCGCAGGGGCGGTCCTTCGCTGCCTTGAGCGAGTGGGTGCAGTTCATGGTTGTCTCCGGGTGATTTGTTTTTTTATCGGATCAGAGCGCGCGCCAGGCGGCCGCGAAGGCGCGGGCCCGCTCGCCCACCTCCGCCGCCGTGAGGCCCGGGGCATACAGCGCCGAGCCCAGGCCGAAACCGGTGGCGCCCGCCTTCACATAGGGCGCCATGTTGTCGGGCGTGATGCCGCCCACCGGCAGCAAGCGCAGCGTCTTGGGCAGCACGGCGCGCATGGCCTTCACGATGGTGGGCGTGATCAGCTCGGCCGGGAACAGCTTGACCGCATCAGCCCCCGCGTGCACGGCGGCAAAGGCCTCCGTCGGCGTGGCCGCACCCGGCACGCAGAACAGGTCGCGCCCCTTGGCCGCGCGGATGACTTCCACGTCGGCATGCGGCATGACGATGACCTTGCCGCCCGCGGCGGCCACGTCGGTCACGGCCTGCACGCTCAGCACCGTGCCGGCGCCAACGACGGCATCGGCCGGCATGCGGCGGGCCAGGCGGGCGATGGAGTCGAGTGCATCGGGCGAGTTCAGCGGCACCTCGATGACGCGGAAGCCCTCGGCGTAGAGCGCATCGGCGACGGCCTCCACCTCCACGGGCTTGACACCGCGCAGGATGGCGACGAGGGGCAGGTGTTGCAGGGCAGCGTTCAGCATGTCAATTCAGATTCATGGTTTGCGCCAGGGCCCACAGGCCGGCCGGCGCGGTGTTGTCCAGCAGCAGCGGTTCGGGCTGGCCGAAGCGCGCGAGCGCCTGCGCATAACGGGCACACAGCGCGGGGTCGCCGATGAGCGCGACGCGCGGCTGGCTGCCCTGGAGTTCATGGGCGAGTTCGTGGCCGATCAGCAGGCCGGAGAGGTAGTCGGGCAGCTGTTCCGGGCCCAGCTGCTTGAACAGCCCCAGCGTGCGCACGGCGAACAGCTGGTGGCTCAAGGCCCCCTCTTCGCGCGCAGCGTCCACGCCTTTCAGGAAGGCCTCCGGCGATGCCGGCGAGCTGCCGTCGGCCGGCATCAGCCGGTTCAACACCGAATGCTGGCGCAGCAGCGCGAACAGCTCGCCGGTCATGTGGGTGGCAAAACCGGTCACGCGGCCGGCCTTCACGCGCGCCCACTTCGAGTGCGTGCCGGGCAGCACCAGGCAGGCGTCGTCGGCCAGCGCCGGGTTCAGCGCCAGCGCGCCGACGATCTGCGTCTCCTCGCCGCGCATGACGTCGGGCTGGGCCGCGTCGTCAACAAGGCCGGGGATGATGCTGATGCTGTCGTCCAGCTTCAGCACCTGGCCGGCCAGCGCCGCGGCATCGGCCGGGCAGCGCACATAGGGCGCCTCGCGCCAGCCGTACTGGCTGCCCACCATGCCGCAGGCCAGCAGCTGGACTTCGGGGTGGTCGGCGCGCCAGTCGCCCACCAGCGCCGCCAGCGCGGCGGCGTACTGGTCGGCGCCCTTCAACGTGGCGGCGCCGTCATTGGACTGGCGCGTCTGCAGCACCTCGCCGCCATCACCCAGCAGAAAGGCGCGCAGCCGCGTGCTGCCCCAGTCCAGCGCGATCAGTCTAGAAGCAGTCATGTCAGGTATCCGTTTTGCGGGCCGAGCGCCGGGCCGCTCCCAAGCCGGCCCGTCAGGCGATGTGCTTGCGGCTCAACGCCGCAAGCATCGGCGTCCCCTCGGGGGACCGACCGGCCTTGCCGGCGTTCAGCCGACGCGAGACCGGGCGAGGGGCTCACCACTCGGCCACCGAGCCGTCGGCGTGACGCCAGACCGGATTGCGCCAGTCAGTGACGTTCTTGCTCGCCTCGATGACGCGCTCCTCGTCGATCTCGACGCCCAGGCCCGGCTTGCGCAGCGGGTTGATGAAGCCGTCCTCGATGCGGAAGTCGTCCTTGTTCTTGACGAAGTCCAGCAGCTCGGCACCCTTGTTGTAGTGGATGCCCATGCTCTGCTCCTGCAGCACGGCGTTGTGGGACACGAAGTCCACCGCCAGGCAGGACGCCAGCGCCACCGGGCCCAGCGGGCAGTGCGGCGCGAAGGCCACATCGTGCGCCTCGGCCATGCCAGCGATCTTGAAGCACTCGGTGATGCCCCCGGCGTGCGACAGGTCGGGCTGCACGATGGAGATGCCGCCGGCCTGGAACACACGCTTGAAGTCGAAGCGCGAGAACATGCGCTCGCCGGCCGCCAGCGGGATGGCGGTCTGCTCGGCCAGCTTGGGGTAGTACTCGGCCTGCTCGGCCAGCACCGGCTCCTCGACGAACAGCGGGCGGTAGGGCTCCAGCGCCTTCAGCAGCGGCTTGGCCATCGGCGCGGCCACACGGCCGTGGAAGTCGATGCCGAACTCGATGTCATGGCCGAAGGCTTCGCGGATCTCGGCGATACGGGCCACGGCCTCGTCCACCTTGCGGGCGCTGTCGACGATGCCGAGTTCCTCAGTGCCATTCATCTTGAAGGTGTCGAAGCCGCCTTCGCGCAGGCGCTTGATGTCGCGAATGATGTCCGCCGGGCGGTCGCCGCCAACCCAGGAATAGACCTTCATCTTGTCGCGCACCAGGCCGCCCAGCAGCTCGTACACCGGCTGGCCCATGACCTTGCCCTTGATGTCCCACAGCGCCTGGTCGATGCCGGCGATCGCACTCATCAGGATGGGGCCGCCACGGTAGAAGCCGGCGCGGTACATGACCTGCCAGAGGTCGTTGATGCGGGCCGGGTCCTGGCCCACCAGGTATTCGGACAGCTCGTGCACGGCCGCCTCGACGGTGCGGGCGCGGCCTTCGAGAACCGGCTCGCCCCAACCGACGACACCTTCGTCGGTTTCGATTTTCAGGAACATCCACCGCGGAGGCACACGGTAGGTCGTCAGCTTCGTGATTCGCATGAGCTCAAGGGTCGTTCAAGGACGCCGGGAGCTTAGGAGTGGCAGCTAGTTCTGAAATATCGTTTATTCAGCTTCTCCTATCCTCAGTTTGAATAGGTAACGCACCCAATGTCAGATGAACGGCGTATGACACCCCAACAAGCTACAGGGTTAACCCTTGGTTACCAGGTAAAAACCCTTAGAATGCCGGCACATCAACAAAGCACCAAGAAAAGGGAAAGAAATGGAACTGCTGATCATCACGCTGGCCTTCTCGGTCGTTGCCGTCGTCGCTCAACTCGGCGACCTGCTGGGCCGCAGCCCCGTCAAGACGGCGCTGACCCGCGCCTGACTCCTGGCGCCGTGGCGCCGCTGGGTCATCTCGCGGCAAAGGCAGATGCGACTGGTGTCGCCCGCCGACTGAGAACCCAGACACCTCCCCGGGGCGCCAAAGGCGCCCCGTGTCGTTTGTGGGCCCGCCGCGTCGGGGCGGGTCGGGGCGGGTCACCCCCACCAAAAACTCTCCCTCACCTTGATCGGCCGCGGGATCAGGCCCTGGGCGTGGAAGGCGTCGGCCACGCGTTGCTGGTCGGCCGCGATGGCCTCGTTCACCGGCACGGCGCCGAAGCGCGCGCGGCGGTGCATGGGCAGCAACACGTCCAGGCTCAGGCCCAGCAGCGGAGCGCCGATGCGGGCGGCGGCCTCGGGGTTGGCCGTAGCCCAGGCGCCTTCAGCGGCGATCACGTCGATGACCTGCCGCAACAGCGCGCCTTGCGCCTGCGCGAACGGGCGCCGGGCTTCGTAGAAGCTCCAGGGCGGCTGGACCGCCGGTGCCAGCGCCCCGAAATCCGCCAGCACGCGCACGGGCTGCGCGGCCTGCACGATGCTCAGGTAAGGGTCCCACACCACCCAGGCGGCGACAGCACCACTCTCGAATGCCGCGCGGGCATCGGCCGGGCCGAGGTAGACGGGTTGCACATCCGCCACCCGCAGCCCGGCCTTCTGCAGCGACGCGAGCAGCAGGTAGTGCGAACTCGAGCCCTTGGCCAGCGCGATGCGTTGCCCACGCAGCTCGGCCAGTGTGTGCACCGGGCTTGACGCGCGCACCACCAGCGCCTCGCTGTGCAGCAGGCCCGGCTCGGCCGCCACGGCGACGAAGTCACGGCCGGCCGCCTGCGCGAACACCGGCGGCGGCGCGCCGGTGACGCCGAAGTCGATGGCGCCGGCATCCAGCGCCTCCAGCAGCGGCGGCCCCGCCGGGAATTCTTTCCACTCGATGGCCACGCCCGGCAGCGCCTTCTCCAGCGAGCCACGCAGCTTGACGAGCAGCAACAGCCCGCCCTTCTGGAAGCCGATGCGCAGGCGCGACGGCGCCGCGAAGGCGGCCACGGGCCAGGCTGCCGCCGCCCCCACCAGCAGGCGGCGCCTCATCGCGACACCACCGGCCGCTTCAGCCCCAGGTGCTCCCGCAACGTGCGGCCCACATAGCGCGTGCGGAACAGACCGCGCCGCTGCAGCTCGGGCACCACGAGATGGGCGAAGTCGTCGAGCCCGGCCGGCAGTGTGGGCGGCATCACATTGAAGCCGTCGGCAGCGCCCTGCTCGAACCATTGCTGCAACACATCGGCCACGTCGGCCGCAGTGCCCACGAGGCTCAGGTGGCCCCGGCCACCGGCGATCTTCAGCGCCAGTTGCCGCAGCGTCAGCTGGCCGTCCCGCGCCAGGCCGCTGAGCAGCTGCTGGCGGCTGCGTTGGCCGGTGTCCGTCAGCGGCAGCTCGGGCAGCGGCTCGTCCAGCGCATAGCCGCTGAGGTCGAAGTTGCCGATCATGCGCGACAGCAGGCCCACGGCCGCGGTCGGGTCGACGAGCGCCTGCAGCGCGCCCTGCTTGTCCTCCGCTTCGGCGCGGCTCTCGCCCACCACCGCATAGACGCCGGGCAGGATCTTGATCGCGTCTGCCGGCCGCCCGGCGGCCTCGGCGCGTGACTTCAGGTCGGCATAGAAGGCCTGGGCCGCCTGCAGCGTCGGCTGCGCCGTGAACACCAGCTCGGCGCTCGCCGCGGCCAGCTGCCGCCCGGCCTCGGACGCACCGGCCTGCACGACGACCGGCTGCCCTTGCGGCGAGCGGGCCACATTCAGCGGCCCACGCACCTTGAAGTGCTCGCCCTCGTGGGCCAGCACATGGCGCGACTCGGGCCGGTAATAGAGGCCGCTGGCGCGATCGTTGACGAAGGCGTCGTCATCCCAGCTGTCCCAC
This sequence comes from Pelomonas nitida, assembly GCF_043555975.1. NCBI lineage: Bacteria > Pseudomonadati > Pseudomonadota > Betaproteobacteria > Burkholderiales > Sphaerotilaceae > Roseateles > Pelomonas nitida. The sequence continues at coordinate 147,355 of NZ_JBIGIA010000004.1, read as the reverse complement.
AGCCCGCGCACGACACGCAGGAACTCCTCGGCACGCGCGTAGCGGTCGGCGTGGCCGACATGCTGGTCGCGGCCGAAGTTGCCCGCCTCCGAGGCGTTGTCCGACGTGACGAGGTTCCAGCCCGAGCGGCCGCCGGACAGGTGATCCAGCGACGCGAACTTGCGCGCCACGTGATAGGGCTCGTTGTAGGTGGCCGTCACGGTGCCGACGAGGCCGATGCGATCGGTCACCGCCGCCAGCGCCGACAGCAACGTCAACGGCTCGAAGCGCGCCGAGCGCGAGAACCGCTCGGCGCCGGCGCCCTCTTCCACGGCGACGCTGTCGGCGAAGAACACCAGGTCGAACAGCGCGGCCTCGGCCGTCTGCGCCAGGCGCCTGTAGAGCCCGAAGTCCAGCCCGGCACGGTCGGGCACGCCGGGGTCGCGCCAGGCGGCCACATGGTGGCCCGACTCCATCAGAAAGGCGCCCAGGTGAAGTTCGCGTGTCATCAGAAGCCATCTCCGAAATCCACGCGGCCGAGCAGGCCGTCGCGGCGTCGCCAATCAAGGCGCAACGCGGAGCAGTCGCCGGTACTACTGCGAGCATTTGCAACGCCGAGTGGCGGCGTCGCGGCGGGATGAGCGGGCGTGTGGGGTTCGGTCATAGCTTTTAAAAGTCCTTGCGCACGTTGACGCCGAAGTAGCGCTGGTCGTCACGCGGCACAGCGCGGTTCACATAGCTGCCGCCACGGGCGAGGAACGCGGCATAGGAGCGATCCGTCAGGTTCTTCGCCAGCAGCGCGACGCGCCAGCCGCGCTGCGCCTGCGTGAACGCCAGCGAAGCGTTCCAGATGCCGTAGGCGCCCTGCACGGTGTCGGCGGTCTGGCCGATGTCGAACTGCGTGCGGCTCTGCCAGCTGTAGTCGGTGCCGATGTCGGCCTGCCAGCCACCGGAAAGCGAGACCTTGTAGTTCGCGTTGATGGCCGTCTTCCAGTCCGGCGCGAACGGCAGCGGCTGGCCGTCGACCTGGCAGCTGGTGGCCGCGCCGGCCGGGCAGTTGAAATGGTCGATGCGCGCCTTCGTGTAGGCCAGGGCCGCACCGAAGGACAGCGCTGCGCTCGCCCGCCATGTCGCGTCCAGCTCCGCGCCACGCGACGACACATCACCCGCGTTGATGAGCCGCGTGACGACCGAGCCGGACACCAGGTCATAGAAGTTGGCCTGGTAGTTGCGGTACTTGGTGCTGAACAGCGCTAGGTTGAGCCGCAGCCGGCGGTCCAGCAGCTCCGTCTTCAGGCCAGCCTCCAGGCCCCGTGAGGTCTCCGGGTTCAGCGCGAGCGTGTCGCGCGGCAGCATGTTGAAGAACACATTGAACGCCGGCCCCTTGTAGCCCCGCGAATAGGTCAGGTAGCTGGTTGTCGTCGCGTCCACGTCCCATTGCAGGCCGGCACGGCCCGAGGTGGCGTTGCGGCTGGTGCCGCCACTCTGCGCCACGTCGGCATTCACGCCCGGCACGGTGCCGGCGAACTGCGCGTCAGGCACGGAGCGCGTGCGCTGGTGGTGAAAGTCGAGCTGGTCCTCCGTCCAGCGCAGGCCCAGCAACGCGTGCACGTCGGGCCGCAGATGCCAGCGCCCCTCGCCGAACGCCGCCGTGCTGTCAGACGACGACCCGAACGCCGCCACGCCCCAGTCCTCCAACAGCGCGCCGCCGGCGCCCACGCGCTTCACGTCACGCCGGTAGGTCTCGGCGTCGCGGGTGTGCAGGTAGTAGACGCCGGCCACGTAATCGAAGGTCTCGCCCTGCGGCGACGCAAGCCGAAACTCCTGCGACCATTGCTGGAAGGCCACGGTGCCGCGGTCGTGCGACTGCGGCTGGCCGGCCACGGGTGCGGCCAGGCGGTCGCCGTCCTGCAGCTGGGTGTTGTCCCAGCCACGCCAGGCGGTGATGGCCGTCAGCGTGTGCTCGCCCAGGCGGGCCTCGCCGGTCAGCGACGCGCCACGGCTGCGGTCCTTCACCTCGGTCTTCAGGTTGGCGTTGATGCGGCGGTTGTCGCTGCTGGCGACCACCGGCGCGAGCGCGGCCGCAAAGGCCGGATAGGCCGTCACCGCACCGCTCGGGTAGGCCACGAGCTGCGTTCGCGTGACGACGCCGGTGGGAATGTCGTCGTGGGAGTTCAGCGCATCGGCCGCCAGCGTGAACTTCAGCGTCGCGTTGGCCTGCCACGCCAGCTTGGCGCGCACGCCTTGCTTGTCGTAGCCGTTGACGGTGCTGCCGTCATAGACGTTGGTGACGTTGCCGTCATAGCGCCCCAGCAGCGCCGTCACCGAGCCGTTCAGGCCCGGCGCGATCGCACCGCTGATGCCGGCACGCAGGCGGTTCTCGTTGCCGCCCGAGAAGTGAGCAACATCCAGATAGCCCTCGGTCACCGACGACGGTGCCCGGGTGACGATGTTGACGACGCCGGCCGACGCGTTCTTGCCGAACAAGGTGCCCTGGCTGCCGCGCAGCACCTCGACGCGGTCCACGTCCAGCAGGTCCAGCGTGGCCTGCCCGGGCCGTGCCAGCACGACGCCATCGATGACGGTGGAGACCGTCGGCTCCACGCCCGGCGAGGTGGAGATGGTGCCGACACCCCGCACGAACAGCGAGGTGTCCTTGTTGGAGGCGCCGGTGCGGAAATTGACGCTGGGCACGGCGCTGGCCAGTGCGCCCAGCGTGTTGCGGTTGGCCTGCTCCAGCGCGTCGCCAGACACGACCGACACGGCCAACGGCACGCTTTGCAGCGACTCGGCGCGGCGCGTCGCCGTGACGGTGACGGGCGCGAGCCGCACCGTGTCACCCTCTGCAGCGCCGCTGGCGCCACCGTCACTGGCATCACCGGCCTGCTGGGCCAGCACCGGCGCCGCTGCCAGCAACGCCAGCACCAGCACGGTGGGGCGTGATGGCCTCGACCACGGCCGGCCCGACGCCCGAGCCACCCCGGCCTCCCCTTGGAAGACTTCCCTCATTGCCAAATCCTTGATTGATTTTTTCGCCGGCCACGCCAGCGCCAACACGGACGGCATCGTGGGCCCCGGCTCGCGGCGGCACAAACGACAAAAGCGCGTTTGCTTTCTCGGTTTGCGTGACAAGCCGGCCGCGCGATGGCCAGCGCGATGCAGGGCCGAGGCGCATCCGCCGCGTCACCGAGCCCCGCGCGGCCCTGCGCTCGTGCGTGAAAATAGCGCCACGCTTTCGCCCACATGAACGTCGCCCGCCCCCTTCATCGTCCCTGGCTGCTGATGCTGCTGCTGGCCTGCAGCCTGCTCGGCCGGCCGCTGCACGAGAACTGGCACATCGCGCATTGGGCGAGCGAGCTCGCGTCGACGATCCACCTGGCCGGCGACGCCGCGCCGCAAGAAGGCCGTGACGACGTCAGTGAAGAGGGTCTGAAGGCCGGCGACGCCTGCGCGTGGTGCCTGTTCCATCTGCAGGCCAGCGTGCCGGCCGCGGCGCCGCTGCCGGTTGCGGCGCCCGCCACCGTCATCGCGCGGGCTCAGCCGCCGCGTTGCGGGCTGCCAGTGGGGCGGTGCGCCAACGCGGCGCACGCGCGCGGGCCACCGCGGGGCTGAGAGGCTTTGTCAACGCCGGCCATCGCGCCGGTGCGTCCTTCGACGGCGCCGCGTGCACTGCGCGCCGCCGTCGCCTCTCGCGTCTGCCCGCGCCGCCTTCGCGCCGTGGGCGCCCCTGCCTTGCGTTTCATGAATCACCCCCGTTTGTCGGCACCCGCGTCGGTGCCCCGTTCGCTCCGCCGCTCCTTGTCGGCCCCCCGGCGTCGTCGCATCGCGCGCCTGCCCTTGTTAAGCCTGTGCTTCACCGTCGCCTGCGCGGCGCAAGCCGAGGATCCCCCTGCCACGCTGGAGGCCGTCACGGTGCGCGGCCAGGCCCAGCCCTACCGCACGTTGTTCGTCTCCGGCGCGATGAAGACCGACACGCCGGCACGCGACCTGGCGCAGAGCGTGCGCGTGCTGTCTGCCGAGCTGCTGGCGGATGCCGGCGTCACCCGCCTGGACCAGGCACTGGACCTGGGCAGCGGCATCTCGCGCCAGAGCAATCTGGGCGGCCTGTGGGACAGCTACGCCATGCGCGGCTTCACGGGCGACCCGAGCTTTGGTTCGGACTTCCTCGTCAACGGCTTCAACTACAGCCGGGGCTACAACGGCCGGCGCGACACCGCCAACGCGGCAGCGGTGGAGGTGCTCAAGGGCCCGGCGTCGGCGCTGTATGGGCGTGGCGAGCCCGGCGGCACGGTCAACATCACGACCAAGAAGCCGCTGTTCGTTCACGCGCGTTCGCTGGAGACGTCCGCCGGCAGCCACGATGCCTACCGGGCGACGGCGGACCTGACGGGGCCGCTGACCGAGCAGCTGGCCTACCGCGTCAACCTGGCGCATGAGCGGGCCGGGAGCTTTCGTGACCATGTGCGGTCCGAGCGCACGCTGCTCGCGCCGTCGCTGCTGTGGATGCTCAGCCCCGACACCACGGTGTCTTACGAGCTGGAATACGCCCGCCAGCAAGCCCCCTTTGATCGCGGCGTGGTGGCCGTGAAGGGGCGCCTCGGCGAGGTGCCGCGCAGTGCCTTCTACGGCGAACCCGGCGACGGCCCCAACACCATCGAGGCGCTGGGCAACCAGGTGTTCGTGCAACACCATTTCAGTGACGACTGGTCGCTGCAGGCCGGGATCAGCCATCGGCGCAGTTCTCTCAGCGGTATCGCCACCGAGGCGCGCTTCCTGCAGGCCGACGATCACACGCTGACGCGCCAGCGCCGCACGCGCGAGAACTCGGCGCTGGACGTGTCGGGCCGCGTCGAGCTGCTGGGCAAGGTGCAGGCCGGCGGGTGGCGCCACCACCTGCTCGCGGGCGTGGATGCCTACCGCTTCGTCGACCAACGCGAGCAGTACCGTGTGGCAACGTCCACGCCCATCGACATCCACGCGCCGGTCTACGGCGCGGTGCCACCGCCCATGACGCTGAACACCTGGACGCGCGAAACCCAGCGCGCGCTGGGGCTGTATGTGCAGGACCAGATCGACCTGGGCACGCCCTGGAAGCTGCTGCTGGGCGCCCGCCATGATCGCTACGACCAGGCGCTGCTGAATCGCCGCAGCAGCGTCACGACGCAGCAGGATCTGGACGCCGTGTCGCCCCGCGTGGGCGTGGTCTACCAGCCGGGCCGCACGGTGTCGCTATACGCGACCGCCGCGCGCAGCTTCCGGCCCAACAGCGGCGTCAGTCGCAGCTTCGCCCCCTTCCCCGCCGAGCGCGGGCGCTCCACCGAGGTGGGTGCCAAGTACGACGCCGCAGACGGCCGCCTCTCGGCCACGCTGGCCCTCTACCGCATCGACAAGAACAACGTGCTGACGCCGGACCCGACCGACCCGAACAACTTCTCGGTGGCCGCCGGCGAGGTGCAGAGCCGCGGCGTGGAGCTGGACGTGGGCGGTGAGCTGTCGCGGGGCCTGCGGCTGTCGCTGGCCTACGCCTTCACCGATGCGAGCGTGGTGCAAGACCACAATGCCTTTCTCGTCGGCCGGCAGCTGGCCAACGTGCCGCGGCACAGCGGCAACCTGCTGCTGGTGCAGGCCTTCGAGCTGGGCGGGCGCCGCGCCACCGCCGGCCTGGGGTTGACGCACGTGGGCGTGCGCGAAGGGGCCGTGGCGCCGCTGAGCGCGGCCGACGACTTCCGGCTGCCGGCCTACACCACCGTCAAGCTGCTGGGCAGCTGGCAGCCTGCACCCGCCTGGCGCGTGGCGCTGGACGTGGACAACCTGTTCGACAAGACCACCTATGCCAGCTCTTACAGCCAGGTCTGGGTGCAGCCGGGCGACGGCCGGCGGTTCACGCTGTCGCTGCGCCATGCGTTCTGATCGAGAACTGAGGAGGGCTGCCTGATGTCGTCCCCGTCTTCCGTCGCGCACGCACAGCGCATCGGCTCCATCGATGCACTGCGCGGCCTCGTCATGATGGTCATGCTGCTGGACCACGTGCGCGAGACCTTCTTCCTGCACCTGCAGGTCAGCGACCCCATGGCCGTGCCCGGCACGCCGCCGGAGGTGTTCTTCTCGCGGCTGGCGGCGCACTTGTGCGCGCCGGTGTTCGTGTTCCTCACCGGCCTGTCGGCCTGGCTGTACGCGCACCCGCCGCAAGGCGCGCCGCGCGATGCCCGCAGCTTTCTGCTCAAGCGCGGGCTGTTTCTGATCGCGCTGGAGCTGACGCTGGTGAACCTGGCCTGGAGCGGGCGCTACGAGGTGCTGTACCTGCAGGTGATGTGGGCCATCGGCCTGAGCATGCTGGCGCTCGCAGCCCTGCTGAGCCTGCCGCGCGCCGTGCTGCTGGGCTTGGGTGCGCTCATCGTCGCGGGCCACAACCTGCTGGCCGACGTGCAGGTGGCGCCCGACAGCCCGTGGCACGCGCTGTGGACCGTGCTGCTGCAGCGCGGCTGGCTGGTGGAGGAGGGCTGGGTGCGCGTGCGCCTGACCTACCCGGTGCTGCCGTGGGTGGGCGTCATCCTGCTGGGCTGGTGCTTCGCGCCGGCGTTCGCCGCCACAGCAAGTGCCGTGCGGCGGCGCGCCCTGCTGCTGGCCACCGGCGTGGCGTGCCTGGCGCTGCTGGCCCTGCTGCGCGGCTTCAACCTGTACGGCGAAAACGCGCCCTGGCAGCACGGCGCCACCGCGCTGGAGACGGCCATGTCCTGGCTCAACTTCACCAAGTACCCGCCGTCACTGGACTTCCTGCTGCTCACGCTGGGCATCGGCCTGCTGTTGCTGGCGCTGCTGGAGCGGGCCGACAACGCCTTCACCCGCGTCTGCGCCACCTTCGGCGGTGCGCCGATGTTCTATTACCTGCTGCACCTGTACGTGCTGCTGGCGGGTTATCGGCTGGCACTGTGGCTGTGGGGGCCGAACCAGGGCGCGCGCTTCGGCGCGGGGGCCGATCAGTTCTGGCTGATCTGGGCGATCTGGCTGGGCCTGCTGCCGCTGCTGTACGGCCCGGTGCGTGCGTTCGCGCGCTTCAAGCGGCGCTCGGGCAAGGCCTGGCTCAAGTACTTCTGAGTGCCGCGCTGCGCGCGCGTTCCAGCGCACGCTGTGTGCTGGCACCGGCGCTGAGCTGCTCACGCAGGTACTGGGCCAGCCGGGGCGGCTGGGCGAACGCGACGTTGAATCGCAGGTGCGCGTCGCGGGCGCCGTCTGCCGCAAAAGTGGCGCCACGCACCAGCAGAATGCCGTTGCGGAAGGCGTCCTTCACCAGCGCGTCCACGTCCACGCCGGCCGGCAGCGCGCCCCACAGGAACAGCCCGCCCTCGCCCGGGTGGTCCAGCAGCACGCCGGCCTCCCGCAACTGCCGCGTGGCCGCGCCGCGCGCCTGGGCCAGGCGTTGCTGCAGACGGTCCAGGTGCTTGCGCCAGCGACCGGCGGCCAGCACTTCCAGCAGCACGTATTCATTGAGTGCCGCCGTCGTCAGCACCGAGACGATCTTCTCGCGCAGCAGCGCCTTGATCAGCGCCGGCTCGGCGGCCATGTAGCCCATGCGCAGCGCCGGGCTCATGGCCTTGGCGAAGCTGGAGTAGTAGATGACGCCGTCCAGCCCCGACAGCTGCGCCAGCCGCGTGGGCGTGTTTGGCGTGCCGGGGTGAAAGTGCCCCTGCACGTCGTCTTCGGCGATCAGCAGGCCGTGGCGCTGCGCCAGCATCAGCACGCGGTGCAGGTTGGCGGCCGTGCTGCCCCAGCCGGTGGGGTTGTGCAGCACGCTCTGGATGAACAGCAGCCGCGGGCGGTGCGCCGCGCAGGCGGCGTCGAGCGCCTGCAGGTCGATGCCGTCATGCCGGCGCGGCACTGGCACGATGGTCACGCCGGCCTGGCGCAGGCGGTCGAACAGCAGGAAATAACCCGGCGTCTCCACGGCCACCGCGTCGCCCGGCCGCAGAAAGGCGCGGCAGATCAGGTCGATGGCCTGGGTGCCGCCGTAAGTCGTCAGCACGCGCCCCGCGTCCACGGCGATGCCCTGGCCGCGCAGCAGCATCGCAATGCGCTCCCGCAGCTCGGGCAGGCCCTGCGGCGGGCAGCGCGAGGCCATGCCGGCCTGGGCGCGCGCCAGGCCCCGCTGCACTGCGGCGGCGGGCACGGCGTCTTCCAGCCAGCTCGCGGGCAAGGCCCCGCTGCTGGCCAGCAAGACGCCGGCCTTCTGGTCGTTGGCCTGCTGGGCCAGCCAGACGGCCTCCTGCTCCTCGCCGGCCTCCACGCGCGCCGCGTCGGGCATCGCGTTGGCCGGCCCCTCGGCCACGTAGAACCCGGCCGTGCCGCGCGCATCGATGAGGCCGGCCGCCACCAGCCGGTCATAGGCCGTCACCACCGTGTTGGGGCTGACGCCCAGTTGCGTGGCCAGCTGGCGGATGGACGTCAGCCGCGCACCGGGCGGCAGCTGCGTGGCGAGGATGAGCGCATGCAGGCGCTGCTCGATCTGGTCGGCCAGCGGCGTGGAGGAGTCGCGATCCAGCGAGAACATCAGCACATCAAGGTGACGGCCAGCACGGCCAGGGAGGCGGCCATGATGGCATTGAACACGCGCCGCCGCGCCGGGCTCTTCAGGAAGCGGCCGATCCACGCGCCGAACAGCGCCCACATCGAGATGCACGGAAAGCCCACCAGCGCGCCGATGCCGCTGACGAGCAAGGCCCCCGCCACCACGCCCATGCCGGCCGGCATGAACACCGACGCGATGGTGACGGCCTTGATCCAGCTCTTGGGGTTCACGGCCTGGAACAGCGCCGCCTCGCCGAACCCCACGCGCTGCGGCGGCCGCTCCTGCGCGGCCGGGCTGCCGGCCAGCTTCCACGCCAGCACCAGCATGTAGGCCGTGCCGGCCAGCTTCAGCGCCAGGTGCGCGGGCGGCCAGGCCAGGAACAGCGCCCCCAGGCCCAGGCAGGTCACGAAGGTCTGCACCGCCCCACCGGCGTTGATACCCAGGATGGCCGGCAGCGTTCTGCGGTAGCCGTGGTGCGCGCCGCTGGCCACCAGCATCATGTTGTTGGGGCCAGGCGTGCCGGACATCAGCGCGCAGTAGGTCAGCAAGGGCAGCAGCTCGTTCATGCCGGCATTGCAGCGGGTGCCGACGCGCCCGGGAAGGGGCAGCGGGGATGCCGCCGCAGCGTGCTGTATCAGTGCCGAGACCCACACAGCCGGTGTCCACGATGATGCAGCCACCATGCGCGAGACCTCTCATCTGCTTTTCCTGCCGGGCATCACCGGCGACGGCGCGTTCTGGCGGCCCGTCGCCGAGCTGCTGCCCACCGGCAGCGTCAACACCTTCGTCAGCTATCCCGGCCTGGGCCGGCAGCCCGCGTCCGCCGACGTCAACGGGCCGGACGATCTGCTCGCACGGGCAGCGCAGGCGCTGACGCGGCCCACCGCCGTCGTGGCGCAGTCGATGGGCGGCGTGCTGGCCATTCAGTTGGCGGCACGGCACCCCGAACTCGTCACGCACCTCGTGCTCGTGGCCACGTCCGGCGGCTTCGACGTGCGCCGCCACGGCGCCACGGACTGGCGCCCCGGCTTCCTGCAGTCCTTCCCGGCCACGCCGGCCTGGGCCCTGGCACCGCCGCCCGACCTGACCGACGAGCTGGCCCGGCTGCGCATGCCGGTGCTGCTGATCTGGGGCGATGAGGACGCCATCAGCCCGGTGGCCGCCGGCGAATACCTCGCGTCACGGCTGCCGAATGCGACCCTGCATGTTGTGCCCGGTGGCACGCACAGCCTGGCGCTGGAGCAGCCCGAGCGTGTGGCCGCGTTGATTGCGGCGCACCTGCGCTAGCGCGGAACGTCCGCCCGCAGCAAGGGCTCGTAGCGCATCGCCACGCCGCGTGCCGAATGCTCGGCGCGGAACACCCGGGCCTGCGCGTCGTGATGCACGACGAGACGGGCGTCGCTGTCCCAGCGCATCTCCACGTCCAGCGTGGACTTGCCATGGTCGTCGTCGATCACAAAAGGCGAGTCGTCGCCCAGCGTTTCTGTGGCGCGCAAGACCTGCACATGGCGGTTGAAGCCTGTCGTTGCACCGCAGTCGCGCGACAAAAGCACGGCCTTGAAGCGCGCCGACGGTGACGGCAGCTCGCGCAGCACCGTGGTGTCGCACAGGCCCTCACCGGGTGAATGCGCGAGCCAGGCCAGCCCCACCAGCAGCCCCACGCCGCCCAGCACCGCCCCGATACGCCGCGATCGCCTCATGACCGGGCGGCACGCGGCCAGCGAATTTCGGCGCGCAAGCCGCCCAGCGGGGCGTCCGCCAGTTGCACGACCGCCCCCTGCTGCCGCGCCGCCGCGCGCACGATGGCCAGGCCCAGGCCACTGCCCTCCACGGATGCGTCCTCGCCGCGCTGGAAGCGGTCGAACACGCGCTCGCGGGCCTCTGGCGGGATGCCCGGGCCGTCGTCGTCCACGCGCAGCAGCGGCGCGCCCCGCTCACCGCGCAGTGCGGCGACCTGCACGGTGCGCGCCCCGTACTTCACCGCGTTGTCGATGAGGTTGCGCAGCGCGCCGCGCAGCGACTGCGGATCACCCGTGAGCGGCAGCGGGTCGGGCGCGGTCAGCGTCAGCACGACGCCGGCGGTGTCCGCCAGCGGCCGCACGTCGCTCACGGCCTGCCGGGCCAGCTCGGCCAGGTCCAGCGGCAGGCCCGCCGACTGCGCCCCGGGCTCCGCCCGCGCCAGGGCCAGCAGTTGCTCGACCAGCCGCACCGCACGGTCGATACCGCCACGCAAGCGGGCGATGGACGCAGCCTGCTCGGGCCCCGGCGCCGAGTCGCGCAGCAGGCCCAGCTGCAGCTTCAGTGCCGTCAGCGGCGAGCGCAACTCGTGGGCCGCATCGGCGACGAAGCTGCGCTGCGTCTCGAACGCCTCGGCCAGGCGCCCCAGCAGGCCGTTGAAGGCGTCCACCAGCGGCGCCACCTCGCCGGGCAGGCCGGCCGTTGGCAAGGCCTCCAGCGCCGTCGCGCCGCGGGCCTGCGCCGCATGCGTGACGCGGGCCAGCGGCGCCAGCGACACGCCAATCAGCCACCACACCGCCGCCGCCACCAGCGGCAACGCCACGGCCACCGGCAACACGCTGCGCAGCGCAGCCAGCGCCGCCAGCCGCTGGCGCACACGCAGTGGCTGCGCCACCTGCACCACCCGCAGCGGCGTGGCCGCGCCGAACACGCGCCAGTCCTGTCCGCCCAAGCGCAGGTTGGAGTAACCCAGCACGGCACGCGCCGGCAACGGCTCGGTCATGCCCTGCGGCCGGCTGGAATACAGCGACAGCCCCTGCAGCGACCAGATCTGCACGACATAGTCGAAGCTCGGGTCGGCCAGCACCGCCGCCTCGTCGGGCGCGACCTGTCCCTGGTCGCGCAGCGACAGGGCCGTCTGGCGCAGCTGGTAGTCGAACAACGCGTCCGCCTCGGCCCGCACGCTGACGTAGGTGGCCCCGCCCACCGCCAGCGACGTCACGGCGCCCAGCACGGCCAACAGCGCGAACAGACGGCCGCGCAGTGTGGAGAGCCACTTCTTAATCATGGCGTGGTGACTTTTTCGGGCCGAGCGCCGGGCCGCCCCCAAGCAGGCCCGTCTGGCGATGTGCTTGCCGGCCTGGCCGGCAAGCATCGCCGTCCCCTCGGGGGCTGAGGCCGGACACAGCGAGTCCGGTGGACTCGTTGTGCCTGCCGAAGCGCTGCGACCTCCGGCCGCAGCGCGGTCCCGGCCAAGGTACGCCTTGCGCGAGGGGCCTCATTTCTCGGGGCCCGCGTAATAGCCCAAGCCGCGCACCGTGTGCAGCAGGTCCGCGCCCAGCTTCTTGCGCAGCTGGTGCATGTAGACGCTGATGGCGTTGCTCTCCAGCTCCTCGCCCCAGCCGTAGAGGCGGTCCTCCAGCTGCGCGCGCGACACGATGGCGCCGGGCCGCTCCAGCAGCGCCTGCAGCAGCGCGAACTCGCGCGCCGACAGCAGCACCGGCCGCCCGGCCCGCGTGACCTCGCGCGTGGCCGGGTCCAGGCGCAGGTCGGCCACCTGCAGGGCGGAATCGGTGCGCCCACTCTGACGCCGCGCCACCACCCGCAACCGTGCCAGCAGCTCGTCCAGTTCGAAGGGCTTGACGAGGTAGTCGTCGGCCCCGGCGTCCAGGCCCGCGACCTTGTCGGCCGTCGCGTCGCGCGCGGTCAGCACGATGACCGGCGTCGCGTCGCCACGGCTGCGCAGCGCGCGCAGCACCTCCACGCCGCTGCGCTTGGGCAGGCCGAGGTCCAGCAGCACGGCATCGAAACGCTCGCCGCTGGCCAGCACCGTATCGGCCGCCAGGCCGTCACGTACCCAATCGGCCGCATAGCCCTGGCGGCGCAGCGCTTCGCGCAGGCTGTCGCCGATCATGGGGTCGTCTTCGACGAGGAGCAGGCGCATGGTTCCGGGTCTGTTTCAAAAACGACAGCATTGTGTCGGGGTCGCAAGCGTAAGCCGGGCAGCGTGCGTTCTGCGGCGATGCCACCCGGCGACCAGCCGCCGCCATAACGCGGGTTTGCCACGGAACTGCCACGACGGCGCCACAAAGCGTTCCCAGAATTTCCGCACGACGGCGCATGCAGCGCCGGCAGTCAACGAGGACGCACATGACAACGATGGACCGCCGCGCCGTGCTGCGCGGCCTGGCCGGCGCAGGCGCCACCGCCGCGCTGCCCGACAGCATCCGCCAGGCGCTGGCGATCCAGCCGCAAGGCACGACGGGCACGATCAACGATGTCCAGCACATCGTCGTGCTGATGCAGGAGAACCGCTCGTTCGACCACTACTTCGGCACGCTGCGCGGTGTGCGCGGCTACAACGACCCGCGCGCGGTGAAGCAGTACGGCTCGGGCAAGTCCATCTTCGAGCAGCCCAACCTGAACGCGGCCGGCGTGACGCAGTCGCCCGCCACCATCCTGCCGTTTCATCCGACGGTGGCCAACCTCGGTCAGCAGTTCCTGACCGGCCTGCCGCATGCCTGGGCCGACGCGCACAAGGCCTGGAACAACGGCCACAACGACCGCTGGGTGCCGGCCAAGGGCAAGGTGTCGATGGCCTATCTGCAACGCGCAGACATCCCGTTCTACTACGCGCTGGCCGACGCCTTCACGATCTGCGACGCCTACCACTGCTCCATCATGGCGTCGACCGACCCCAACCGCTACTACCTGTGGAGCGGCTGGTGCGGGCAGAACGGCACGCTGCCGGGAGGCCTCAACGTGGCCAACACCGGCAGCACGCCGGGCGCGCTGGCGCTCAACGCCAGCGGCGCAGACGCCGGCAACGGCACGGCGCCCTACGGGCCGGTCGTCAACAACGCCGAACGCGGCTACGGCTGGACGACCTATCCCGAACGGCTGCAGCAGGCGGGCGTCACATGGAAGATCTACCAGGACATCGGCCACGGGCTGGACGACGGCGGCTCCTGGGGCTGGGACGGCAGCAACCCCTACATCGGCAACTACGGTGACAACTCGCTGCTGTACTTCAACCAGTACCGCAACGCCCAGCCCGGCGACGCGTTGTACGAACGCGCCCGCACCGGCACCGACCTGCTCAACGGCGGCGCCTTCAACAACGGCACGCTGTTCGACCAGCTGCGCGCCGACGTGCTGAACGGCACGCTGCCGCAGGTGTCCTGGATCGCCGCCCCCGAGGCCTACAGCGAGCACAGCAACTGGCCCACCAGCTACGGCACCTGGTACATCCAGAACGTGCTGAACGCGCTGACGGCCAACCCGGCGGTCTGGGCCCGCACGGTCTTCGTCATCTGCTTCGACGAGAACGACGGCTTCTTCGATCACATCGTCGCGCCGACGCCGCCGGCAACGGCCGCACAGGGCAAGTCCACCGTCAGCACCGTCAACGAGCTCTACCCCGGCACGGGCAGCTACGCCGCCGGCCCCTACGGCCTGGGTGCGCGCGTACCCATGCTCGTCATCTCGCCGTGGAGCAAGGGCGGCTGGGTCTGCTCCGAGACCTTCGACCACACGTCCATCATCCGCTTCATCGAGAAGCGCTTCGGCGTCATGGAGCCCAACATCTCGCCGTGGCGCCGCGCGGTCTGCGGCGACCTGACGTCCACGCTCGACTTCACGCTGCCCAACGCAACGGCCGCGCGCCTGCCCAGCACGGCGTCCTATGCGCCGCCGCAGGCCGACGTCGTCAGCGGCAAGAAGTACGGCACCTACACGCCCACCGTGCCGGCCAACCAGGCCATGCCGACCCAGGAGAACGGCGTGCGGCTGGCGCGCGCGCTGCCCTACGAGCTGCAGGCCGACGGGACACCCGGCAGCGACGGCACCAGCTTCGGCATCGCCTTCGCCAACACCGGCACGGCCGGTGCCTGGCTGCATGTGCGCACGGCCAACAACTGCGTCGCCGGCGGCGGCACCGGTCCCTGGGGCTACACGGTGGAAGCCGGCAAGACATTGGCCGACAGCTGGACCGCACCCGGCGCCGCCTACGACCTGTCGGTACACGGCCCCAACGGCTTCTTCCGCCACTACGCTGGCAGCCTGGCTGCGGGCGCCGCGCGCCTCGTCGCGCGCTGCAGCTACGACCGCGCCAGCGGCGGCGTGTCGCTGACCGTGACCAACGCCGGCAGCACGGCCAGCGACGTGACGGTGACCGACGGCTACACCCGCGCCACCGCGCACCAGCTGCTGCAGCCGGGCGCGAGCTTCCGCTCGGACTGGTCGCTGCAGACCAGCGCGCGCTGGTACGACCTGCTCGTCAGCGCCGGCGGCGACACCCGCTTCGTTGCGCAGTTCGCGGGCCACGTCGAGACCGGCGCCGCCGGCACCAGCGACCCGCTGCTCTGACTCTTCCAGGACCCCACGATGCATTTCCTCTCGAAGCCCCTGCTGCTCGCCGCGATGCTGGCCGCCACGATGACCGCGGCCCACGCCGCCACGCTGTTCGACAACCTCGGCGCCTCGCGCGACGGCGCCGACCCGCTGCTGAGCTACGGCCCGCTGGCCGACTCCTTCAACACCGGCACGCAGGCGGGCCTGGTGTTGACGCAGGTGACGGCGCTGCTGAAGAGCGACAGTGCCGACCTCGTCGGCGACCTGCGCGTCAGCCTCTACAGCGACGGTGCCAGCGGGCCCGGCGCGCTGCTCACGACGCTGGGCACGCTGTCCAGCGCGGCGGTGGCGACGAACCACTTCGCCGCCTACACCTTCACGCCCACGCACGGCGTGGCGCTCGCGGCCGACACGACGTACTGGGTGCAGATCGAGTCGCTCGGCGCCAGCGCGGTCGAATGGTCGTGGTCGCAAGACCTGAGCGGCACCGGTGTGGCCGGCGGCAGCAACTACAGCGCCCTGTTCGGCAGCAACGCGAACACGGCGTTCGCGCCTTATCAGATGTCGGTCAGCGTGCAGGCCGTGCCGGAACCGGCCTCGGCGGCGCTGATGCTGGGCGGCGCCGGGCTGCTGCTCGCCGCCCGCCGCCGTCAGCGTTAGAACGCGCTCTTCGTCGTGCCGCCATCGACGCGCAACGCCGCACCGGTGGTGGCCGATGCGAGACCACTGACGACATAGGTCACCATCGCGGCGACTTCCTCGGGCGTGGAAAAGCGCTTGATCAGCGACGTGGGCCGCACCGTCTCGAAGAACTCCTTCTCGACCTGCGCGAAGCTCTTGCCGCCAGCCTCGGCCATCTGGCCGACGAAGTCGTTGACACCCCGCGAGCGCGTCGGGCCGGGCAGCACGCTGTTGACGGTGATGCCCGTGCCGGCCAGCGACTCGGCCAGGCCGCGTGACACGGCCAGCTGGGCGGTCTTGGTGATGCCGTAGTGAACCATCTCGGCCGGGATCTGCACGCCGCTTTCGCTGGAGATGAAGACGATGCGGCCCCAGTTGGCCGCCTTCATCGCCGGCAGCACCAGCCGCGCCAGGCGCACGCCACTCAGCACGTTGACGTCGAAGAAACGCTGCCAGTCAGCGTCAGGGATGTCCTCGAAGGCCTTGGCCTCGAAGATGCCGAGGTTGTTGACGAGGATCTCGATGCCGGGGTGCTGGCGCACCAGCGCTTCGGCCACCTCCGCCACACTCAGATCGCCGGCAAAGCCCAGCGGCTTGTTGCCCGTGGCGGCCGCAATGGCGGCGACGGCCGCGTCGACGGCCGGCTGCTGACGGCCGTTGACGATGACACGCGCGCCCTCGGCGGCGAGCGATTGCGCGATGGCGAAGCCGATGCCGGCCGTGCTGCCGGACACGAGCGCCAGACGATTCTTCAGTTGCAAATCCATGGTGATGGTCCTCGAGGGGGGGGGCTGACGGGATGCCAGGTGTAGCCGATCCCACACGCCCCGACTCGGGTTGGGGCTACTCGGCACCGCAGCAGTGCGCCCCGTCGACAGATCGTCCCGGTTTTGTGCACCGCGCTTGCATACAAGACAGATGAACGCTGGCATGAAAGCTGCGATGCAGCCGTCATGGGCATCTCGGCCACCGACATCAGCCAGCGCATCGTCGAAGCGGTGCTCGCGCAGAAGCTCGCCCCCGGCGCGCGCCTGGGCGAGCAGCAGCTCGCGATGCTGTTCGACTGCAGCCGCACCATCGTCCGAGAGGCGCTGACGCGGCTGGCGGCGCGCGGCATCGTCACCGTCAGCGCACGGCGCGGCTGGTATCTGATCGCGCCGACGCCCGACGAAGTCCGCGAGGCCTTCGAGGCCCGCCGCGTCATCGAGCTGGGGCTGATCCGCGGCCAGGGCCGGCTGCCGGCCGAGGCCATCGCGCGGCTGCAACAACATCTGCAGCAGGAGCAGGCAGCGCTGCAGGGCAGCGACGTCGGCACGCGCAGCTTCCTGCTCGGGGACTTCCACGTCTGCCTGGCCGAGTGCCTGGGCAATGGCCTGCTGGCCGACACGCTGCGCGACTTCACGGCGCGCACGACGCTGATCGCGATGCGCTACCAGTCCTCCCACGATGCGGCGCTGTCCTGCCAGGAGCATGTCGCCATCGTCAGCGCACTGGCCGACGGCGACAGCGCCCGCGCCGAGGCGCTGATGGCGCAGCACCTGGCCAGCGTGCAGGCCGCGCTGCGCCTGCCCGCCGACGACGACCCGCTGCAGCAGCTGCGCGAGGCGCTCGCGCCGCTGCCCTCCACTCACCCCGATGTACCTGCCGACCCGGCCTATCTAGGAGCCTTGCTATGACCCCGTCGTTCCCCCGCCGCCTGCTGATCGCCGCCGGCCTCGGCCTGCTGGCCCTCGGTGCCCAGGCCCAGACCGCGCTGGACGCGATCACGAAGAGCAAGACGATCAAGATCGCCATCCCGACCGACTACCCGCCCTACGGTTTCGTCGGCCCCGACATGAAGCCGCAAGGCCTGGACGTCGCCATGGCCGAACTCATCGCCGCCAAGCTGGGCGCGAAGGTGGAGCTGGTGCCGGTGACCAGCGCCAACCGCATCCCCTACCTGCAGACCAAGAAGGCCGACCTCGTCATCTCCACGCTGGGCAAGAACCCGGAGCGCGAGAAGGTCATCAACTTCAGCGCCGCCTACGCGCCGTTCTTCCAGGCCGTGTTCGCGGCCAAGAGCTTGCCCGTCAAGAGCTGGGCCGACCTGGCCGGCAAGAGCGTCGCCGTCACGCGCGGCGCGATGGAAGACCAGGAGCTGGGCAAGGTGGCGCCGCCGACGCTGGAGTTCAAGCGCTTCGAGGACAACAACGCCACCATCGCCGCCTTCGCGGCCGGCCAGACCCA
The DNA here is from genome assembly GCF_043555975.1 of Pelomonas nitida. Classification (NCBI taxonomy): domain Bacteria; kingdom Pseudomonadati; phylum Pseudomonadota; class Betaproteobacteria; order Burkholderiales; family Sphaerotilaceae; genus Roseateles; species Pelomonas nitida. The sequence goes on along the minus strand of NZ_JBIGIA010000004.1, from coordinate 129,597 downwards.
GGTGCTGGCCACCAGCGCCGCCGTCGCCGGCAACCTGATGCAGCGCAAGCCCGAGCTGAACACCGAATACAAGCTGCTGCTCAAGGACAGCCCCTGCTTTGTGGGCGTGGCCAAGGGCGAGGACGCGCTGCTGGCCAAGGTCAACGCCATCATCGCGGCGGCCAAGGCGGCCGGCGAGCTGGAGGCGCTGTCCAAGAAGTGGCTGGGCCGCGGCACGGGTGATCTGCCGTTGTGAGCCCATCCCCTGCCGGCTTCGCCGGCCCCCTTCGAGGGGGCGCCGTGGCCTGCGGCCCGGCTGAAGGCATCGGGCAACTCGAATCAAGGGTCTACGCATGATTCAGTTTGATTTCATCGCCGTGCTGGCCGAATGGCCGCTGCTGCTGAAGGGGCTGGCGTGGACGCTGGGGCTCACGCTCATCGCCACGCCGCTGGGCCTGCTGATCGCGACGCTGGCCGCCTGGTCGCGCGCCTGCGGGCCGGCCTGGCTGCGCCGCGGCTTGGGTGTCTACGTCGAGCTGCTGCGCAACACGCCCTTCATCGTGCAGCTGTTCTTCATCTTCTTCGGCCTGCCCGCGCTGGGCGTGAAGATGTCGCCCGAGGCGGCGTCGTTGATCGCGATGACGCTCAATCTGGGCGCTTACGGCTGCGAGATCCTGCGCGCCGGCATCCAGGCCACGCCGCGCGGCCAGTGGGAGGCGGCGCAGAGCCTGGCGCTGAGCCCGGTGCAGGTGTTCACGCGCGTCGTGCTGCCGCCGGCGCTGCAACGCGTGTGGCCGGCGCTGACGAGCCAGATCATCATCGTCATGCTGGGTTCGGCCGTCTGCGGGCAGATCTCCACCGAAGAGCTCAGCTACGCCGCCAACCTGATCCAGAGCCGCAACTTCCGCGCGTTCGAGGCTTTCATCATCGCCACGCTGGCCTACCTGGCGCTCGCCATCGCCGCGCGCCGGCTGCTGATGTGGGCGGGCCCGCGCTTCGTCTTCGGCGGAGGAACCCAGCCATGATTGAGTTCACGCTGTGGGACATCGTCCGCAACCTGTTGCTGGCGCTGCGCTGGACGGTGGCGCTGTCGCTGATCGCCTTCATCGGCGGCGGCCTCGTCGGCGCCCTGCTGCTGACGCTGCGCCTGGGGCTGGGTTCGCGCACACGCCGCGTCATCGGCTGGTATGTGCAGCTGTTCCAGGGCACGCCGCTGCTGATGCAGCTCTTCCTCGCCTACTTCGGCCTGGCGCTGCTGGGGCTGGACGTCTCGGCCTGGGCGGCCGCCGCGCTGGCGCTGACGCTCTACACCAGCGCCTATCTCGTCGAGATCTGGCGCGGCTGCGTGGACGCCGTGCCGCGCGGCCAGTGGGAGGCCGCACGCAGCCTGGCGCTGTCCTTCGGCGAGCAGCTGCGCCACGTCATCCTGCCGCAGGCCGGCCGGCTGGCCATCGCGCCGACGGTGGGCTTCCTCGTGCAGGTCATCAAGGGCACGGCGCTCGCGTCGGTCATCGGCTTCGTGGAGCTGACCAAGGCCGGCAGCATGATCGCCAACGCCAGCTTCAAGCCCTTCCTCGTCTTCGGCTGCGTGGCGCTGCTGTATTTCGCGCTGTGCTTCCCCATCAGCCTGTTCGCCCAACATCTCGAAGGCAAGTCTCATGTCCGCTGAAGCCCTCGCCGACCCCATCGTGCGCATCACCGCGCTGCGCAAGTCCTACGGAGCTAACGAGGTGCTCAAGGGCATCGACCTGGACGTGAAGCGCGGCGAGGTCATCGCCATCATCGGCAAGAGCGGCTCGGGCAAGAGCACGCTGCTGCGCTGCGTGAACGGGCTGGAACAGTTCCAGGACGGTTCACTGACCGTCAATGGCCGGCCGCTGCTGCATGACAGCGCGATGGCCATGCGCGCACTGCGGCAGCAGGTGGGCATGATCTTCCAGGGCTTCAACCTGTTCCCTCACCTCAGCGTCGGGCGCAACGTGATGCTGGCCCCCACGCTCGTGAAGCAGCGCAGCCCCAACCAGGCCGCCGAGCAGGCAACCAAGCTGCTCAACCGCGTGGGGCTGGCCGACAAGTTCAACGCCATGCCCGACCAGCTCTCAGGCGGCCAGCAGCAACGTGTGGCGATCGCGCGGGCGCTGGCCATGGAGCCGGCGGTGCTGCTGTGCGACGAGATCACCTCGGCGCTGGACCCGGAGCTGGTGGGCGAGGTGCTGCGCGTCGTCGAGGCGCTGGCCGAGGAAGGCATGACGCTGCTGATGGTCACGCACGAGATGAACTTCGCCCGCAAGGTGGCCGACCGCGTCATCTTCATGCACCAGGGCCGCGTGCACGAGATCGGCCCGCCGGGTGAGCTGTTCAACAACCCCCGCACGCCGGAACTGCAGCAGTTCCTGTCGGCCTTGCACGACTGACGTGACGTCAGCCGTCCTGGTCCAGCGCCGCCGCCAAACCCATGTCGTCGAGACGATCGCGCAGCGCGATGAGTTCCGGCGCATGGTTGATGAAGGCCGAGACGATCTCGGGGTCGAACGCCGTACCCGCCTGTTCAGCCAGCATCGCGAGGCCGAGGTCGTCCGCCCGCGCCGGGCGGTAGCGGCGCCGCTTGGTCAGCGCGTCGAAGTAGTCCACCACCGCGACGATGCGGGCCGACAAGGGAATGGCCTTGCCGCTCAGCCCCTGGGGGTAACCGTTGCCGTCCCAGCGCTCGCGATAGTGAAGGGCGATCTCGGCAGCCAAGGCGAACAGCGGCAGCCGCGAGCCCCCCACCAGCGCAGCCTCACGCTCGGACTGGGCCTCACGACGGCGGCGCTCCTCGCCGGTCGTCAGTGGCCACCACGGCTCGAACGCGGTCGTCAGGTCCGACTCGGCAACGTCGAACAACGGTGCGGCCAGCCGCAGCAGTTGGGCAGTCTCTGCATCCAGCCCCAGCCGGCAAGCCAGCAGCTCCGACAAATGCCCCAACCGCACGCGCTGGCTGCGCGCCTGCGCATGAGCCCGGCCGCCCGCGGCACCACGGCGCGGCGGCAGCGCGGCACTGGGGCTGCTCGTGGTGGGCGCAAGTGGGGCGGGGATAAGGATGGACGGCATGGTGTGTCTCCTGCTGTTGTGATCATTATCGATTGAGCTCGTTTTTATCAAATATGCACAACTGTGCGCCAGCCCCGGAATTCGGCAAAATGTCCCGCGTGAATGCCAACTCCAATGTTCCGGACACCTGTTCCACGACCGAAGCCGCCCAGCGCCTGGGCATGGCCGTACGTTCCGTCCAGTTGATGGTGGATCGCGGCGAGCTGCAGGCCTGGAAAACACCAGGGGGCCACCGCCGTATCCTGCGCAGTTCCCTTGACGCCTGGCTGGCGAACCGTGGCGGCAGCGCAACGGCCACGGCACCCACGCCGGCCCAGCCCAGGCTCGCAACCCCTGGGCGGCCGATGACGCTGCTGCTCATCGAAGACTCCGTCCACTTCCAGAACCTCATCAGCCTCGTCGTGAAGCGCGAGCTGCCCGAGGCCGAGTTGCACATCGCCTCCGACGGCATCGCCGGCCTTGCGCTGGCGGGCCGGCTGGAGCCCGACGTGCTGCTCATCGACATCCTGCTGCCCGGCATCGATGGCGCAGCCCTCATCACCAGCCTGCGCTCCCACCCGCAGTTCGCACGCAGCCGGCTGCTGGTGATCACGGCGCTGGACGAGGCCCAGCGCGCGCCCTACCAGTTCGCCCTCGAAGGCGTACCGGTCGTGCACAAGACCGAGCTGGTCACGCAGCTGCCACGGCTGCTGGCCGAAGCCGCGGCCGCCTTCGCCGCCTGATCACGCAGCCCCCATCCCATGACTGCGCGGCTGCTGCTGATCGAGGACGACGCCTCGATTGCACGCTTCGTCGAGCTGGCGCTGGAGGAACTGCCGGGCCACGCACCCGCGCTGCCCCGCATCGAGTTCAACGTCGTGCGCACACTGGCCGGTGCACGCCAGGCCTTGCAGCCGGGCGGCTGGCACCTGGTCATCAGCGATCTGATGCTGCCGGACGGCTCGGCCGAGACGCTGCTGACCGAGGGCTTTGCCGAAGCCGACGGTGCGCCGCGCTGGGTGGTCTTCAGCGCCGGCCTGCAGGAGAACCGGCGTGCCGCGCTGGCTGCCCGCGGCGTGGCGCGCACGCTGCGCAAGCCGGTGGGCCTCATCGAATTGCTGGACACCGTGGCCGAATTGCTGGGCCAGACGCCCTCCCTGCCGCCGCCGCCCGCAGCGGACGATCCGGTCCAGCGCCATTTCGGCGGCGACCGCGCCTTGTTCGAGAGTTTTCGCGCCGGCTGCATCAGCCGCTTCTCCGACGATCTGGCCCAGGGAGACGCCGCCTACTCCGGGGGGGATGCGGCCACGCTGCGCCGCGTGGCCCACGGGCTCAAAGCGGTGCTGGAGCTGATTGGCCACCCTGACTTGGCGGCCCGGGCGCGCGCCATCGAGGACGCCGGCGCTCAAGGCCATGTCGACCCCGGCTGGCCAGCGCTGGCCCAGGGCCTGTCACAGCTGGGCGCGCAGCGGCGCCGGTGATGCGAACCACAAGCGCCATATCCAGCAAATCCGCAGTGGCGGAGTTGGGTTTACGCAGGCTTTACAACGGTCACATTCGTTGAATTTGATAATGCAAGCCTGCCGCCCTGCCTTGTCCGACATGACCATGCTTCGTCCCCCCCCACCACTGGCGCCTGGCGCGCCCGGCGTGCAGCCGCGGCGTCGAGGAGCATGACGATGCCCCTGGCGCTCTACGTCGAGGACGACGAGGTCAACGCCATGCTGATGCAAGGCATCTTCGAGCTGCGCCCGGCCTATCAGCTGCACGTGGCCGGCACCGGCGCCGAGGCCCGGCGCTTCGTCGCCGAGCACCGGGTGGACCTGCTGCTGTGCGACATGCATCTGCCGGATGCCCACGGGGACGCCCTGCTCGTCGAGCTGCGCGCCAACGGGCTGGCCCCCGGCGTGCCGGCGGTGCTGGTCACCGCCGAACCCGACAGCGTGGCCGCCGACCTGGCCCAGCGCGGCGGATTCGACGGCTACTGGTCCAAGCCCTTGGACGTGGCCGCCACGCTCCAGCAGCTGACGCGCTGGCTGGGCTAGCGCCCCCGCCTCTCACCCCGGCGCCTTGCCGGTCAATCGCTCATCGCAGCCGGCAGGGAAAACCGCGCGACCTCCGCCACCAGGCTGTCGGCCTGTGACTTCATCGACGTGGCCGCCGCCGCCGTCTGCTCGACGAGCGCGGCGTTCTGCTGCGTGGCGCGATCGAGTTCCTGCACCGCCTGCCCGATCTGCTCGATGCCCTGGCTCTCCTCGCGCGCCGCGCGCGCCACCTCACCCAGCAGTTGATCGACCCGCTTGGAGCCGTCGACGATCTGCTCGATCGTGCCGCCAGCACGGTGCACGATGGTGGCGCCGATCTCCACCTGCTCCACGCTGCGGCCAATCAGCGTCTTGATCTCCCGCGCCGCCTCGGTGCTGCGCTGGGCCAGCATGCGCACTTCTCCCGCCACGACGGCGAAGCCGCGCCCTTGCTCGCCCGCGCGAGCGGCCTCGACCGCAGCGTTGAGCGCGAGGATGTTGGTCTGGAACGAGATGCCGTCGATCGTCGTGATGATCTCGGCAATCCGCGACGACGCCGAGCGGATGCCGTCCATCGTCTGCACCACCTCATGCATGACACGCCCGCCCTCTGCGGCCGTCTCGGCATTCAAGCGCGCCATGCGCGACGCCTCGGCGGTGTGCTCCGCGCTCGTCGCCACCGTCACCGAGATCTGCTCCATCGACGCGGCCGACTCCTCGATGTTGGCGGCGGTCTGTTCCGTGCGGGCCGACAGGTCCATCGCGCCGGTCGCGATCTCGTCGCTCGAATGCATGATCTCCTCGCTGGCCCCGCGCACGCGCCGCACCATCCGACGCAGCGACTCCTGCATGGCCGCGAGCTCGCGCATCAGCACCGCTGCCTCGTCACGGCCCCAGGGCGACGGACTCGTGGTCAGGTCGCCGCCGGTCATCGCGCGCAGGTGCCGGCGGGTCTCGTTCAGGCCGCCCTCCATGACCTTGTAGAAGCTCAGGAACAGGTAGCCCGCCACCGCCAGCACGACGGCCAGCACGGCCGCCACGCCGCGCATCGCCGCCAGCTTCGCGTCGCGCAGGTCGTCCACATACAGCCCCGAGCCAATCACCCAGCCCCAGGGCTCGAAGCCTTTCACGTAGGAGATCTTGTCGACCGGCTGCTGCTGGCCCGGCTTGGGCCACTGATAGGCCACGAAGCCCTGACCATGGCGCCGCACCTCATCGACACAGGCCTTGAACAAGGCCACGCCGTTGGGGTCGACGATGCCGCTGCCGTCCTTGCCGTCCAGCTCGGGCTTGACCGGATGCATGACGATGCGACTTTGCATGTCGTTGATCCAGAAATACTCGCGGCCCTCGTAGCGCAGCCGGCCGATCATCTCGCGGGCCCGCGCCTGCGCGTCCTCGCGTGGCAGGCCGCCGGCTTCCAGGCCCTGCGCCCAGGCCAGCACGCCGTGCGCGATCTCCACATGCTGGCGCAGTGCGCCCTGACGCTCACGCATCTGCGCATCGGCCTGGCTGACGATCAGCCAGCCCAGCAGCGCCACAACCGGCAGCACGAAGGTCGCGGAGATCAACAGCGCCTTGGCGCCGAACTGCAGGTTCCGAAACAGCCGCACACCCGGCGCCCACAGGCCGTGGTGAGCGAAGAAGCCGTCGCGCGCGGCGATCAGTGGCAGGACTTGGCGCGGTGAGCTGGGCTGCCGCAGCACGGCGGCATCGGGATTCGGCATGACGGAATGACACGGAGACAGAGAAGGCGCGCGATGCTAGGAGCGGCATCCGCGCATCGTTTGCGCTCGGTCAAGCCGTTGGAGCTCCCACGCGTCGAGCGGTGATATTTCGCATTCCAACGCGGTCTCGACGCAGGCGCCGAGCGCCGACGCCTGTCCGTTCACGGCGGCGTTCGGACTGTCCGCCACTGTCCGCGGACAGCCCGCGCATCGCCAAGTGCTTGATTTGCCTGGCCCGCTGCGCTGGCACGTGGCTTGCGAAATGACCGGGTATGAACACCCGCTTTCGCGACACCTCCGAGCAAGACCGGCCGCTCCTCACCCGCCCCAAGCGCTGGCCCTGGCTGCTGGCCGGCGGCGCCGTCATCGCCGCGGTCCTCGCGTTGACCATGGGTGGCCGGCTGCGGCAGGCGCTGTCCACCGATGCCGCCGTCAGCACCGCGCGGCTGAGCATCGCCACCGTCGACTACGCGCCGCTGACGCGCGACGTGGCCGGCGAGGGGCGCGTCGTCGCGGCGCAGAGCCCGACGCTGTTCGCCCAGGGCGCCGGCACGGCGACGCTGGCCGTGAAGGCGGGCGACCCGGTCAAGCAGGGCCAGGTGCTGGCCACCATCGATTCGCCCGAACTGACCAACCGCCTCGCGCAGGAGCGCAGCAACGTCGACGCGCTGCGGGCCGACCTCGCCCGCGCCGAGGTGGAGGCACGCCAGCAGGCCGCGGCGCTGCAGAGCGCGTTTGAAAACGCCCGCATCGACCAGCAGACCGCGCAGAACGACCTGGCCCGCCAGACGCAGGCTTTCGAGGCCGGCGCCACGGCGCGCATGCAGGTCGAGCGCGCGCAGGACGCCCTCGCCAAGGCCACGCTGGCGCTGGACCAGGCGCGCGACCTGCGCGGCCTGAAGACCGACAGCCTGAAGCTCGACGTACAGGCCAAGCAGAGCGCCCTCGCCCGCCAGCAGCTGCTGGTGGCGGAGCTGCAGCGCCAGGTGGCCGAGCTGAACGTGCGCTCGCCGGTGGATGGCCAGGTGGGCCAGCTCTTCATCGCCGACCGCACCAACGTCGCCCGCGACGCCAGGCTGCTGTCGGTCATCGACCTCTCGGCACTGGAGGTGCAGATGCAGGTCGCCGAGAGCTTCGCGCGCGAATTGCAGCCGGGCATGCCGGGCGAAATCAGCGGCAACGGGCAGCACTGGGCCGGCCTGGTCAGCTCGGTGTCGCCCGAGGTCGTCAACGGCGAGGTCAGCGCACGGCTGCGTTTCGACGGCCGCCAGCCCGAGCAGCTGCGCCAGAACCAGCGCCTGTCGGTACGCGTGCTGCTGGACAAGCGGGACAAGGTGCTGGGCGTGGCGCGCGGCAGCTTCGTCGACGAAAGCGGCGGCAGCTATGCCTATGTGGTGCGCGGCGGTGTCGCCGAGAAGATGGCCGTGAAGCTGGGCGCACGCTCGCTGGACCGGGTGGAGGTGCTGTCAGGCCTCGCGGCCGGCGACCGGGTGGTCATCTCCGGCTCGGACAACTTCAAGGGCGCAGACCGCGTCCTGATGGCGGATTGAGGTTGCTGATGGATGGCTTCTCGAAATCTGCTGCTCATCGGGCGATCGCCGGGAGTCCCGCCCGGCGGCGGGGTAACTTTCTTCTGCGGAGCCAGAAGAAAGTCACCAAAGAAGAGGCCCTGAATCCGCACGCCAGTGGGTTGATGGGTTTGGCCATGGATGGCGCCCACACGCGAACCGCTGCGCTCTCGCGGCTGTCCTTGTCACCAGCATCATCTATCGCCACGGCACCCCGCCTAACGCGCGGCTGCACGCCGTGCTCACGAGAGGCAAACCCAAGACAGCGCCGCTCGGGCGGCGCGGTCGAGCACGACTGCTCGTGCCGTCGCCCCAGCGACGCGGCATTGGCTGGTGAGCCCGGCGTGCAGCCGGCGTTAACGGGCGTGAAGCTGCGATATGTGGTGCTCGCCACAGGGACAGCCGCGAGAGCGCAGCGGCTCGCGTCTGCCCGCAGTGACACCGGTCGTTTTCGCGCGCTTCTCCTGGCGACGTCGGGACGGCTTGCGGTTCAGCGCCTCTCTTTTGGTGACTTTTCTCTGGCAAGACAGAGAAAAGTTACCCGCCCGCCGGGGCGGACTCCCGGCACCTCACTGGGCACGAAACAAGTGCGGCTCACGCGCCCAACTTCCTCCCAAGCCACACCTCGGTGAACAGGACACCCACCATGCTCCAAATGGAAAAACTGCAGAAGGTCTATCGCACCGAGATGGTCGAGACCTACGCGCTGCGCGACTTCAACCTGACCGTCAAGGAAGGCGAGTTCGTCGCCGTGACCGGCCCGTCCGGCTCCGGCAAGACGACATTCCTGACCATCGCCGGCCTGCTGGAGGCCTTCAGCGGCGGCACCTACACGCTGGACGGCATCGACGTCAGCCGCATGGGCGACGGCGAACGTTCGCGCATCCGCAACCAGAAGATCGGCTTCATCTTCCAGGCCTTCAACCTGATCCCCGACCTCAACGTGCTCGACAACATCGAGGTGCCGCTGCGCTACCGCGGGTTCGGCGCTGCCGAGCGCCGCAAGCGCGCCGCCGAGGCGCTGGCGCGCGTGGGCCTGTCCGCGCGCGGCAAGCACTACCCGGCGGAGCTGTCCGGCGGCCAGCAGCAGCGCGTGGCCATCGCCCGTGCGCTGGCCGGCGAGCCGCGCCTGCTGCTGGCCGACGAGCCCACCGGCAACCTCGACAGCACGATGGCCCGCAGCGTCATGGAGCTGCTGGAGGAGCTCAACCGCGACGGCGCCACCATCGTCATGGTCACGCACGACCCGCAACTGGCCGCCCGCGCGCAGCGCAATGTCCACGTCATCGACGGGCAGGTCGTCGACCTGACGGCGGAGCTGGCCGCATAAATGAAGCCCCTCGTCCAAGGAGTACCTTGGCCGGTCCCCCGCGGGGACGGCGATGCTGGCGGCGTTGAGCCGCCAGCACATCGCCTGAGCGGGCCGGCTTGGGAGCGGCCCGGCGCTCGGCCCGCGAAATTCATGGCGCTCGTGCTCGCACTGTGCACGGCAGCGACAGCCCACGCCGACGACCTGCTGCAGGTCTGGGCCCAGGCGCGCGCGGCCGACCCGACATTGCGCCAGGCCGCTGCGCTGAGCAGCGCGCAGGAGGCGGCAGCCCGCGAGTCGCGCGCCGCCTTGCTGCCGCAGTGGCAGCTGCAGCGCAACGAGCTGCGCGAGACCGGCGGCACGCGCTGGAACACCACCACCAGCAGCCTGAGCCAGCCGCTCGTGGACCTCGCCGCCCTGCGCACCTGGGACGCCAGCCGCAGCGATGCCTCGGCGCAGGCCGCCCGGCTCACCGCCGCCGAGCAAGCCGCGCGGCTGCGGGTGGCCACCGCCTATTTCGGCCTGTTGTCCGCCCAGGCCCAGCTCGTCACCGCACGAGCCAACGAAGACGCCTTCGCGCGCCAGGTCAGCGAGGCGAACACGCGCTTCAAGGCCGGGCTGTCGGCCCAGGTCGAGGCCGACCAGTCGAGCGCCTACCGCGAGCTGGCCCGCACCGGCACGCTGTCGGCCGAGGCTGCCCTGGCCGATGCCCGCGAGGCGCTGGCCCAGCTGACCGGCGCTGCAGTCCCGGCGCTGCAGCCGCTCGGCCAGGCGCTGACCGCGCAACCGCTGCCCGACGCCGCCGACGCCTGGGCCGAACGTGCGCTGCAAGGCAACCCCGAACTGCGCGCACTGCAGCTGGACGTGCGGGCCAGCGAGCAGCGCATCTCGTCTGCACGCGCCGGTCATCTGCCGACGCTGAGCCTGGGCGTGGACACGACGCGCCAGCGCGGCGACGGCGTGTCCGCCTTCGACGCCAGCCGCACGCCGACGCAGGTGGCACTGCGCCTGACCGTGCCGCTGTTTGCCGGTGGGGCGACCGCCGCCGCGGCCGACCGCGCCGGCTTCCAGCGCGCCGCCGCGCAGGAGCAGCTAGAAGCCGGCCGCCGCGCCGTGCTGCGCGAGGTGCGCGCCGAGCACCTGGCCGTCAGCCAGGGTGACACGCAGTTGCGCGCCACGCAGGCCGCCGTCGAGGCCGCCGAGCGTTCGCTGAACGCCACGCGCACCGGCCTGACGCTGGGCACCCGCTCCATCACTGACCTGCTGCTGGCCATCCAGACCCTGGCCAGCGCGCAGAACGCGCAGACCAACGCGCGCCACCGCCACGTGCTTGCACTACTGGCCCTGCACCTAGCCGCCGGCTCGCTGGGCGACGCCGAGCTGGCCACCGTCAACGCTCTTCTCGAAAGCCGCTGATGTTTCTCCACTACCTCGAACTCGCCGCCCGCAGCGCCCGCGCCTCCAAGGGGCTGAGCGCCCTGATGGTGCTGGCGCTGGCCCTGGGCATCGGCGCCTGCATGACGACGCTGACCGTCTACCACGTGCTGTCCGGCGACCCCATTCCCGCCAAGAGCGCGCGGCTGTTCAACGTGCAGCTGGATGCTGGCTCCCTGATCGGCTGGAAGGCGGGCGAAGAGCCCACGTTCGACCTGACCCGCTTCGACGCCACCACGCTGCTGCGCGAGAAGAAGGCCATGCGCCAGGTCATGTCCAGCGGCTTCAACACCTCGGTGTCATTGCCCGACGCGCAGATCAAGCCCATCTTCTCCAGCGTGCGCATGACCTCGGCCGACTTCTTCGCGATGTTCGACGCGCCCTGGCAGCACGGCGGCGGCTGGAGCGCTGCCGACGACGAAGGCGAGGCGCGCGTGGCCGTGATCTCGTCGGCCCTGAACGAGAAACTGTTCGGCGGCATCAACAGCGTGGGCCGTGAGGTCATCGTGCGCGGCCAGCCGCTGCGCATCATCGGCGTGCTCAAGCCGTGGAAGGTGTTGCCGCACTTCTGGGACCTGACGCTGGGCAGCTACACCGAGACCGAGGACTTCTACCTGCCGTTCTCGACGGCCATGGCACTGAAGATGGGCCACTGGGGCAGCATGGACTGCTGGGCCAAGGGCGCCAACGGCGGCAGCTCGCTGGACATGGCCGCCAGTTGCGCATGGGTGCAGTACTGGGTGGAGTTCACCAGGCCGGAAGATGCCGCGGCCTACCGCGACTACCTCGTCGCTTACTCCGAAACCCAGCGCAAGGCCGGCCGCTTCGAGCGCCCGACCAACGTGCGCCTGCGCAACGTGATGGACTGGCTGGGCGCGCAACGGGTGCTGCCCGCCGACGTGCGCCTGCAGACCTGGCTGGCCTTCGGCTTCCTGGCGGTGTGCGTCGTGAACATGGTGGGCCTGCTGCTGGCCAAGACCTTGCGCCGTGGCGGCGAGATCGGTGTGCGCCGCGCGCTCGGTGCGACGCGCGGCGACATCTTCCGGCAGTTCGTCGTCGAGGCGGGCCTGCTCGGCATGGCCGGCGCGCTGCTGGGGCTGATGTTCGCGCAGGCGGGCCTGTGGCTGGTGCGCCAGAGCCCCAGCGACTACGCCCGCCTGGCCCAGCTGGACGCCAGCATGCTGGCCCTGACGCTGGGCCTGGCGCTGCTGGCCAGCCTGCTGGCCGGGCTGCTGCCCGCCTGGCGCGCCGCACTCATTCCCCCCGCCGTTCAGTTGAAGGTGCAGTAGTGCCGCAGCCCCTCGCCCAGCCCGGCGCCCGGCCCGCCAACGCAATCCATACCTGACATGACGATGTTCACCGACCTCATGCCCATCCTCTCCACGCTGCGCCGCCACAAGATCGCGGCCGGCCTGATCGTGTTGGAAGTGGCGCTGTCCTGCGCCATCGTCACCAACGCGCTGCACCTGATCCAGACCCGCGTCGACGCGCTCGGCGCCAGCTCCGGCCTGGTCGAATCCGAGATCGCCGTGCTGACGCTGCGCGGCAGCAAGCCGCAGCCGCCCGAGCGCACCGGCAGCATCGTCGCCGAGGACCTCGCCAACCTGCGCGCGCTGCCCGGCATCAAGGCGGCGACGGTGGCCAACCAGATCGTCTTCGGCGGCAACAGCAACAACAGCAGCGTCTCGCTGGACCCCGACAGCAAAGGCCTGCGCATCGGAGCGGCGCAGTACTCCTCCGACGATCAGATGCTGCCGACCTTCGGGCTCAAGCTGCTCGAGGGCCGCAACTTCACGCCCGACGAGATCCTCGACAACTACCAGGCCTTCAACACCCCCGACCCCAAGATCGGCCTGCTCATCGTCAACAAGGTCATGGCCGACAAGCTGTTCCCCGGCCAGTCGGCGCTGGGCAAAACGGTCTACGTGTTCGGCAGTGCGGCGTCGACCATCATCGGCGTCGTCGACACCCTGACGCACACGCAGATGCACCGCGCGCGCGGCGAGGGCGGCGGCGCGGCGATGATCCTGCCGCTGCGCGGCGGCGGGTCCTACATCATCCGCGCCGAACCGGGCCAGCTGGACGCGCAGATCAAGGCCGCCACCGCCGCACTGGAGCAGGCCGACCGCAGCCGCGTCGTCACGCAGGCCCGCCCGCTGACGCAGATGCGCGACGAGTTCTACGCCCAGGACCGCGCGATGGCCTGGCTGATGGGGGGCGTCTGCGTGGCGCTGCTGCTCGTCACGGCCATGGGCATCGTCGGGCTGGCCAGCTTCTGGGTGCAGCAGCGCACGCGCATGATCGGCACACGCCGCGCTTTGGGCGCCACCGAGGGCCAGATCCGCCGCTACTTCCAGCTCGAGAACCTGCTGCTGACGAGCACCGGCATCGCCATCGGCACGGTGGGCGCCATGGCACTGAGCCAGTTGCTGATGCAGAGCTACGCGGTGCCGCGTCTGCCCTGGCTCTACCTGCCGGCCGGTGCGGCGTCGCTGTGGTTGCTGGGCCAGCTGGCCGTGTGGGTGCCGGCGCGCCGTGCGGCGCGGCTGTCGCCGGTGGCCGCGCTGCGGGCCTGAGGCGCGCTGCGGGCCAGCGCCCGCACGGCGCGCGCCAGCGGGCTTCAGCCGTCGGCGTGCAGCGTGCGCAGGTCCCGCTGCCAATCGCCCCAGTGCTGGCGCACATGGCCGCGCTGCTCGGCGTTCAAGCCGTTGAGCAGCTTCAGCACGCTGGCGATGATCTCGTCGCGGTAGGCCTGCTCGGCCGGCAGCGGCAGCAGGTTCTGCATCAGCAGCGCGTTGCCCTCGGCCAGGTCGTGCCGCGCCCACGCGCGCAAGGCGTCGACGGTCCGCGCCTGGCGGGTTACCCGCCCCTGTGCCATGGCCTGCAGGTCGAAGTGCCAGGCCTCGGCGTCCGCACGAGCCTGCTTCAGCGTGGCTCGGTCCAGGCCGCCCAGCCAACGCTCCAGATTGGTGGCATAACGCTTGGCCCGCTCGCCCGGCCCGCTGCGGCCGGCATGGCGCTCGCGCCACTCGGCCGTGTTCTCCTGCATCTCCTGCTGCAGGTGTTGCCACTGCTCGGGCCGCAGGCTGGCCAGCAGCGGCTCGGCCAGCGGTGCCGCATGCGCGAGGCTGCGCTCGACGCTGGCCCGCGCGCCCCGCTCCAGCGACAGCAAGGCCTCACGCGTGAAGCCAACGTCCAGTGCCGCCTGCGCCTCGCGCAGCAAGGCCTGCCAGTGCGGCAGTTCCTCGCGGCGGTGCCAGGCCTGCCAGGCCTGGAGTTGCACCTTCATCCTCGCGCGCTGGTCGCTGTCGAGATCGAGATAACTGTTCGCCCACAGGCCGGCCAGCAGCGGCAATTGCTGGTAGGCCAGCGTCAGGCTGGAACAGCCGGCCAGCACGAGCAGCAGGCCCAAGCAGGCAGTGGAGAACAGTCGTTTCATCCAGGGCATGGCGCATCATGACCCATCCGGCCGGTGTCGGCCTGGCGGTCATGCCGTTGTCATCGCAGGTCGGAAGGCGGGCAACGCCGCAGGCTGCGGCCGACCCACGCCCAGGCCTCAGCTGCGGTCGCTGGGGCAATCGGCGCGCCTGCCCCCTGCCGCGGCGGCCGCCGGCACATTCACGCTCAAGGGCAGGTGGTGCGCAGCAGCGTGCTGTCCACACTCAACTCCTTGCCGTTGAGCGTGCCCTCGATGCGCGCCGCGAGCCGATCCGGCGACGCCAGACGGTAGACCACGCGCTGCGGAAAGCCGTGCGCCGGGTTCTCGAACACGGCCTCGGTGTCTTTCTGGCCGGGCTGGCGCACATACTTGAATTCGGTCGCCGCGCGGCCCTGTGGCTGGTCGATGTAGATCAGCTTGCCGTCGCTGCCGGTGCGGATCTGCATGAACTCGAAGTCCACCACGCGGCCACCTTTGAGCGTGCGCGCCATGCCCAGCATGAGGCCGCCGGCCGGCGGCATCCACTGCTCGACCGAACCCGGGTCACGGCCCTGCTCGGCCCAGCAACCGGCCATCCACGCGACTGGCGCCAGCGAATCGGTCTGCGCCTGCGCCAACGGCAGGTGGGCCAGGACCAGGAGAGGCAGCATCGACTTCATGCCGGGGATTTTGTCGCTCGCGGTTATCGTTCATGCCCGCGCAAACCCTTGCCCCCCTACGGTAGAGGATGTCCTCCAAAGACCTGCCCCCCAACTTCAAGCTGCTGACCATCTGGTTGCTGATCGGCCTGCTGATCTTCCTCGGCTTCCAGGCCTGGGAGCGTGAACGCAACGCCAGCCGGTTCCAGCTGGCTGGCCAGACCATCGTGCTGACACGCGCCCCCGATGGCCACTTCCACTGGCCGGGCCGCGTCGGCCAGGTCGACGTGGACTTCCTCGTCGACACCGGCGCCACCTCCACGGCGCTGCCGCAGGCGCTGGCCGAGCGGCTCGGGCTGACATCGCTCGGGGCCGTGCAGAGCCGCACGGCTGGCGGCATCGCCGAAGGCTTCGCGGCGCGAGCCGACATCACGCTCGACGGCGGCGTCAGCGCAACGCAGCTGGTTGTCACGGTGCTGCCCCACCTGGACGCGCCCCTGCTCGGCATGGACGTGCTTGGCCGTCTGCACTTCTCGCAAAAGCCCGGCGAACTCCGCGTCACCCCCAAAGAATGATCCGCCGCCTCCTCCTTCTGCTGACGCTCACGCTCACGCTTGGCCACGCACACGCCGCCTGCCCGCCGGTGCCGGCGCTGCCCAGCGCGGCACAGCAGGCCGCCTGGGCGGCCAAGGCCCCCGATCGTGGGCCGCTGTGGCGCATCAGCCGCGACGGGCACAGCAGCTATCTGTTCGGCAGCCTGCATGTGGGCAAGCCCGATTGGGCCTACCCGGGCCCGGCCTTGCGCCGCGCCTGGGCCGAGACCGAGGTGCTGGCCGTCGAACTGGACCCCGCCGACGTGGGCCCCGCGCTGACGGCCGCCGGCACGCCCGAGCCGCTGCCAACCGCGCTGGCGCAACGCGTGGAAGCCCAGGCGCGCGTGGCCTGCCTGCCGCCGGGCGTGCTCACCAGCCTGCCGGCGGTGCTGCAGGTCAGCACGCTGACGCTGCTCGAAGCCCGGCGCGACGGCTTCGA
The DNA here is from genome assembly GCF_043555975.1 of Pelomonas nitida. Classification (NCBI taxonomy): domain Bacteria; kingdom Pseudomonadati; phylum Pseudomonadota; class Betaproteobacteria; order Burkholderiales; family Sphaerotilaceae; genus Roseateles; species Pelomonas nitida. The sequence continues at coordinate 113,378 of NZ_JBIGIA010000004.1, read as the reverse complement.
CGCCGGCTTCGGCCAGGACTTGATGCTGCTGGCCTGGGCCCGCGCAGACAGCCGGCCCGTGCAGTCGCTGGAGACCGTGGCCGAGCAGCTGGAGGCACTGTCGCCACCCACGGCCGATGTGCCGGCCATGGTCGACAGCGCCCTGCACCAGTTGCGGACCGGCCAGACCCGCGCACCGCTGCGCAAGCTGGCCGAGGCCTGGTCGCGCGGCGACATGCGCACGCTGGCCGACTACCCGCGCTGGTGCGCCTGCGCCGACACGCCGGCCGAACGCGCCTGGTTCAAGCGGCTCAACGACGACCGCAACGTGGCGCTCGCCAGCCGCATCGTCGCGCTGCACGGCGCGGGCCAGCGGCTGCTGGTGGCCGTGGGTGCGCTGCACATGAGCGGCCCGCAGGCGCTGCCGCTGCTGCTGGCTCGCCAGGGCTTCACTGTCGAGGTGGTGACGCCACGGCAGTAGCATGGGGGTCACGGCTGGCGCAGAGGAGACGCGATGACCGACAACAGCTTCACCAAATTCGTGCCGGGTTTTGACTTCCTGCAGGGGCTCGTCAAGAACGCGGGCGCCGCGCTGCCGGGCATCGGGCAGTGGGTCGCGCCCACACTCAACCCCGAGGAGCTGGGCAAACGCATCGAGGAGCTGCGCACTGTGCAGTTCTGGCTGGAGCAGAACGCCCGCATGCTGGCGACCACCATCCAGGCCCTGGAGGTGCAACGCATGACGCTGTCGACGCTGCAGACGATGAACGTGCCGCTGACCCAGCTGCGCGACAGCCTCAAGCTGCCGACCGCCGGCGACGCGCCGATCTGGCCGCCGGCGCCAGCCCAAGCCGCGCCCGCAGCCGCAGCGCCCCGCGCCACGACCGGCCCGGCCGCGCGAACCGCCGCCAAGGTCACCAACAAAGCCGGCAAGACGGCCAGTGGCGCGAAGCCGGTGGTGCCACCCGCTGCCGCCGTCGTCGACCCGACGCAGTGGTGGACGGCCCTGAGCCAGCAGTTCTCGCAACTCGCCACCTCGGCCATGAAGGACACGGCCACCGATGCGGCCAAGCAGTTGGCCGGCAGCCTCGTCAAGCAGAGCTTCGACGCGGCCAGCGACACGCTCAAGCGCGCCGCTAGCATGCCGGGCGCGATGGTCGGTGGCGTCGCCAAGGGGCTGGCCGGCACGGCCAGCAGTGCACCACCCGCGCCCGCCAAACCCGCACGCAAACGCCCTGCCTCTCCTCGGCGCAAGGCCTGACGCCCTGCCCGACCCGCCATGCAACGGCGGCAACTGCTTTCTCTGCTGGTGCTCGGCGCCGGATCGTCGGTGGCCGCCACACCGCGCCAGCCGGCGCTGATCTACCCCTTGCACGACGCTGCCGGCCAGCAGCAATGGCGCTATCACGAAGACCTCGTGCGGCTGGCGCTGCAACGCAGCGGCACGTCATACGGCATCGTCGAATCCACCGTGCCGATGACGCAGGCCCGCGTGCTGCGCGAACTGGCAGACGGCACCGGCCGGCTGGACCTGGCCTGGACGATGACCAGCGTCGAGCGCGAGGCCCTGCTGCAGCCGGTGCGCGTGCCGGTGGAGCGCGGCCTCATCGGCTTTCGGCTGGCCCTCGTGCGGCCCGAACATGTGGACCGCTGGAAAGACGTGACAGCTCTGCGCGGCCTGCGCCCCTACGTGGCAGGCCAGGGCCAGGATTGGCCTGACACCGAGATCCTGCGCACCAACGGCTTGAAGGTGTCGACATCGCAGCAGTACACGGCGCTGTTCGACATGCTGCGCGCCGGGCGCATCGACTACTTTCCACGCTCGGCCTTCGAGATCGATGGCGAGATCGACAGCGGCATCGCCCACGGCCTGGTCATCGAGCCCCATGTGCTGCTGCGCTACCCGGCCGCGTCCTATCTGTTCGTGCGACGCGACCGGCCCACGCTCGCGGCCGACCTGCAACGCGGGCTGGACCTGATGGTGGCCGACGGCAGCTTCGCCCGGCTGTTCCAGCAACACTTCGGCGACCTGATCCGCCGCCACCGGCTGCGCCAGCGCGCGCAGATCGTGCTGCGCAACCCGCTGCTGCCGGCCGCAACGCCGCTGGACAAACCTGGTTACTGGTTCATGCTGGATTGACCCCCTTAACTGTGGCCTGAAAGCTGCCGCGCTACGGCTACAGTTGCCCGGGCGTTGGACGACCCCGAACCGGCAGTGATGAATGCCTCCCTCCCCGCCTCTGGCCTTGACCGTGCCGCACGCCTGCAGCAACTGGTGACGGCCCTGGCGCCGCTGCTACCGGCCCACGCGCTGCTGCACCACAGCGAGCAGACCACGCCGTACGAATGCGACGGGCTGACCGCCTATCGCCAGCGGCCGCTGGCCGTGGCGCTGCCCGAGACCGAGGCGCAGGTGGCCGCCGTGCTGAAGGCCTGCCACGCACTGGGCGTGCCCGTCGTCGCGCGCGGCGCCGGCACCGGGCTGTCCGGCGGCGCCATGCCACACGAGGCCGGGCTCACCTTGGCCCTGGCCCGGTTCAACCGCATCCTGTCCATCGACCCGCTGGCCCGCACTGCCCGTGTGCAATGCGGCGTGCGCAACCTCGCCATCTCCGAGGCCGCCGCAGCCCATGGCCTGTACTACGCCCCCGACCCCAGCAGCCAGATCGCCTGCACCATCGGCGGCAACGTGGCCGAGAACTCCGGCGGCGTGCATTGCCTGAAATACGGCCTGACGCTGCACAACGTGCTGCGCGTGCGTGGCTTCACGGCCGCAGGCGAGCCGGTGGAGTTCGGCAGCGAGGCGCTGGACGCACCGGGGCTGGACCTGCTGGCGCTGGTCATCGGCAGCGAAGGCATGCTGGCCGTCGTCACCGAGGTGACCGTCAAGCTGGTGCCCAAGCCGCAACTGGCGCGCTGCGTCATGGCCAGCTTCGATGACGTGCGCAAGGCCGGCGACGCGGTGGCCGCCATCATCGCGGCCGGCATCATCCCGGCCGGCCTGGAGATGATGGACAAGCCGATGACGGCGGCGGTGGAAGACTTCGTCCATGCCGGCTACGACCTGGACGCCGAGGCCATCCTGCTGTGCGAGAGCGACGGCACGCCCGAGGAGGTGGCCGAGGAAATCGAGCGCATGGAAGCCGTGCTGCAGGCCAGCGGCGCCACGCGCTGCCAGGTCAGCGACGGCGAGGCCCAGCGGCTGAAGTTCTGGAGCGGCCGCAAGAACGCCTTCCCGGCGTCGGGCCGCATCAGCCCCGACTACATGTGCATGGACTCGACCATCCCGCGCAAGCACCTCGCCACCATCCTGCTGGACATCCAGCAGATGGAGCAGAAGTACGGCCTGCGCTGCGCCAACGTCTTCCATGCCGGCGACGGCAATCTGCACCCGCTGATCCTGTTCGACGCCAACGACCCCGACCAGCTGCACCGCTGCGAGCAGTTCGGCGCCGAGATCCTGGAGCGCAGCGTCGCTTTAGGCGGCACCGTGACCGGCGAGCACGGCGTGGGCGTCGAGAAGCTCAATTCGATGTGCGTGCAGTTCAGCGACGCAGAGCGCGAGCAGATGCTGGCGCTCAAGCACGCGTTCGACCCTGCCGGCACCCTCAACCCCGGCAAGCAGATCCCGACGCTGCACCGCTGCGCCGAATACGGCCGCATGCATGTGACGCGCGGGCTGCTCGCCTTTCCGGAGCTGGAACGGTTTTGAACCTGGCCGACCTGCAACACCTCATCCGCGAGGCCCGCGCACCGCTGCGCTTCACCGGCCATGGCAGCAAGGATTTCTATGGCGAGGCGCCGTCGGGCAGCCCGCTGTCCACGCTGAGCCTGAACGGCATCACCGCCTACGAACCCAGCGAGCTGTACGTCAGCGCACTCGCCGGCACGCCGCTGGCCGACCTCGAAGAGCGGCTCGCGCAGCAGCGCCAGCGCCTGGCCTTCGAGCCGCCCCGATTCGGCGGCCGCGGCACGGTGGGCGGCATGGTGGCGGCCGGCCTCTCGGGGCCCACCCGGGCGGCGTTGGGCTCGGTGCGCGACCACCTGCTGGGCGCCGTGCTCATCGATGGCCGCGGCGAGTTGCTGAGCTTCGGCGGCACCGTCATGAAGAACGTCGCGGGCTTCGATGTCAGCCGTGCGCTGGCCGGGTCGATGGGGCAGTTAGGCCTCATCACCGAGGTCACGCTGAAGGTGCTGCCGCTGCCGGCGGCAACGGCCACGCTGCGCTTCGAGTTCGACCAGCCCGCCGCGCTGACCGCCATCAACCGCTGGGGCGGCCAACCCCTGCCCATCGAGGCCAGCGCCTGGTGGGACGGTGCGCTGCTGCTGCGGCTGGCCGGCGCGAGCGCTGCCGTGGAGGCCGCCACGCGCCAGCTCGGCGGCGATGTCATCCCTGCCGACATGGCCACACCGTTCTGGACCGGCCTGCGCGACCAGAGCGACGAGTTCTTCGTCGGCGCCGAGCGCGCGGTGGCCGGCGGCGCCCGGCTGTGGCGGCTGGGCCTGCCCAGCACGGCGCCCGCGCTCAAGCTGCACGGCGAGCAGCTCATCGAATGGGGCGGCGCCCAGCGCTGGGTCGTCACGCCGATGGAGCCGGCTGCGCTGCGCGACGCGGTTGCTGCCGTCGGCGGGCATGCCACGCTGTTCCGCGTGCAGGACAAGGCCTGTGGCGCGTTCGCCCCGCTGAGCGCGCCGCTCGCAGCCATCCACCGGCGGCTCAAGGCCAGCTTCGACCCGCACGGCGTGTTCAACCCCGGCCGGCTCTACACGCAGTTCTGATGCAAACCACCCTCGCCCCCGAATTCGCCGGCACGCCGGAAGGCGCCGAGGCCGAGGCCATCCTGCGGCGCTGCGTGCACTGCGGCTTCTGCACGGCCACCTGCCCCACCTATCAGCTGCTGGGCGACGAACTCGACGGCCCGCGCGGCCGCATCTACCTCATCAAGCAGGTGCTGGAAGGCGCCACGCCCACACGCGAGACGCAAACGCACCTGGACCGCTGCCTGACCTGCCGCAACTGCGAGTCGACCTGCCCCTCGGGCGTCGAATACGGCCACCTGGTGGACATCGGGCGGCGCGTCGTCGACGCCCGGGTCGAGCGGCCGGGCAGCGAACGCCGCGCGCGCTGGCTGCTGAAGGAGGGGCTGACGTCACCGCTGTTCAAGCCGGCGATGAAGCTGGGCCAGCTGTTCCGGCCGCTCGTGCCCGCGTCGCTGAAGGACAAGGTGCCGGCCAAACCGCCCGCCACGGCGCACGACTGGCCCACGCGACAGCTCAATCGCAAGGTGCTGCTGCTGCTGGGCTGCGTGCAACCGGCCATGGCACCCAACATCAACAGCGCGACGGCGCGCGTGCTGGACGCGGCGGGCATCCAGAGCGTCGTCGCCGAGGCGGCACGCTGCTGCGGCGCCATCCGCGAGCACCTGGGCGATCACAGCGGCGCGCTGGACGACATGCGGCGCAACATCGACGCCTGGTGGCCGCTGGTGGCCGGGCCGGGCGAGCGCGTGGAGGCGCTGGTGATGAACGCGTCGGGCTGCGGCGTGACAGTGAAGGACTACGGCCACGCACTCGCCGGCGACCCGGCCTATGCCGACAAAGCGAAGCGCATCAGCGAACTCACGAAAGACCTCAGCGAGCTGCTGCCCGACCTGGTGCCCGCACTCAGGGGCCGCCTGCACCGTGCCAGCGCCAGCGCCCGGCAACTGGCCTTCCACCCGCCCTGCACGCTGCAGCACGGCCAGAAGCTCAAGGGCGGCGTCGAGGCGGCACTGCGCGAGCTCGGCTTTCGCATCGACTGCGCGCCCAGCGACGCCCACCTATGCTGCGGCTCGGCCGGCACTTACTCGGTGCTGCAGCCCGAACTCTCCAAGCAGCTGCGCGACCGCAAGCTCGCGGCGCTGGCCCCGCTGAAGGCCGACCAGATCGTCTCGGCCAACATCGGCTGCATCCAGCACCTGCAGAGCGGCAGCGCCCAGCCGGTGCGGCATTGGGTGGAAGTGCTGGACGACGCGCTGCGGGGCGTCTGACCCAACACCCGCGTCACTGGGTCTTGAACGTCGACACCAGCGTGACCAGCTCGCTGGCCTGGTAGCGCAGGCTCTCGGCGGCGGCGGCGCTCTGCTCGACCAGCGCGGCGTTCTGCTGCGTGGCCTCGTCCATCTGGGCGATGGCCTGGCCGACCTGGCTGACGCCGCTGCTCTGCTCGCGGCTGGCCGAGCTGATCTCACGCACGATGGTGGCGACACGCCCGATGGACGTGACGACCTGGTCCATGGTCTGGCCGGCGCGGTTGACCAGCGCGGCGCCCTGCTCGACGCGCTCGACGCTGTCGCCGATCAGCGCCTTGATCTCCTTGGCCGCCTCAGCCGAACGCTGCGCCAGCGTGCGCACCTCGCCGGCCACCACCGCGAAGCCCCGGCCCTGTTCGCCCGCCCGCGCCGCCTCGACGGCCGCGTTCAACGCCAGGATGTTGGTCTGGAAAGCGATGGCGTCGATGGTGCCGATGATGTCGCCGATCTTGCGCGAGCTCTCCTCGATGCCATGCATGCGCTGCACGGCCTCGCTGACGACCGCGCCGCCCTGACGCGCCACCTCGCTCGCCTCGGTGGCGAGTTGATCCGCCTGGTTGGCGTTGTCGGCGTTGAGCTTCACCGTGGCAGACAACTGCTCCATCGACGCCGCCGTCTGCTGGATGGCACTGGCCTGCTGCTCGGTGCGCGACGACAGGTCGTTGCTGCCCATCGCGATCTCGGAACTGGCCGTCGCCACCTCGTCCGCGTTCACGCGCACGGAGTTCACCAGGTGACGCAGCGCATCCTGCATGCCCGCCAGCGCACCGGTGAGCTGCGAGGTTTCGTCGCGGCCCTCCGAGCGAATCTCACGCGACAGATCGCCGCGGCCCACCTGCTCGGCCTCCTCGATGGCCAGGCGCAGCGGCCGCACGACCGACCGCGTGATCAGCCAGGCCGCCGCCACGCCCGCGCTCAGGCAGGCGGCGGCAATGGCCAGCATCACGAACTGCGTGCGGCGGGCATCCTCCAGCACCTGCTGCGTCTCCTCGCGCACGCGCTCGCCCTGGAAGTCGGCCATGCGGGTGATGGTTGCGAGGTAGGCCTCCGAGGCGGGCCGCATCTTGCCTTCCAGCGTCTGCAATGCCTTGTCGGTCTCGCCAGCCTTGAGCTGGGCGAAGACCTGGTTGCGGATGTCGACATAGGCCTTGCGCCCGGCCGCGATCTCCTCCAGCAAGGCCTTGCCGCGATCGCTGTCGGCCTGCTTGGACAGGCGCTCCTGCAATTCGGTGATCTTGGCGCTGCCGGCCTTGATGGCCGGTGCAAAGAATTCGGCCACCGGGCCGGTGCCGCCGGCGCGGGCAACCGCATCGGTGCGCGTCACGTTGAGCTGCGTCTGGGTGCGCCAGTCCTGGGCCATGTCCTGCTGCTCCTGCAGTTGCATCAGCCGGTCGACGCGTGGCCCGATGGCATCCATCTGCCGGTAGCTCAGGCCGACGGCCAGCGCCAGCAGCAGCAGCACGAGGCCGAAGCCGAATGCGAGCCGGGTACCGATCCTGAGTGATTGCATGTTCATGGCCTGCTTCCTTGGTCAAGACGTGAGCGCCGGACGGAAGGCCCGGCTCATTTCTCATGGGATGACTCTAAGTCGGCACGCGAATTGATGCAATCAAATTGATTTGATAAATTCGATTTGGCGGGCAGGACTTGGCAATCGGTTGCAAGTCAGCTCGGCGAAGCGTGACGCATGCCACGAAGCGCTGGTAGCCCCGGCATCGGGCAGAACACGGCGGGCGACGTGCCAGCGTTTGCAGGCTCGTCGCCCGCCGCTGCGCGGTGATGTCGGCTCTATCAATACGACGCGCCGGGGGCGCCTCACGGCGGCCCGGCGCAACAGGCGGTGCAAGTCTTCAGGGATGCAGCTTTGTCGGTGCCTTGGCTTCGGCCGGGCCTGCGGCCCTTCACTTCGCTGAGGAAGTGAGCCTGCGCCCACGCACCGAACCGCGCGACGCGCGGCGGCCTTTACAGGCCGGCTGCAGCCCGCAGGGCCGCAGCCTTGTGGTCTGCGTTCATGTCGCAAGCGACATGAACTTCGCCCCAAGCCCCAGGGTTCGCTGACGCGAACGCCGTGCTTACAGCCCGGCCGCTGCACGCAGCGCCTGGGCCTTGTCCGTCTTTTCCCACGTGAACTCGGGCTCTTCGCGGCCGAAGTGGCCGTAGGCGGCGGTCTTGGAATAGATCGGGCGCAGCAGGTCCAGCATCTGGATGATGCCCTTGGGGCGCAGGTCGAAATGCTCGCCCACCAGCTTGGCGATCTGCTCGTCGGGGATGACGCCGGTGCCTTCGGTGTAGACAGTGACGTTCATCGGGCGGGCCACGCCGATGGCGTAGGCGACCTGGATCTGGCACTGGCGCGCCAGGCCGGCGGCGACGATGTTCTTGGCGACGTAGCGCGCCGCGTAGGCGGCCGAGCGGTCGACCTTGGACGGGTCCTTGCCCGAGAACGCACCGCCGCCGTGCGGGCAGGCGCCACCGTAGGTGTCGACGATGATCTTGCGCCCGGTCAGGCCGCAGTCACCTTGCGGGCCGCCGATGACGAAGCGGCCGGTCGGGTTGATCAGGTACTTGGTGTCGGCCGTCAGCCAGGCCTTGGGCAGCACCGGCTTGATGAGTTCCTCGCGGATGGCCTCGTAGAACTCGTCCGTCATGCGGTCGCCCAGGCTGTACTCGGGCGCGTGCTGCGTGGACAGCACGACCGTGTCGATGCTGTGCGGCTTGCCGTCCACATAGCGCATCGTGACCTGGCTCTTGGCGTCGGGGCGCAGGAAGGGCAGGCGGCCGTCCTTGCGCAGCTGGGCCTGGCGCTCCACGAGGCGGTGGGCGTAGTAGATCGGCGCGGGCATCAGCTCGGGCGTCTCGTCACAGGCATAGCCGAACATCAGGCCCTGGTCGCCGGCACCGGTGTTGAGGTGGTCGTCGGACGCGTGGTCCACGCCCTGGGCGATGTCGTTGCTCTGCTTGTCGTAGGCGACGAGCACCGCGCAGCCCTTGTAGTCGATGCCGTAGTCGGTGTTGTCGTAGCCGATGCGCTTGATGGTGTCGCGCGCGACCTGGATGTAGTCGACGTGCGCGTTGGTGGTGATCTCGCCGGCCAGCACGACGAGGCCGGTGTTGCACAGCGTCTCGGCGGCCACGCGGCTGCGCGGGTCCTGCTCGAAGATGGCGTCGAGGATGGCGTCGGAGATCTGGTCGGCCACCTTGTCGGGGTGCCCTTCCGAGACCGACTCGGACGTGAAGAGGAAATCGTTCGCCACTTTTAAACTCCTGTTGCTTGTGGGTCGGCGTTGCCTTGCCTGAGGAGGGTGCGGCGAACGCTTTAGCGGGATTTGTGGATCGCCCCGCAAGTAGTTCATTAACTCGGCGATGAGCGCAGTATAGAAAACATGGGCTGGGTCTTTCGTTGCTTGTCGCACCTGCCACTGGCGTTTTTGCACGCCATCGGGTCAATTCTGGGCTGGATCGTCTATTTGTCTTCGGGGGTTTACCGGCGCCGGTTCCAGGCCAACGTCGCGCAGGCCGGCCTGCCGTGGGCGCTGGCGCGGCCCGCCATCGCGGCGGCCGGGCGCATGGCCGCCGAGCTGCCGTGGCTGTGGGTGGGCACGCGGCGCCAGCCGCTGGGCAGCAAGCTGCGCTGGGACGGCGGCGAGCTGATCGAGGCCGCACTGGCCGAGCGGCGCGGCCTGGTCATGCTGACGCCGCACATGGGCTGCTTCGAGATCTGCGCCCAGGCCATCGCCGAGCGTTTCACCTCGCCAGAATCCCCCATCACCGTGCTCTACCGCCCGGCACGCCAGGCGTCGCTGCGCGACGTGATGGCCGGCTCGCGCGAGCGACCGGGCCTGGCCACGGCACCGGCCTCGCTGGCCGGCGTGCGCCAGATGATCCGCGCGCTGCGCCGTGGCGAGGTCATCGGCCTGCTGCCCGACCAGGTGCCGCCCGACGGCCTGGGCGTGTGGGCGCCCTTCTTCGGCAAGCCGGCCTACACGATGACGCTGGCCGCCCGCCTCGTGCAGCAGACGGGCGCGGCGCTGCTGCTGATCTGGGGCGAGCGCCTGCCCGGCGGCGAAGGCTTCGTCGTGCACGTGATGCCGGCCCCGGAGATCGCCCGCGACGCCTCCGCCGAGGACGCCGCCACGACGATCAACGCGGCCATGGAAAGCGTGATCCTGCGCGCGCCGGGGCAATACCTGTGGGGCTATCACCGCTACAAGTCGCCGCGCGGCCTCGACATCGGGGCGGCGCCCGAGTGATGAGCCCACCCCCGACCGGCTTCGGCGGCCCGCTCAGGGGGCGCCACGGGCAGCCCGGGAACGCCGGCTCTGCGGGAGCTGCCCCTTCAATTCAAATCGATCGGGCCGCGCGCGTGGCCTCGCGCCGGATAATCGGCGGCTATGAGATTGCGCTTCACCAAGATGCACGGCGCGGGCAATGACTTCGTCGTCATCGATGCGACGAAGCAGCCCTTGAGCCTGACGCCCCAACAGATGAGGTTCCTCGGCGACCGCCGCTTCGGCGTGGGTTGCGACCAGATCCTCGTCATCGAGCCCAGCACTGATGCCGGCGCGGACTTCCGCTACCGCATCTTCAACAACACCGGCGACGAGGTGGAGCATTGCGGCAACGGCTCGCGCTGCTTCGTGCGCTACGTCGTCGACGCCGGGCTGACCGCCAAGCGCGAGATCGCCGTGGACACGATGAACCGCCGCCTGCGGCTGGCGCTGCAGGACGATGGCCGCGTGACCGTCAACATGGGCGCCCCGAACTTCGACCCTGCCGCCCTGCCCTTCGACGCTGCCGGCCTGACGCCGCGGCTCGTCAACGGCTTCGAGCTGTGGCCGGTCGAGGGCGTGGAGCTGGGCGTCGTGTCCATGGGCAACCCGCACGCGGTGCAGCGCGTGGCCGACGTCGAAACCGCGCCGGTGGCCACGCTGGGCCCGGTCATCGAACGCCACGCGCGCTTCGCCCGGCGCGTGAACGCCGGCTTCATGCAGATCCTCGCCCGCGACCGCGTCGCGCTGCGCGTGTTCGAGCGCGATGCCGGCGAGACGCTGGCCTGCGGCACCGGCGCCTGCGCGGCCGTCGTCGTGGGCATCCGCGCCGGCTGGCTGGACGCAGCCGTGGAAGTGCAGACCCGCGGCGGTCTGCTGCGCATCGAATGGGCGGGAGGCGATAGCCCCGTGCTGATGACCGGCCCGGCCACCAAAGTTTTTGACGGAGAGATCGAGCTGTGAGTTCCAACCCCGCCGCCGATGCGGTGCAAGGCATCACCGAAACCGACATCGCCAACTACCTGGCGACCACGCCCGGCTTTTTCGAGCGCCACGCGGCGTTGCTGGCTTCGGTGCAACTGCAGCACCCGCATGGCGCCCGCGCCGTGTCGCTGCAGGAGCGCCAGGCCGAGATGCTGCGCGACAAGATCAAGGGCCTGGAGCTGCGCATCATCGACATGATCCGCAACGGCCAGGACAACGTGGCCCTCGCCGATCGCCTGCACCGCTGGACGCTGGCCGTCATGCGGGCCGCCGGTGCGCCTGCCGAGCTGCCGAAAGTGCTGCTCGCCGAGTTGCGCCACCAGTTCATGATTCCGCAGGCCAGCCTGCGCCTGTGGGGGGTGGCGCCCGCGCACGAGGCGGCCGAGTTTGCCGCGTCGGTCAGTGCCGACGTGAAGAGCTTCGCGGCCAGCCTGAGCCAGCCCTACTGCGGCGTGAACTCGGGCTTCGAGGCCGCGCGCTGGCTGGGCCTGAGCGAGAGCGGCGGCACGGCGACATCCCTGGCGCTGATTCCGCTGAGCCTGACCAAGATCAACGAAGGCAAGCCCTTCGGCCTGCTGGTGCTGGGCTCGCCGGACCCGACGCGCTACACGGCCGAAATGGGCACCGACTTCCTGACCCGCGTCGGCGAGATCGCCAGCGCCGGCCTGGCGGGCCTGCTGGCGGCATGAGCCCACCCCGTACCGGCTTCGCCGCCCCCCTCGAGGGGGCGCTGCCCGTGGCCCGGCAAGGCCGGCTCTGCGGCAGCCGCTGGACGGGTGTTCGCCTGGTACGCGCTGCCGCTTGTCATGCCTGACAGTGTGTCGCTCAGCGGGGATTTCAGCGATTTCCTGCAGCACGCCCGCGTGCAGCAGCGCCTGAGCCCGCGCACCCTGACGCTCTACACCGACGGGCTGGCGCGCCTGCAGCGCCTGCTGGCCGACGCGGCCATCGACGCCCGCGCGCTCAACCTCGCCCAGGCACGGCGCCTCGCAGCACTGCTGCACCGCGAAGGCCTGGCGGCCAAGTCGATCGCACTGCAGCTGTCGGTCTGGCGCAGCTGCTACCGCTGGCTGGGGCTGCAGGGCCGCGTCGCGCTGAACCCCTTCGACGGCCTGCGCGCGCCCAAGGCGCCCAAGCCGCTGCCCAAGGCACTGGGCGTGGACGACGCCGTGCAACTGGCCAGCCATGTGCCCGACGAGATGCCCGACTCGCGGCTGGAGGCACGCGACCGCGCCATCGTGGAGCTGCTGTACGGCGCCGGCCTGCGTGCGGCCGAGCTGATCGGCCTGGACGCCCAGGCCAGCGGTGCGGCCGAAGGCTGGGTGGACCTGCAATCCGGCGAAGCCCATGTGCTGGGCAAGGGCGGCAAACGCCGCAGCACGCCGCTGGGCCGGGCGGCAGCGCAGGCGCTGCAGGACTGGCTGGCGGTGCGCGGGCAGCTGGCAGCGCCCGGCGAGCCCGCGCTGTTCGTCGGCGCGCGCGGCCAGCGCCTGGCAGGCTCCACGCTGCGTGCGATGCTGTCGGCCCGGGCCATCAGCGCCGGCATGCCGGCCCACGTGCATCCACACATGCTGCGGCACAGCTTCGCGTCGCACCTGCTGCAGTCCAGCGGTGACCTGCGCGCCGTGCAGGAGTTGCTGGGGCACGCCCACATCACGACGACCCAGGTCTACACGCAACTGGATCACCAACACCTCGCGCGCATCTACGACGCTGCCCATCCGCGCGCCAAGAAATGACCCACCCATGACCTATCGAGCTGCCATGCTGGTGGCGCTGCTGCCGACCTGCGCGCTGGCCACACCCGATGACACGCCCTTCGAGAATCCGGCGCGGCTGAACGCGGTGCGCCCCGCGGCCGTCGAGGCCAACTGGACGTCCATGAAGATGCCCGACGGCGGCCGCACGGCCTTCACGTCGATGAGCTACCTGATGGCCTTCGACGACGACTGGGGCTTCGGCCCGGGCTTCTACGGCACGGCCAAGGGCAACTACGGCGGCATCTTCACGGTGGGCTTCACGGGCCAGCGGCGCTGGCGCCTGTCCGCCAACACGCATGTGGCGGCCAGCCTCTACGTCGGCGCGGGCGGCGGCCTGTCGAGCGCGCAGACGCGCTTCGGCGGCGGCCTCATGCTGCGGCCGGAGCTGTCGCTGCGCACCGAAAACGGCGCCTGGTACACCGGCATCGGCGTCTCGCAGATCCGCTTCCCGAGCGGCAACGTGAAGAGCAGCGTCGGCCTGGCCTTCACGGTCGGCCGCGCGATGGACTTCGCCAGTTTCTCGCCAGACGACGCCGGCCGCCGGGCCCGCGCGGGCCGGCGCACGGGCCTGGGCTTCGACGAGATCGCGTTGACTGCGGGCTTCGAAAAGCCGCGCGCCTCCAGCCGCACGCGTGGTGGCGCACCCTACTCGGGCAAGGTCGGCAAGGCGGGCGGGGAACTGCGCCAGTACATCGCCGAGGGCAGCTGGTGGGGCGTGGAGGCGGCCGGCGCGGCCAAGGGCGGCGTCGACGGCTACATGGAAGTGCTGGGCCAGATCGGCCAGGACTGGGCCTTGTTCGGCACGCCGCGCCTGCGCGTGGGCGGCCAGCTCGCCGGCGGCCTGGGCGGCGGCGGCAACGTGGACACCGGCAATGGCTGGCTGATGCGCGCCGGCCCGACGCTGCGCTGGATCACGCCGTGGGGCCCCACCGTGCGCATGGACGCCGGCTACACCTACGCGCCCAGCGGCGCCTACACGGCGCCCTATGTGCGCGCCGTGCTGGCCATGCCGCTGGACCGCACGCCCACGCTGATCGGCAGCGACCCCGGTGGCACGGTGCGCGTGCAGCAGCTGGGCGCCAGCGTGCTGCACCTGCCCCGCGTGCGCTTCAAGAACGGCCGCGAGGAAGCGGTCAGCCACCTGGCTGTGAGCATGTCGCGCGAGTTCTCGTCGCATGTCTACGGCACGGCGCAGGCCGGCAGCGCTGCGGCTGGCAGCGCCGGGGCTTACTCGTTCGGCCTCGTCGGGCTGGGCGTGCAGAGCGCGCCACTGTGGGGCCACACGCGCATCGGCGCCGAGTGGCTGGCCGGCGCGGCGGGTGGCGGCGGCGTCCAGGTCGGCGGCGGCGCGGTGATGCAGGCCGAAGTCTGGGCTCAGTGGCAACTGGCCGAGCGGCTGCGGCTGCGCGCCGGTGTGGGCCAGTTCCGCACATTGCGCGGCGGCGACCAGTCCTCCGCGCTCACCCATCTGCAACTCAGCTACGCCTTCGGCACCTTGCAACGATGAGAAACACCAGCCCCCACGCGGCCGCACCTTGTGTGGCCACTGCCCCCAGCGGGGGCGCTTTTCATCTTGGGGCGGCCCGGCGATGAAAAAAATTGTTCTGCGCGCCGGCAAGGAGCGCTCGCTCGCCAAGCGCCACCCCTGGGTGTTCGAAAGCTCCATCGCCCGTGGCGGCGGTGACTCGGGCGAGACGGTGCGCGTGGAGGCCGCCGACGGCCAGTTCCTGGCCTGGGCGGCGTTCAGCCCCAAGTCGCAGATCCGGCTGCGCGCCTGGAGCTTCGACGAAGCTGAACGCATCGACGCGGCCTTCTTCACGCGCCGCATCGCGCAGGCCGTGGCGATGCGCCAGCGGCTGGCCATTGCGTCGGACGCCTGGCGGCTGATCCACGGCGAGGCCGACGGGCTGCCGGGCCTGATCGTCGACCGCTATGGCGACACACTCGTTGCGCAGTTCGGCAGCGCCGGCGCCGAGCGCTGGAAGGCCGTCATCGCGGATGCGCTGCTGGCCGAGACCGGCCTTTCGCGGCTGTACGAGCGCTCCGACGCCCAGGCCCGCGAGTGGGAAGGCCTGCCCGTGCAAACGGGCTGGCTGCGCGGCTCTGGCGACACGGCGCTGACCATCCACGAGCACGACTGGCGCCTGACGCTGGACGTCGCCGAGGGCCACAAGACCGGCTACTACCTGGACCAGCGCGACAGCCGCAAGCGCTTTGCCGACGCGGTGAAGCAGTACGGCGTGAAGACGGTGCTGAACTGCTTCAGCTACACCGGCGGCTTCTCGGTCGCGGCGCTCGCGGGTGGCGCTGAGCAGGTGGTCAGCGTGGATTCATCCGGCCCGGCGCTGGAACGCGCCAAGGCGCATGTCGCGCTGAACGGCTTCGACGCCGGCCGCCACGAAGCCTGGGATGCCGACGTCAACGCCACGCTGCGCCGCTGCCTCGCCGAAGGCCGGCGCTTCGACGCCATCGTGCTCGATCCGCCCAAGTTCGCGCCCACCGTGGCGCATGCCGAGCGCGCATCGCGGGCCTACAAGGACATCAACCGCCTGGCCTTCATGCTGCTGAACGACGGCGGGCTGCTCTACACGTTCTCGTGCTCGGGCGGCATCGCACCCGACTTGTTCCACAAGATCGTCGCCGGCGCCGGGCTGGACGCGGGCGTGGACGGCTACATCGTCGAGCGCCTGTCGGCTGCGGCCGACCACCCCCAGACGGTGTGCTTCCCCGAGGGCGACTACCTCAAGGGCCTGGGCCTGCTCAAACGCTGATCAGCTGCGCCGGCGGCCGGCCCAGGCCAGCACCGCCAGGCCGCTGAGCAGCAGCGCGTAGGTGCCCGGCTCCGGCACGGGCGCGGTGCTGACGTCCCAGCCGATCGCATCCAACGCCATCAGGTCGGCGTCGGCAGCGTCGTAGGCACGGCCATAGGCCATGTACGGCGCCATCAGCGAACCGCCGCCGTCCTTGAAGTGGCTGGCCTGCGTGCCGTCGCCGTGGTTGCGGCCAGTGGCAAAGCTCTGCAGCGCCGTCTCGCCGCCATCCACCGAAAAATACGGCTGCGCCCCTGAGCCAACGCTCAGGTTGAGCGTGCCGGGAGCCGAGTAGCGGAACAGGTCCAGCGCCGTGTACCAGGCCCGCCCCTCCAGCCCGCGGATCGCACCGCAGTGCGTGGCCTGGCTGATGCACGCGTCGATGCTGTCGACACCGGACACGAAACCCAGCGCGTGGCCGATCTCGTGCTCGGCCAGCGAGACGAAGTCGATCTGGTCAAAGGCCAGCCCACTGGCCCGGCTGTAGTCGAAGCTGCTGGCGTAGCTGCTGGAAAAACGGATCGTCGCGTCAGGGTTGGCAATGCTTGTGGTGGCATTCAGGCCCAGCGCCTTGGCGTTCGCCGTCGTCAGCTTGAGCCGGCTGTTGTTCGCCGACCCATCCCGGTCCAGCCGCGTGCTCAGGTTGGTCTGCGTCGCGATGAAGCTCAGAGACCCGCCGGGCTGCAGGTGCGCCACGGCACTGGCATCCACGGCCGAGGTGGCATCGGCCGTCAGCAGGCTGCGCAATTCACCGTAACCCACCTCGCGCTGAGCCCAGCTCGTCGTGCCCAGCGCCGTGGTGCCGAGGTTGTCGAAGCCGATGTTGATGTAGACGGTGACGCTGTCCGACAGGCGGTTTTCCCAGAAGGCGGCCGCGGCCTCGAAAGCGGCGAACTGCTGGCCGCTCATCGCCGTCGTGCCGACATCGTTGAAGACGATGTTCAGCGCCTGCGCCCCCGGGGCGCCCCAGGCAAGCCCGGCGGCAAGCAACAGCGCGGCGGGACGGCGAGACAGCGGGGCAAACATCCAGAACTCCAGCAAACCAATGAACGGCCGGAATTCTGGGCGTCGGCCTCAGCGCCCCCTGGCGCCGGCCGACAGCAAACTAGGGAGTGGGCACGCAGATGCGGGTGTCGAACTTGGCACGCTTCACGCTGAAGAAGGCCTTGATGTTCCGCACATTGGCGTCCTGGGTCAGCAACCGCTGCGTCAGCGCGTGATAGGCCGGCATGTCGGCCACCTGCACGACGAGCACGAAGTCCGGCCCGGGCGACACCCGCCAGCATTGCTGCACGGCCGGCTCCTCGATGGCGCGGGCCTCGAAGGCGTCCAGATGCTCCGCGCCCTGGCGGTCCAGCGTGATCTCCACGATGGCCGACAGCCCGGCGCCCAGCTTGTCGGGCGACAGGATGGCCACCCGGCGCTCGACGATGCCCGCCTCCACGAGCCGCTTCACGCGGCGCAGGCAGGTGGCCGGCGACACCGCCACACGGTCGGCCAGCGCCTGGTTGCTCAGCGAGGCATCCAGCTGCAGCGCTTGCAGCAGCCGCAGGTCAACGGCATCCAATTCATTCATATGCACATCAATTTCAAAAGAATATTTCATCAACATGTCGCGACGAAATATTCATTCATGTGAATAGCAATTTTGCATGCATCCATCACCTCAGCATGCCTAGCATGCATGCCATTCCCGAAAACAGCGAGTCATCCCATGTGCGGCATCGTCGGCGCGGTCAGTCAGCGCAACATCGTTCCCATCCTCGTCGAAGGCCTGAAGCGCCTCGAATACCGCGGCTATGACTCCTGTGGCGTGGCCGTCCACCAGGACGGCGCCCTGCGCCGCGCCCGCTCCACGTCACGCGTGGCCGAGCTGCAGCACCAGGCCCAGCAAGACGGCATCGCCGCCGGCACCGGCATCGCCCACACGCGCTGGGCCACCCACGGCGCCCCGGCCGTGCACAACGCGCACCCGCACTTCTCGGTGGGCCCCAACGCCGCTACCGCAGGCAGCCAAGCCGCCGTCGGCCGCGTGGCGCTGGTGCATAACGGCATCATCGAGAACCACGACGAACTGCGCGCCGAACTCAAGGCCCGCGGCTATGTCTTCTCCAGCCAGACCGACACCGAGGTCATCGCCCACCTCATCGATCACCTCTACAACGGCGACCTGCTGGAGGCCGTGCAGCAGGCACTGCCCCGCCTGAAGGGCGCCTATGCCGTGGCGGTGTTCTGCCGCGACGAGCCGCACCGCGTCGTGGCCGCGCGCGAGGGCTCGCCGCTGGTGCTGGGCGTGGGCGAAGGCGAGAACTTCGTCGCCTCCGACGCCATGGCGCTGGCCGGCGTGACCGATCAGATCGTCTACCTCGAGGAAGGCGACGTCGTCGACCTGCAGCTGGGCCGTTACTGGATCAGCCGGCTGGACGCCGCCACCGGCCGCTACGCCGCTGCGCAGCGCGAAGTCAAGACCGTGCACGCCCACAGCGGCGCCGCCGAACTGGGCCCCTACCGGCACTACATGCAGAAGGAAATCTTCGAGCAGCCGACCGCCATCGCCAACACGCTCGAAGCCATCACCAGCATCACACCCGAACTCTTCGGTGACGGCGCCTACCGCGTCTTCAAGGAAGTGGACAAGGTCCTCATCCTGGCCTGCGGCACCAGCTACTACTCCGGCTCCACCGCCAAGTACTGGCTGGAAAGCATCGCCAAGATCCCCACCAGCGTGGAGATCGCCAGCGAGTACCGCTACCGCGACAGCGTGCCCGACCCGCGCACGCTGGTCGTCACCATCAGCCAGAGCGGCGAGACCGCCGACACCATCGCCGCACTCAAGCACGCTCGCGCGCTCGGCATGATGCACACGCTGACCATCTGCAACGTGGCTACCAGCGCCATGGTGCGCGAGTGCGAGCTGGCCTACATCACCCGCGCGGGCGCCGAGATCGGCGTGGCCTCCACCAAGGCCTTCACCACGCAACTCGTCGGCCTGTTCCTGCTCACGCTCGCGCTCGCGCAGACACGCGGCCACCTCAGCGAGGCCGCCGAGGCCCAGCATCTGAAGGACCTGCGCCACCTGCCGGTCGCCGTGCAGGCCGTGCTCGCGCTGGAGCCGCAGGTCATCGCCTGGAGCGAAGAATTCGCGCGCAAGGAGAACGCCCTCTTCCTCGGCCGCGGCCTGCACTACCCCATCGCACTCGAAGGGGCGCTCAAGCTCAAGGAGATCAGCTACATCCACGCCGAGGCCTACCCGGCCGGCGAACTCAAACACGGCCCGCTGGCCCTCGTCACGGCCGAGATGCCCGTCGTGACGGTCGCCCCGAACGACGCGCTGCTGGAGAAGCTCAAGAGCAACATGCAGGAAGTCCGCGCCCGCGGCGGCCAGCTCTACGTCTTCGCCGACGGCGACACCGCCATCGAAAGCGAAGCCGGCCTGCACGTCATCCGCATGCCCGAGCATTACGGCGCGCTGTCACCCATCCTGCACGTCGTGCCGCTGCAGCTGCTGGCCTACCACACCGCCTGCGCCCGAGGCACCGACGTCGACAAGCCACGTAACCTCGCCAAGAGTGTGACGGTGGAGTGAGTCGAGCAGCCGTTGCGGCTCGCTTTTTCCTAACCGAAAAAGCAGCCGGCGCAACGTGAAATGGACGCGCAACGATGATGCGCGTCGTCTTCGGCGGGGCGACTGCGCTCATTGGCAACGAGCCCGCCCGGCGACCAAAGCCTAAAGCACGCCGGCCGTCAGCAGCGGGAACTGGCGGTCGCCCGCCACACTCACGACTCCGCTTGGCGCGACTTCCATTCCTGGTGAGCCCTGCGGCAGTCGGGGCAGAAGAGAACGTCCCGCTGAGGCGCTCCACCACCCCAACAAGGGCCGTATGCGCGCTCGCACGCGAACGGAAATAGCCGACTCGCCGTCTCGAGCTCCTCTCGCGGGGCGGGCGAGAAAGTGCCGTAAACGACGGGCACCACGCCCGGCTCGAGCGTCAGTCGATGCACAGGGCACTGACGGAACATGACGGTGAGCTGAGCCAAACCGGACGCTTCGAGGTTCAGCGCAACACGGACCGGCTCCCACATGCGCTCTTGCCACCAACGCATTCGCCCAAGTGCCTGGCATGGCCCCAGCAACTCCACCACGAAGCGCCGGTACGCATCCTCCCCGTGAGCCTCACGCATCGCGCGGCGAACGACTTCAGAATCCACCATCTTGCGAGTTTAGGTGTCCGGGTGTCGGCTCGCGTGAGCCACGCGCCAGCAGGCCTGGGAACACCTCCGGCAGTGGACGGCAACGCGCTGACCTGTGGCTGCGGCCGTTCAAAAAGTAGGCGCATCGGGTCTTGCCGTGGCCGTGCCCGACCAGCGCCATCGGGCTGACAGCGCCCACGTCACTCGCGCGGGCGAGTCCAGCACTGTCCGGCCGGGCGCAATCCCTCAAAGCAATTCCAGCAGCGCCAGCGCGGGCCGGGCTCGCCGATCGCCATCCACGTGTCGATGACTGCGGCGCCGCGCTCAACTGTGGGCGCCGCGCCATGTCGAATGCCGGCCGCGGCAGCTCCACGGCGGCAAACGCCGCGATCGCCGGATCGGCAATGCAAACCGCTGCGGCGCTCGGCCCGCATGAGAACTTCCCTCGCGCCTGTTGCATCGCCTTACGCGGGATGACAAGAGTGCCATGTTTCCTTAATAAATTTTAATAAGCCCGCGCAGTACGCTTGCGGCCAACCTAATCATTCAACCAAACGGCACAAGATCGCAGCCAATTGACATTCAATTCAGGCAGATGGTGCGAGAAAAATCCCACCATCAGCGGCAGAGCAGCTATTCACCAGCATGGGCGCGCCCTTCAACAATGGATCAATAGACATGACGTCTGTCATTTGTTTTTGTGCCCCGCAGAACCAATCCCCTTCAGCCCATCGACATGTTTGACTTACCGGCCATCGACTGCCCCGGCCTGGCCGAGGCGGAAATCATGTCGAAGATCGTTCGGGTGGAGTCATCGGGCAATCCGTTTGCCATCGGGGTTGTAGGTGGTCGGCTTCAAAGACAGCCCACCAACCTGCAGGAGGCTGTGCTGACCGTTCAACAACTCGAAACGGCCGGCTACAACTATTCAATTGGCCTGAGTCAGATCAATCGGATTCATTTCAAGCGGCTCGGCTGGAGCGGCGACATCCAGAAAGGCTTCGATATCTGCAGAAATCTGGAGGCCGGGGCCGACGTCTATGTTCGCTGCAAACAGGGCGCAACTCGGTCACCCGTACCCGACATCCAGGATGGCGCCGTGCGCGCAGCGCTGTCTTGCTACAACTCCGGCAATTACTTGGATGGCGAGAAATCTGGCTATGTGAGCAAAGTCCTTGCCGATGGCGGCGACAAATCACCGCCGCCGAAAAAATCGCCTTTCCGATCAATGTTCGATTAACAACTTCTCAAAAAATCACCATGAACAAATCACCCATTCAATCGACCTCCAAACTCGCCCTCGTCGCCGCGCTGCTATTGCTGTCGGCCCACCCGGCATTTGCGCAAATCAGCAGCACGGCCGGCACGCTTCTCGGGAACGTCAATTCATGGATGCTGGGCATCGGCGGCGTCATCGTGACCTGCGCGCTGATGTTCGTGGGCTTTCGCATGGTGTTCCAGGCGGCTGAGTGGAAAGACGTGGCCCCCGTCTTCTGGGGCGGCGTGCTGATCGGCTCTGCCGCGGCCATCGGCCCGCAGCTGATCAGCTGACGCCTCGTCGCACCGTTAGGTCGCGACCTCTCCCTTCGGTATCGGTCTTCCTGGCGCTGCGTTGCCGGCGCCGGTGTGATCGTGCGCGCCCGATGTTTGGGCGACCGACATGACCAGCCGCCGTTGGCGCCCATCTGCCTCCGTTCTTGCCATGAACTATCGCGACGTGATCTTCAAAGGGGCGACCCGCCCGGCCACGATGGCCGGCGTGCCGGTGGTGCCCTTCATTCTGGTGGTGGGCCTGCACATCATGATCGGCATGTGGGCGGCGATCCTGGTCGGCTTCTTCGTGGCCACGGGCATCGCGCTGTCGTGCGTCATCTGCGTCCTCGCGATGCGCCACATCAGCTCGCAGGACGACCAGCGGCTGCTGCAGTACATGCTGCTGATCCGCGGCTTCCCCGCCAAGCGCAACCTGCCTCACTGGGGTGCGAAGAGCTTTGGCGCCACGCGCTATACCCGGCGCTCCGGCATCGAGCAGGGTGGCCAATGAGAAGCTCGACGCAGCGCCTGGCCAACCAGGACGACGTGCTGAGCCGGCACATCCCCATGTCGGCCCGCATCACCAGCACGGTGGTCTCGGCCCGCACCGGTGACTACATGTCGACCTGGCAGATCGACGGGCTGGCGTTCGACGGCCTCTCCATCGCCGAGGCCTACGCCAAGATGGAAGCGTTCAACGTGCTCGTGCGCAGCCTGTCGAACGGCAAGTTCGCGTTCTGGGTGCATCGGCTGCGGCGCTTCACCGGCGCCCGCCTCACCGCGCCGCAGGAGACGTTTGCCCAGCACGTGGTGGAAAAGTACTACGAGCAGTTGAACAACGAAGGCCTGATGGCCACCGAGATCTACCTGACGGTGCTGTACCGGCCCTTCCCGCAGAAGGCGGGGCGGCTGACGGCACGCCCCGCGCACACCGTGGAGGAAATGCGGCACGAGGAACTGGAGATCCTGGAGCGGATGGGCGATCTGCAGAAGCAGGTCTCGACCTCGCTGGCCTCTTACGGCCCGACGCTGCTGACCGACTACGAGCACGAGGGCGTCACCTACAGCCATCAGCAGGAGTTCTACGGCTACCTGATCAATGGCGTGTGGCGCCCCGTGCCGGTCAAGGACGTTCCGCTGCATGACTACCTGTCGCTGTCGCGCGTGCTGTTCGGCAACGAGATCGTCGAAACGCGCGGCCCCCTCGGCACCCATTACTCGACCTTCATCGACATCAAGGACTACGCCGAGTACTCCGAGCCAGGCATCCTCAACACGATGATCGCGCTGCCGTTCGAGTACATCGAGACGCAGTCGTTCTCGCCGAAGCACACGATGGACGCGCTGGCCGCGCTGCGCATCCAGCGCCGCAGGCTCGCCAGCGCCGACGACGGCGCCGTCAGCCAGATCGTGGAACTGGACGCGGCAATCGACGGCGTCATCAGCGGCTCGTTTGCCTTCGGCGAGTACCACTACGTGATGCAGATCATTGGCGACTCGGTGAAGGACGTCAAAGACTGCCGGGCCATCGCCCTGGAGCGCATGCAGTCCATCGGCTTCCTCGGCGTGCCGGTCGACCTGGTGGTGGACCAAGCCTACCTGTCCCAGCTTCCCGGCAACTGGCGAGCGCGGCCGCGGTCGGCCCACCTCAGTTCACGCAACTTCGCAGGCCTGTGCTCGCTGCACAACTTCCAGCCCGGCAAGCGCGACGGCAACCCGTGGGGCGAGGCGGTCACGATCTTTCGCACGCCAGCGGCGCAGCCCTACTACTTCAACTTCCACACGACGCCGCTGCACGAGGACTCCACGGGCCAGTCCGCGCTGGGCAACTGCCAGATCATCGGGCAGTCGGGCTCGGGCAAGACCGTGCTCGCGCTGTACCTGCTGTTGAACCTGCGCAAGTACGGCACCCAGGTCGTCTACTTCGACAAGGACCGCGGCGCCGAGATCGCCATCCGCGCGGCGGGCGGCAAGTACCTCTCGCTGCGCAAGGGAGAGCCGACGCAGTTCAACCCCTTCAAGATGGAGCCCACCGAGAGCAATCTGCTGTTCTGGGACGACCTGGTTCGGTTCTGCACCTACCGCGCGGAGATGCCGCATTCCCCGCGCGAAGAAGCCGAGATCACCCATGCGGTGCGCGCCGTGGCGCGGCTACCGCGCGAACTGCGCGGGTTCGAGGCGGTCATCCAGAACCTGCCCAACGTCGACCAGAACAGCGTGGCCGAGCGGCTGAAGCGCTGGACGGCATCGGGCTCACTCGGCTGGGCGCTGGACTGCGCCGACGACGCCTTGCAGTTCGACGACGGCGGCATCTTCGGGTTCGACTACACCGACCTCCTGGACGACCCGGCGACCTGCCCGGCGATCATGATTTACCTGATGTACCGCGTCGAAGCCATGATCGACGGTAGGCGCTTCGCGTTCTTCATGGACGAGTACTGGAAGGCGCTGTCGGTGTCCTACTTCGAGGACTTCGCGAAGAACAAGCAAAAGACGATTCGCAAGCAGAACGGGTTCGGCGTCTACATGACGCAAAGCCCATCGGACACCTTGCGCAGCCCTATCGCGCGCGCCCTGATCGAGCAGACGGCCACCTTCATCTTTCTTCCGAACCCGACAGCGGACGAAGGCGACTACGTCGACGGATTCAAGCTCACGCCGACGGAGTTCGAACTCCTCAAGGGCCTGGGCGAAGGCTCGCGTCAGTTCCTGATCAAACAAGGCGAAGCGGTGTCTCTCGCCAGCTTCAACCTGACCGGCTTCGACGAGGAGTTGAAGGTGTTGTCAGGCAACACGGCCAACGTGCAGAAGCTCGACCGGCTCAGAGCCATTCACGGCAACGACCCGGCCGACTGGATGCCCCACTTCCTGCAGTGAGCGATGCCCTTCTCAGCCTTCACAGAAATCAACTCGTGGATGGAAACCGCGTTCGAGCCGCTGGCGACGAACCTGCCGGGCCAGCTCGCGAACGGTGTCATCCCCCTGGTGGCCGCTGGCGTGAGCCTGCAGGTGGCGTTCCACGGCGCCGCGGTCATTCGCGGCACCGGGGGATCGAACCACTTCCTGGACGTGTTCGCCAAGGCCATGCGGGCCTTCCTGGTCTTTGCCATCTGCCTGACGGGGAACGCCTATTCCTCCGAAGTTCGCCCGATCTTCAAGGAGCTGCAGGACAGCCTGACCACTTATGTGAGCGGCGGCAGTGGCGACATCTACGCCGAGCTCGACGCGGTGATGCAGTCCGGCATCTCGACGTTCGAGACCGTGCATTCGCTGCTCTACGAGCGTGAGCACCTCTCCATCGAGATCTGCGTGTTCGGGTGCAAGGGCATTCACCTGGACGGCGTGCCGGCCATCATCCTGCAGGCCATCGTCAGCTTCTTCATCCTGGCCTTCGGCATCTTCGCGTTCATCGACGTGCAGGTGATCAGCCAGTCCATCGTCATCGTGCTGGCGTTCGGCCCGCTGTTCCTGGCCGGCTTCGCCTTCGAGTCCACGGCGAAGTGGGCGGAGGGATGGCTCACGTCGGCCGTCAAGTACGTGATGACGGCCATCGTGCTGCTGGTGGTCGTGATCGCGGCGAAACAACAGGCGGAGAACTTCATCCGCCTGCTGGAAAGCCGCGCCAACGGCTTTGATCTGATCCCGATGGGGAGTTCGGTCGGCTCCCCGCTCTACCAGGAGCAGGGCAAGATCATCGCCATCATGATCGTGCTGTCCGCGCTGCTGGCCAAGGCGAGCAGCATCGCGGGCGACATGGTGGGCTCGTTCGGCATCGCCAGCAACGCCATCGGCATGGTGCGCGCAGCGCAAGGCTCTGCCATCGGCGCCATGAAGGGCATGGTCCAGGGCGGCATGGGCGGCGGTGGCGTCAAGGGCGCCATGAAAGGCCTGGCCCTGGGCGCTGCGGGCATGCATGTGCCGAGCGGCGGTACTGGCGGCAGTGGCGGCGCCGCGAAGAGCGGGGCCAGCCCGGTGAGCGGTGCCGGCGGTGCCAGCAGCGGCGCCGTTGGGGGTGCCGCGAGCGCCACCGCGCCCAGGTCGATGGCCAGCCGCGCCAAGCAGCGCCTGGCCAACATGACCGCCTACGGCGCCGGGGCGCTGGCGGGCCGAACCGTGGGCCGAACCCAGTTGCCGGCCATGGCCCAACAGGCCCGCCGAAAGCTCTCCACGGCCCGCCAAAACCTCTCCACGTCGATGCGGTTTTCTGATCCGGCCAAGGAAGCCAGCATGAATTCTTCCAACCGCGCGGGCCAGGCCTTCCGTGACGCCTGGCAGCGCGGCAAGCGCCCCAAAGCGGACTGACCCACTCCACCACTTCTGCATCCCGCACAGCCATGCCTAGACACCTCCGCCGCGTTGGCGCCATCCTCTGCGGCGCGCTTCTGACGACCGCCTGCTCCCACCCCCCGCAAAAGCCCGCCTACCCCGACGGCAGCGTCCGGGTGCCGATCAACCCGCCGTCGGCCAGGCCGCACAAGGTCACCGACGTGCCGACATCGGGCGCCAGCGTTGCATCGTCCGGAGCACAGCCGTGATCAAGCTGCGCAGGGACAAGCCGCCAACGCAGGAGGCCCCCGCCGCCCCGCCGCAGCTGAGCTGGGAAGCGGACGTGGTGGTGCTCGAGCGCCAGTCGCGCATCCTGGCCTGGCGTGTCGCGACCGCCGCTGGCGCCTTGCTCGTGGTGATGACGATCTGCCTGGCCTTGCTGATCCCGCTCAAGCAGGCCATCCCCTACGTCATCACCGTGGACAAGCAGACCGGCGAGGCGCAGCTCGCATCGACCGGCCCCAAGTTCGTCGGCGAAAGCGATCTGACGCACAAGTACTGGATCCGGGAATACGTCGTCGCGCGCGAGCGATACATCTACAAGTTGCTGCAGCGGGATTACGACACGGTGCGCGTGCTCGCCGATGGCCCGCTGTGGAAGGACTACTCCGCGCAGTTCAACGGCGCCAATGCGCTCGACAAACGGATTGGCGACTCGATCGAGGCAGTGCCCAGCATCCTGAGCATCGTGCTGCACGCCGACAACACCGCCACGGTGCGCTACGACCTCGTCAAGCGCGACACCAAGCAAGGCAGCCTGAGCTCCACCAGCCGCCGCATCGCGACGCTGAAGTTCACCTACCAGGCCAAGACGCTCGTCAAAGAAGCCGACCTCATCGCAAACCCACTGGGGTTCACCGTGGTGGCGTACCACACCGACCAGGAGTACGTCACGGAATCTCCCATGCCCGCTGGAGCGCTCAAATGAAACTCACCGCCGCTGCCGTTCTTGTTGGTCTGCTCTGGAGCAGCTGCGCCATTGCGGCGCCGATGTTGAATCAGGGCGCCGAGTCGGGCCGGATCACGCGGGTCCCGTACGCGGCTGACACCGTCACGCGTGTGCTGGGCGCCATCGATCACCCGGTGCTCATCGAGCTCAGCGCCGCCGAGGTCATCGAAGACGTCGCCGGGGGTGGCATCTCGGGGTGGGAGGTTCAAAAGCGCGGCTCTCGCCTGTTCGTGCGTGCGCTCACAACAGCCACAAAGGCCACGATGCTGGTGACGACCCGCAGCCGTTCCTACGTGTTCGATCTCATCCCGCTGCGGCCGTCACCCAAGGGAGGCGTCGACCTGCGGATGTCCAAGGTGGTGTTCGACTACGACGGCGCAGCGTCGCCCGGCTCCGGCGCTGCCTCGTCCGCCGCTGCGAACGCCTCGTCCGGCAAGCGCCCTGGCCTGGAGGCGATGCCCATGGCCGGCGCCAACCACCAGCCCTACCGCAACGCCAGCTACACGATGCAGGTGGTGTCCGAGACGGTGGACATCCGCCCCCGCGAGGCCTTCGACGACGGCCGCTTCACCTGGCTGCTGTTCCCGCGCAACCAGGAACTGCCCGCCGTCTACAAGAGCGTGCCCGGCACGGAGGAAGAGGTCGTCGTCAACTCGCACATGGAGGGCGACTGGCTCGTGCTGCACGCAGTGGCGCCGCTGTGGAACCTGCGCCTGGCCGGGTCCATGGTCGGGGTGTTCAACGAGGCCTATGACGCGATGGGCGTGGGCTCCGGGACGAAGACGGTGTTCCCCGGCGTGACGCGCGTGGACCAGCCATGAGCACCGAACCCAACGCCGCCGCAGCGGCGGTGCCCGCCGACGACTACGACCCGCACCGGTTCGACGTCGAGCGCACCCGCCGCAAGTCCAACGTCTTCCCGAAGATCGTCGTCGGCTTCGTGGTCTGCCTGGCCGTGATCGGCGGCACGGCCTACTTCATCAAGACGAAGATCGCCAACTTCATGCGGGCGCAGACCCAACCCACGGCGAGCGAACAGCATCTGAAGGTCGACGAAAAGCCGCCGGAGACGCGCCGCTTCGAGGATGTGCTGCGCACCGCCCTCACCCCGGCCATCCCGACCCCGCCGCCCTCTGCGCCAGCGGCGATCCCGGTGGTCACCTCAGCGAGCGCGCCTGCGGGCCCGCAAGCCCCGCCTCCCCCGCCACCCAACATGATGCTGGGCAGCGCGACGCCGGCGGCACCAGCGACGGCACCAGCACTGGCATTGACGGCGGCCCCGACGCAGGCGCTCGGGCTGGCGCAGCAGCCATCGGGCGCCGAGCCGCCACGGATGCGCACCATCGAAGCCTATGCCGAACACACGGCGGATGGCATGAAGGTGCCAACCACCACGGCCCAGGTCAGCGCCCGCAAGTTCGGTGATCGCTCCTATCTGCTGGCGCGCGGCTCCTTCATTCCCTGCGTGCTGGAGACCCAGCTCATCTCCACCATCTCGGGCAGCTCCAACTGCGTGGTGCCGGAGCATGTGTATTCGGAGAACGGCAAGGTGCTGCTGATCGAGAAGGGCAGCAAGATCATCGGCGAGTACAAGTCCAACGTGAACCAGGGCAGCGTGCGCATCGCCATCCTGTGGCAGCGCATCAAGACGCCCACGGGCGTAGTGATCGATGTCGACTCGCCGACGACCGACGCCGTCGGGGCGATGGGCGTCGAAGGCGGGATCGACTATCACTGGCCCCAACGCATCGGTGCAGCGGTGCTGCTGTCCATCGTGGGTGACGCCATCGACATCGAGAAGGCCAAGGCCTCGAACGCGTCGACGACGGTCGTGACGGGCCAGAACACGCAAAACACCTCCAAGAGCCTGGCGGAGAAGGTGCTCGAGTCGACGATCAACATCCCGCCGACGATCTCGAAAAACCGCGGTGACCGGGTGACGGTGTACCTCAACCGCGACCTCTGGTTCAACACGGTCTACACCCACACGGAGACGGCGGCCCCATGAGTTCGCTGGCGACTCCCGGCCTGGCGCGCGAGACCTCGGTCCTCGTCTTCCTGCAGCCGTTCAAGGCGTGGATGGACGACCCGGAGGTCACCGAGATCGCGGTCAACGCCCCCGGCGTCGTGTGGGTGGAGGCGCACTCAACCTGGACCCGCCACGCCTGCCCCGAGGCCGTCAGTGCACAGCTGCGCGCCCTCGGCACCGCCGTGGCCACCTACTCCAACCAGAAGTGGGATGAAACGGCCCCGATCCTGAGCGCCTCCATGCCTGACGGCTCACGCATCCAGCTGGTCATGCCACCCGCAGTCGAGGAAGGGCGCTACTCCTTCACGATGCGCAAGCCGTCCCGGCTGATCCGCGGCATCGAGGACTTCGCGGCGGAAGGCCTGTTCCGCAAGGTCCGCCCGTTGCAGGGCCAGGTCAGCGCGCAGGACCAGGAGCTGCTCGACCTGCTCAAGGCGGAGCACTACGAGGAGTTCATCAAGCAGTCGGTGCGCTACCGCAAGAACATCATCGTCTCGGGCGCCACGGGCTCGGGAAAAACGACGTTCATGAAGGGTCTGGTGCGGCAGATCCCGATGACGGAGCGCCTGATCACGATCGAGGACGTGCGCGAGCTGTTCCTGCCGCACGAGAACTGCGTCCATCTGCTCTACAGCAAAGGCGGGCAGGACAAGTCCAAGGTCCGCCCGAAGGACCTACTCGAGAGCTGCCTGCGCATGAAGCCCGACCGCATCCTGCTGGCCGAAGTGCGCGGCGACGAGTGCCTGTACTACGTGCGCAACGCGGCCTCGGGCCACCCCGGCAGCATCACCAGCTGCCATGCCGGCTCGCCGGCGCTGGCCTTCGAGCAGCTGGCCATCATGATCCAGGACTCTCCGGGAGGAGCGAACCTGACCTTCGATGTGATCAAGCGGCTGCTGACGCTCACCATCGACGTCGTCGTGCAGTTCCAGAACCACGATGGCGAGCGCTTCATCAGCGAGATCTATTTCGACCCCCACAAGAAGCTCGCGGCGTTCTCATGAAGAAAGAACTCAAGCACCCTCTGACGGTTGCCGCCATCGTGTGCGGCGCGCTCCTGCTGTTCGCCGTCGCGAACTATCTGGCCGGCGTGATGCTGTTTGTGTCGTTCAAGCAGTCGCCGTTGAAAGCGGGACTGTTCACCATCGAGCAGGCCTACTTCTCCTACACGGAGCCGGCCATCCTGCTGCGCGTGAAGACCTTGTTCTTCATGTCGATGCTGCTGTGCTTCGGCGGCACGTTCGCGGCCTATATGTCGGTGCGAGACCGCATCACCAACAAGACGCTGTTCGGCAAGGCCCGGTTCGCCACCCGCAAGGACATCCAGAACGAGAAGCTCGACGGCGACAAGGGCGTGGTGATCGGCAGGTTCAAGGACCGCCTGCTGCGCCTGGGCGGCTACGAGTTCGTGCTGCTCGCGGCCCCGACCCGCACCGGCAAGGGCGTGGGCTTCTGCGTGCCCAACCTGCTGCAGTTCGCCGGCTCCGCCGTGGTGCTGGACATCAAGGGCGAGAACTACAACCTGACCTCGGAGTTCCGCCGCCGCTATCTCGGCAACGAAATCATCTACTTCAACCCGTTCTCGGCCTCCACGCACCGCTGGAACCCGTTGAGCTATGTCTCGACGGACCCGAACTTCCGCGCCAACGATCTGATGGCCCTCGCGACCATCATCTACCCCGTCAACGAGAAAGACCCCTTCTGGTCTGACGCGGCGAAGAACCTCTTCATCGGCCTCGGGCTGCTTGTGCTCGAGACACCCGAGCTCAGCCCGACCATCGGGGAGATCCTGCGCCAGGGCTCGGGCAAGGGCATGGCGATCGACGAGTATCTGCGCAAGGTGATGGACCTGCGCGCGGCCGGCGACCGGCCGCTGTCCAGCGTCTGCCGCGACGCGCTGAACCGCTTCCTCAACAGCGGCGAGCAGGCCCTCAAGGGCGTCCACGCCACGTTCACCGCGTCGCTCACGCCCTGGGCCAACGCGGTGATCGACAAGGCGACCTCCGGCGACGACTTCGACCTGCGCGACGTGCGCCGCAAGAAGATGACGATCTACCTGAACATCCCCGCCGGGGAGATCCTGCAGGCAGCGCCCATCATCAAGCTGTTCTTCTCGCAGCTGATCAACGAGAACGTCAAGGAGCTGCCCGAGCAAAACCCCGAGCTCAAGCACCAGTGCCTGCTGCTGATGGACGAGTTCACCGCCATGGGCAAGGTGGACATCATCGCCAAGGGCGTGGGCTACATGGCCGGCTACAACATGCGCCTGGCCATCGTGATCCAGGACAAGAACCAGCTCGAGGCGGTGTACGGCAAGGAAGACGCGCACAACATCGTCAGCAACATGGGCGCGGTCATCTACTTCACGCCGTCGCAGATCTCGGAGGCGGAGGAGTACTCCAAGATGATCGGCAACGACACCGTGGCGACGTCTAGCCATTCGACGCCGCAAGGCAGCCTGTTCGGCGTGAAGAGCGACGGCGGCAACCCCAGCACCACGGAGCAGTACCAGTCGCGCGCCATCATGCTGCCGCAGGAGCTGCTGCAGATGAGCAAGGACCTGGAGCTCATCGTGCGCTCGGGCATGCCGGTCATCCGGGCCGACAAGATCCGCTACTTCACCGACCCGTACTTCAGCGAGCGCTTCACCGCCGTGCCCATGCACGAAGTGAACGTCGGCGGCGACCGCCGCAAGGTGCCCATCCCGGCCGCACTGCCATCGGGCGACTGGGCGCCGTACCACGCGGCCGTCGCGAGCAGCGAGTTCTATGCGACCGCGCTGAAGCATGAGACGTCGCCACCGGTTGCAGGCCCGGCGCTGCCCGCACCGGCGGTACCCGCACCGCAAGCCGCCCCCCTCCCGGCACCGGCGGCCGTCGCGCGCCCGCCCGCAACCTCTGTGCATCCGCTGCTGAAGGACTTGCCGTCGCAGGCCCTGCCGTACGACACGCTGCACGAGGCGCTGCAGCTCAGCGCGCCGGCCACGCATGCCGTACCCACCGTGACGGTTGCGAAGGCGTACATCGACGCCATCGTGGCGTATTGGCGCCTGTTCGCCGAACGCGGCGCGCTGACAGCCGACGAGCCGGTGCTCCTCATCGAACTGCAGCCCGCCGATGGCGAGTTCACGTGGAAGCTCTTGCTGGCCCTGCAGGAGCGCCTCGCGTTGCTGGGCGATGGATTCCCGCCGCTGCGGTACGTGGCCTGCACCTCGGACACCGACCACGCGCACACGCTCGAGGCCCACCCCTACTTCGCTGACCTCGTGGCCAGCGGGGTTTTCACGGCCATGCCGCGCGAGGAGCTGCTGTCCAGCGACGACCCGCTGCTGTCGGTCAACCCGATCGTCGTCGTGGCGGAGGCCTTGTTCTCGGCGCTACCGCACACGCTCGTGTCCATGGCGCACGACGTGCCGGCCGTGGGCCAGGTGAAGGCCAGGGCGTCGGCAGGCGGCGACGCCCGCGTCACGCTCGAGGCCGAATGGCCTGCACTCAACATGACGCGGCACTCACCGATGCTGCAGTCCTGGCTCGACGCCTGCGCACGGTCAGCGTCGCCGTCGACGTTGCGGCTGCCGCTGGCGGGTGCCGAGGTGCTCGAAGCCGTGCACCGGCTGGCGGAGGGGCGGTTCCTGCTGCTCGCGGCCGACGCCGCAGTCTCCCGTGAGCCCGATGTTCGTGCCGGTGCGCTGGCACTGCCGAAGGACCTGGCGGTGCCGCCACCGCCGCTGCGCGCGAACTACCACGCGCTGGTGGCACTGGCTCGCAAGATGGCGCTAGAAGTCTCGCTGGAGAGCGGCGGCGACAGCGCGCCCGACCTGCTGCTGATCATGGGGCCGATGCCCGGCCACATCGGCGACCTGACGCGGCTGGCCGACCCGCTTGCAGGCATCCGCCAAGCCAGCGCCGAGGCGGCCCTGCTGCGGTCCGGCGGCGCACCGTCGGCGGGCCAGTGTCTCGCCGCGCTACGCCGCGCCGAACACGATCCTCATGTGCTGCTGGCGATGTACGACACACTCGCCGCCCTCGACTGGGCCGATGCCGGCCTGCCGCACCGCGCATGGCACCACGCGCTGGAGCAGGCCTGGCGGCTGGCCCTGCCGGTCGCCACCGGGCATGCCGTCCACAGCGCGGTGGCCGCCCTCGCTGTGCAGCTGGGGCACTTCGCGCTGGCGCGCGAAGCGGTGGGCGCCGGCCGGGCCGTGGCCGGTGATCACGTGCAGGACCTGCACCTGGAGGCGCTGTGCGGCCTGCACACCGGTGACTACGACGCCGCGCACCGGGCCCTCGCCCGCGCCGAGGCCGTGGCGGGCGGCGAAACGGATGCCACCCACCGGCAGATCGCTGTCGAGCTGTATCGCCGCGAACAGGCGCTGACATCCACCCCATGGTTCGACCATGCGGGCGCAGTCGCCGGGCCGTTGCGTTTGCAACCGCTGGCCGCCCACCATGCAGCCGCGCTGTGGATGCAGAGCCAGGGCACCGACCTGACCCACGCGTTGCGCCGCGCCAACTGGACGTCGCTCGACGACACCGCGGCATGGATCGCCTCGGTCGCCGACGACGAGCGCGCCGTCGCCTGCGTCGTCCTGCACGAGGCGTGGGGCGAGATCGGCATGGTCGGCGTCGACACCCTGGGCGACGCCGGCTGGTTTCACTTCTGGATCGCCGCCGAACACCAGGCCCGGGAATACGGCCCCGCCGCCGCGCGCCTGCTGCTCGCAATGCTGCGCCGCGCGGGCCTGCGCCATGTCTTCGCGGCGGTCGAGCACACCAACCGACGCTCGCTCGGCGCGCTGACGCGCCTGGGCTTCCATGCCCTCGACGTGGCCACGCCCCCCGGCGACGACGACACCCGCGTCCTGCACCACGGCCGCCCCTCGGACGTGACACCCGAGGTGCTGGATGCACTCAACCGCCTGCGCGCAGAACAAGCCGCTCTGGCGCCGGCCTGACCTCTCGGCGCTGCGTCACGCCGCCACACGCCTCACCGGAGACCTGCAATGGAGAGATTCATCAAAAACCCTTTGGCCCCCGCACGCTCCGTCGAGACCCCCGTCCGCGAAACGCTTGCCCGCCCGCTGCTGACGCCAGGGCAGGACGTCCCGATGTCGGAACTGCCAACGCGGCCCCGGGACGTCGAACGCGACCTTGAAGCGCAGTGGGAAACCGCCGCAGGCCAGGTTGGCCAGGGCTGGCAGCCGAGCCTGCAGCCGATCTCGGAGCAGTCGCTGTCACCGCAATCCCAGCAGCAGGCACGCGCCGAGGGCTCGTCATCTGGGGCCATCCAGCACCAGACGCCGGACGTCCCGATGGTGGACCTGTCATCGACGCATAGGGATCACGGCCCCGACCTCGAAGCGCAGCGGGGCGCCGCCGATACGGGCGAAATCGCTGCGACCCCGGACGGTGGACGCTGGCGACCCAGGCTACCCACTGTGGCTCAGGCGCAGGCGCTTGGCACGATGGTGGTGGACGCCGTCTCCAGCGTCGCGAACGCCGCGACCAGGGGCATCAAGAAGGCCACCGTGCCGCTGCTTCGGCCGCCGGTGGATCTCGCGTTGAAGGCGGTCACCCGCAAGAACGCCAGGCTGCTGAAGCAAACGACCAGCCATTCGAGCCTGTGGTACAGCAAGACAAAGTCGACGATCAGCGAGCCCCTGTCCATTGCGGACAAGAGCGCAAGCATCTACACGTCGATGACTGATGCCGCTTTGGCAAAACTCAAGCCGGCGGAGACGCTCGCCACCACCGACCGGGCCGACGTGAAAGCGCTCGCGCGGGTGAACAGCGACGCGCTGGCCGTACGCCTGGCGCGCAACACCAACCTGTTGCAGAACCTGCGCGCAGACAGCACCGCCACGAAGCAGGTCCTGCACGACTGCGTCAACTCCAAGCTCGAAGCCACGGCGTTCGCGCACACCGCCAACTACGTTCGCACGGTCGCAGCCATGCCACCGAGTAACACCGACTATGCGGACCGACAGGTCGACACCGTCGCGCGGACACCGGAAGCCCACATCGAGCAGGGCATCAAGACCTTGAACCTGCTGTCCGAGGGGATGGCGCTGCAGGCATCGATCCGGCAGCCTTCTGTATCAGACCATAAGCCGGCGGAGCGTGATGACTTGCAGGAGTCTGCGGAGCGCCTTGAAGGACAGTGCCGGGACACCAGGAAGGAGCTCGAAGACTTCGAGCGCCAGTACACGGACTTCGTCCGGAACCAGCTCGGGTCCGGCTCGCCTGGAAACTACGCGGACGACATCAAAAAGATCGCGAGTCCAGCGACGTCCCCAGCCGAGCGCGCGACGCTGCACGCCCAAGTGATGACCAAGGTCGTGGCCGAACGCCGTATCGACCAAGCGCTCGAAGCCGTGCACGACCCGATAGATCGGGCGAACATCAGCCGCCGTATCGACAGCCTGTCCATCGACGACGCCGCCGTAGGCCGCCAGGATCACCGGGTCATCGAACTGGTCACCGAGCTGACCAACGAGCGTCCCGGCTTCATCAAGGATCAGAGCGCAAGAGAGTTCCTGCAAAGGCTGGCCGAGATGAACGGCCCACCGCTCGACGAGGTCCTGCGCGCCTACAAGGGCATCTACCGCACCGCCTGGGCCCCGGCCGCGCAAGCGCCGGCAGATGCACCCGGCAAGGTGCGCCACGAGCAGGCGCGTGACATGGAGAAGGTACATGCCGAACTCACGTCGATCGCCATGCATGTGCGTGCAGCCGCCAAGACGGGCGCGCTCCAGCGCCAACTCGACGCGCTGTTCCAGGGCGATCCGGGCGATCCGGGCGCCGCAGTCGCTCGCAACTTCGAGGCTTCCTTTCAGCGCCTGATCAAACGCCCGCCAGGTGACGACGTGGCGCAGCAGGACAAGCTCAACGTCAAGCTCGCGAAGTGCATCCTGGATCACGGCGCTGACGTCAGGGGCCTGGCCGCGAACCTGCAGCGCACGCAGGAGCGGTACGTCACCGAACTGGGCAACAGCCCGGACATGCTGAAGATGCTGCGCAACGGCTCCACCGGCGCCAGCTACGACCCGGTCGAGCAACGCGCCAACGCCCGCATGCGCCTGGATGCTCTGCGCGCAAGCGTCCTCGAGGTAAACCCCGATTACAAGGCAGAGACAAGCTACGGGCGCGACGAGGTCAACAACGCGGTGAGCGCAGCGAAGGCCTTGTTGCGGCCCTACGAGGTTGCCGAGCAGACCGCAAATGCGCAGCGCGCGGACCGTCCCGACGCTGTGAAGCGGCTGGAACAGCGCATGTTCCTGATGGAGAACTACGTCCGCGACGCCAACGCTACGGAGCCGGAAATCCTGCTGCGCCAGCTTGCCGACAACGACCCCCGATGCGGCACCGATGCCGTGATCGCGGAAAACATGAACCTCTCCGGCAATTTCGGCGCTTCCATAGGGGGCAAGGTGGGTGGCGCGGTGAGCCTCAACGGCAGCCTGGACGGCTCTCTCGCCCGCCAGTTCCCGACGGATTACCACATGTTGGCACCGGTACGCAACGAGGTCCCCAACAGCCTCGTGCTGCTCGAATCGAGCGCGTACGCCATGAAGGCCATCGTCGATCTCGAGACCAAGGTCGACAAGGGCACGCTGAAAGGCAACTTCTCGTTCGGCGCCTCCATGCTGGGGCCGACGGCCTTCGCAGCGGCAGGCAACGCCGGCATCGGCTTCGAGCGCGTGACCATCCAGAACAAGGGACCGGGTCTGGTGTGCATGGTGCACAAGGCCCCGGTGCTCGACGGCACGGCCTCGAACGCCAAGCTCGCCGGAGCCACGCACCTGGCCATCAACGACAACGTGAACCAGGCGCTCTTCAGCAAGCCGGAGGTCGACAACCTCCAGACCGTCAACACGACCATCGACGGGTGGGACAACCTCAACCGCTTCTTCGCCGCGACGGACCGCGCGACGCTCGAGCCGCTGATCGAGCGCAAGGAGGTCACGACGACGCTGTCGTTCGGTGAGGGCATATCTCCAGCGGGTGTGACCGCGTCCGAATCATTTTTTCCCGATGGGATGAACCATGGCCAGTTTTCGGGTCGGATCGCGGTGGCCCTCGACGGCAAGATGTCCCACAGCTTCCGCGAGGAGACCATCAGCACGGCCACGCTCCACAAGTTCACCGCGAGCGACACCTTCTCCGACACCCGCTCCGCCAGCGCCGGCCTCTCGATGCGGCTAGGGGGCGGCGTGCTGACAGACGGGGGCGTGGCCGCCCATTTGAGCGAGGAGGCCAGCAAGGAAGCGAGTCGCTTGGCTCAACAACTGGGGGACGATCACGCCGAGGCCATCGCGGCGCGCGACGCGGCGAAATTGGCGGCCGATCGGGCCAAGGAGGTGCCTCGCTTCCGCTACGGCATGAACGTCGACGTGACCAAGCTCAGTCGTGGCATCGAGCATTCCCGTGAGTACAAGGAGCTCTACAAACGGGTGGTTCGCGACCAGTTCGGCAATGAGATCCCGTCTCTGGTACGCGACAGCAAGACCTCCACCGACGGCCGGCTGCTCGTCAACAACCTGGTCAACGAGATAGGCCTGATCAGCGCCACTGTGTCACAGCGCATCGCCGACGGCGGCCGCGATATGCCGCCGATCGAGAAGGAGACCGTCACCAAGCTGCTGTGCCTGTCCACGCTGGCAAGCCACTACAGCAAAGCCGGCGTCATCACCGTGCGCAAGGAGCGCACGGACGACGACCTCCGAGAGAGCCCGCAGCCCACGGACGGCGATCTCACAGAGCCGCAGACGCCGCCGAACGACAACCTCACGATCAACGTGACGGCAGCGCTCACGCCCGCTGCGGCCGCACGCCTCGCCGCCGCGAAGATCA
This sequence comes from Pelomonas nitida, assembly GCF_043555975.1. NCBI lineage: Bacteria > Pseudomonadati > Pseudomonadota > Betaproteobacteria > Burkholderiales > Sphaerotilaceae > Roseateles > Pelomonas nitida. Next base: position 75,626 of record NZ_JBIGIA010000004.1, on the reverse strand, counting down.
ATCGTCGCGACGGGCCCTTGGTGCGCGAGACCATTCTGAACAACAGCCTGAACTACTCGACCATCGGCGCAGCGGGCGGGTTCAAGAACCAGGACACCTCGTCCAAGGTCAAGGGCGTGACGGGACGGTCGAAGCGCTCGACCAGCAGCGCGCAAAGCGCAGGCTACCCATCGGGCACGGACATGCTCGACCACGCCACGGCGAAGGCGCTCGACACCATGCTGCGGCGCGCGGAGAACCGCGACATCCTGACCGCACTCGAGTCGGCCGGCATGGGCCGCCCCCTGGAGCTTCTCTCGCAGTACGAGGCGTTGACGCGGCCCGAGACACCGGGACCGACCACCGCATAAAGCAGGCCGCCGCCCGATGGCGCGGCTGCCGATCCACGCCACCGCGGGAGCAGACACACGCGCGTGGCTGGTGCCAGGAGGTGAGGTGCTCGGCATGCCCGGGTCAATCAGGGTCAATCAGTAGAAGCGCTGCCACAGCCTCGGGGCGCCGCCCCCCGCCAGATTCAGCTCGGCAATTCCGGACGCTCGTCGTAGCATGAGCCCAGGAGACACCACCTGACACCAAGGGGGGCAGCTTGGCATCCAGCCAGCAATTCCATTTCATCTCCGGGTTGCCGAGATCAGGCTCGACACTGCTGGCAGCCTTGCTCAGGCAGAACCCCCGCTTCCATGCCGGCATGAGCAGCCCGGTGGGCAGCCTGTTCAACGCGCTGCTCGCTCAGTTCAGCGCCGGCAGCGAGTTCGGCCCCGTCATCACGCAAGAGCAGCGCCATCGCCTGCTCGGCGGCATCTTCACCAACTACTACGGCGATGTGGCCGACACGCCCGTGGTGTTCGACACCAACCGCCTGTGGTGCGCCAAGCTGCCCGCCCTCATGCAGCTGTTCCCGCAGGCCAAGGTGATCGGCTGCGTGCGCAATGTGGCCTGGGTGATGGACAGCATCGAAAAGCTCTACCGCGCCAACCCCTACGAGAACACCAAGCTGTTCAGCGACGACGCCGAGCGCAGCACGGTCTACAGCCGCGTCGACACCCTGGCCCAGCGCAACCGTCTGGTGGGCTTTGCCTGGTCGGCGCTGAAGGACGCCTACTACGGTGAGCACGCCAAGTCGCTGCTGCTCGTGGAGTACGACCTGCTCGCCAAGGCGCCGGAAAAGGTCTTGCGCCTGATCTACGACTTCATCGGCGAGCCGTGGCATGCGCATGACTTCGAGCACATCGAGTACGACGCGCCCGAGTTCGACGAGGCGCTGGGCCTGAAGGGCATGCACAAGGTCAGGCCACGCGTCTCGCTGGAACCACGGCGCAGCATCCTGCCACCGGACCTCTTCGAGCAGTACGCCGCGCTGTCGTTCTGGCAGGACGGCAGCGGCAGCGCCGCCAACGTCATTCGCATCAAGGGCGCTTGAGCGCCACCGGGAGACACGACCGTGAAGCACTGGTTCAAGCCCTCCACCACCGCCGTTCCTCCAGCCAAACCCGCGCTGCGGCCCACGGGCCAGCCGACGCTGGCCCTGATGATCCCGCTGGAGCCGCGCATCATGTTCGACGCGGCGGCCGGCAGCACCGTGGCTGTTGCGGCCGAAGCCGCACACGCGGACGTCGCACACGCGGCGCCTGACACTGCGCATGCGGCAGATCACTCAGAAGCTTCACGCATCGTGATCGCGCCGGCAGTGGCCGAGGCTCGGCACGAGATCGTGTTTGTTGACACGCGCGTGCCGAACTACCAGAAGCTGGTCGACGCGGTGGCTCCCGGCGTCGACGTGGTGCTGCTGGACACGCACAGCGACGGCGTGCAGCAGATCGCCGATGCGCTCGCGACGCGCCACGACATCGATGCGGTGCACATCATCTCGCACGGCGACGACGGGCTGCTGCTGCTCGGCAGCGGGCCGCTGTTCAACGGCAACGTCGATCGCTACACCGGCCAGCTCGCAACCATCGGCCATGCGCTGAAGGCCGACGGCGACATCCGGCTGTACGGCTGCGACGTCGGTGCCGGCACGGAGGGTGCGGCCTTCCTCGCCAAGCTGGCCGACGTGACAGGCGCCGACATTGCCGCGTCGACCGACGGCACCGGCACCGCCGCGCGCGGCGGCAACTGGGACCTGGAAGTCTCCACCGGCACCATCGGCACCAGCCAGGCGCTGGATGCCACCCAGCTCGCGGCCTACAACGACCTGCTGGTCACGACCGTCGTCAGCTCGGTGAGCGCGCTGAAGTCCGCCATTGCCACGGGCAACACGGATGGCGTGGACGACGTCATCACGCTGACCGGCAACATCACCTTCGCCAGCGCCGCCGACACGATCACGATCAACGTCACCGACGGCCACACGATGAGCATCGCGGGCGCTGGCTACACGCTGAGCGGCAACAACCTGACGCAGGTGCTCAACGTCAGCACCAGCGGTGCCGGCAGCGCGGTCGCCATCGACCACCTGACCATCACCAACGGCTTCCTGACCGGCGCCGGTGGCAACACGCCAGGCAACAGTGCGGGGCTGGCCGGCGGCGACGCGCTGGGCGCGGGCATCCGCAACGCCGGCGCGCTGACCATCTCGGACAGCACGATCACGGCCAACAAGGCTGCAGGCGGCGGCGGCGGCGGCGGCGGCGCGGCCAGCGGCGGCGGTGCGGGCGGCGGCGGCGGCGGCTTCGGCACGACGCCTGGCGGCGCGGGCGGCAGCAACAACGGGATCAGCGGCAATGCGGGTACGGCTGGAACCGGTGGCACCGGCGCGGGCTTTACCAACATGGGCGGGCGAGGTGGCAGCACCACCGGCGGTGCGGGGGCCACTTACGGTGGCACCTACACCAACGGCGGCAACGGCGCCACAGCCAACAACGGCTCCATCAGCATCGGCGGCGGCGGCGGCGGCGCCGGCTACAACTACGCTGGCGGGCGCGGCGGCAACGCTGCGGCCGCCGTCTACAACACCGGCACGCTGACCATCGTGCGCAGCTCGATCACCGGCAACATCGCCGCAGGTGGTGGCGGTGGTGGCGGCGCCTACGGAGCCCACTCCGGCAGCGGCGGCAATGCTGGCTCTGGCATCGCGGGCATCTGGAACCCCAGCGGCACCGTCAACCTCGATGCCACGACCAACGCCTCGCTGTCCACGGGGAACACGGGCGTGGCGGGCAGCGTCGGCATCTCGCCAGCGAGCGGCAATGGCTCGACGGGGTCGAGCGGCACCACCCTCGGCACGCTCAACACCAGCTACAACGCCCCACCAGCCGTCGCCGGCCTGGCTGGAGACAGCATCAGCTACACCGAGGGTGGCAGCGCGACGCTGCTGGACAGCGGCAGCAACGCCACGCTGACCGACAGCGACTCGGCCGACCTCAGTGGCGGCAATGTGACGGCCTCCATCGTCACCAACCGAGTCAGCGGCGAAGACGTGCTGGGCGTCCGCAATGAAGGCACGGGCGCGGGCCAGATCGGCGTGTCGGGCAGCAACGTCACGTACGGCGGCGTCACCATCGGCACCCTGGCCGGCGGGTCCGGCACCAACGACCTCGTCATCACGCTGAACGCCAGCGCCACGCCGACGGCGGTGCAGGCCCTGGTGCGCAACCTGACCTACAGCAACAGCAACGGCACGGAGCCCGCCTCGTTGGCACGCACGGTGCGCGTCACGGTCAACGACGGCGACGGCGGCGGCAACAGCAACAGCTCCGACATCAGCGTCAGCGTCGTCGCCGTCAACGACGCGCCGACGCTGAGCAGCACCGGCGGCACGCCCACCTTCACCGAGAACGGCAGCGCAGTCACGCTGTTCAGCGGCACCAGCGTCGCCACCGTCGAGTCGGGCCAGACGATCACCTCGCTGACCTTCACCGTCAGCAACGTCAGCGACGGCGCAAACGAGATCATCGCCACCGACGGCAGCACCTTCGCGCTGACCAACGGCAACAGCGGCACCACTGCGACCAACTCGGTCAGCTACAGCGTCTCGGTCTCTGCCGGCACCGCCACGGTGACGCTGACCAAGGCCGGCGGCCTGAGCACGGCGGCGACGCAGACGCTGGTCAACGGCATGACCTACCGCAACAGCAGCGAGGCGCCGACCACGACGAACCGCGTGGTCACGCTGACCAGCATCCAGGACAACGGCGGCACCGCGAACGGCGGCGTCGACACCACGAGCCTATCGGTCTCCTCCACCGTCTCGGTGGTGGCCGTCAACGACGCGCCCACGCTCTCAGGCGGCCCCTACGCGCTGACCGGCACCACCGAGGACACCACCACCGCCGGCACGCTGGTGTCCACGCTGCTCGCGGGCCTGACCTACGCCGACGTCGACGCCAGCGCGTCGTCCGGCATCGCCATCACCGCGGGCACCGGCAACGGCACCTGGCAGTACTCGACCGACGGCGTCACGTGGAACGGCGTGGGCAGCGTGTCGGCCAGCGCGGCGCTGCTGCTGACCAGCGGCACGCGGCTGCGCTACGTGCCCGACGCGACCAACGGCGAAACCGCCACGCTGACCTTCCGCGCCTGGGACCAGACCAGCGGCATCGCCTCGACCAACGCCACGCGCAACACCGCCGACACCGGCACCAACGGCGGCACGACGGCCTTCTCCAACGGCACCGCACAGGCCAGCCTGACGGTGACCTCGGTCAATGACGCCCCGGTGCTGACGCCCGCGTCGCCCACGCTGACCGGACTCACGGACAGCGACATCAACAACGCCGGGCAGACGGTCGCCAGCATCATCGGCAGCAGCATCACCGACGTCGACAGCGGCGCCGTGCAGGGCATCGCCGTCACCGGCCTGGTGTCGGGCACCGGCACCTGGCAGTACAGCACGAACGGCGGCAGCAGCTGGAGCAACGTCGGCACCGTGACGTCGGCCAGTGCGCTGCTGCTGCGCAGCGCCGACCTCGTGCGCTTCGTGCCCGATGGCGTCACCGGCACCACCGGCAGCCTCAGCTATGTCGGCTGGGACCAGACCGGCGCCACCGCCGGCCAGCAGGGCACCAAGGTGAACGCCGGCAGCACGGGCGGCAGCACGCCGTTCTCGTCGGCGAGCGACACCGCCAGCATCACCGTCACCGCCGTCAACGACGCGCCCTCCGTGGTCACCAGCGGCGGCAGCGCGGCCTTCGTCGAGGCCGACGGCACCAGCTCGACACCCGTGGTCATCGACAGCGGCCTGCTCGTGGCCGATTCGGATTCGCCCACACTGGCCAGCGCCACCGTCACCATCACCGGCAACTTCCAATCCGCGCAGGACGTGCTGGCGTTCAGCAATGACGGCGCGACGATGGGCAACATCACCGCGAGCTACACCAGCGGCACCGGCGTGCTGACGCTGAGTTCGGCAGGCGGCAGCGCGACGCTGGCGCAATGGCAGGCGGCGCTGCGCAGCGTCACCTACAGCAACGGCTCCGACACGCCCAACACGGCGACACGCACGATCAGCTTCGTCACCAACGACGGCGGCCTCGACAGCGTGGCAGCCACCCGCAGCGTCACGGTCACTGCCGTCAACGACACGCCGGTCAACGGCGTGCCTGCGGCGCAGACGATGCGCCAGGATCAGAGCCTCGTGTTCTCGTCCGGCAACGGCAACCTGATCTCGGTCAGCGACGTCGACCTGGGCGGCAGTTCGCTGCAGATCACGCTCACGGCCACGCACGGCCTGCTGTCGCTGTCTGGCACCTCGGGCCTGGTCTTCTTCGTCGGCACCGGCACGGGTGACGCCACGATGACGTTCACCGGCACGGCCGCCGACGCCAACACCGCCCTGGCCGGTCTCAGCTTCACACCCACCACCGGCTACAACGGCGCGGCCACGCTGCAGATCACCAGCAACGACCAGGGCGCGACCGGGCCCGGCGGTGCCAAAACCGACACCGACGCCATCGCCATCACCGTCAGCCCGCTCAACCCGACCGTCACGACGGTGCAGGCCGCCTCGTCGAACGGCGGCTACAAGGTCGGCGATACGGTGCTGGTGACGGTGACCTTCGACATGGACGTCAACGTCGACACCTCTGGCGGCACGCCGACGCTGCTGCTGGAAACAGGCAGCATCGACCGCAACGCCATCTACCTCTCCGGTTCAGGCACCAACACGCTGGCCTTCGCCTACACCGTGCAGGCCGGCGACAGCTCGGGCGACCTCGACGCCGCGTCGACCGCCGCCCTGGCGCTGAACGGCGCGACGATCCGCAGCACCGGTGGCGACGCTGCCGTGCTGACGCTGCCGACACTGGGCGGCGCCAACTCGCTGGCGGGCCAGAGCGCGCTGGTCATCGACGGCATCGCCCCCACCGTGACCGCCGTGGCCGTGCCGGCCAGCGGCACCTATGTGGCCGGCCAGCACCAGGACTTCAGCGTGAACCTCAGCGAGGCCGTCGTCGTCGACACCAGCGGCGGCACGCCTCGGCTGGCGGTCACGCTGGACACCGGCGGCACGGTCTACGCCGACTACCTCAGCGGCTCGGGCAGCGGCACGCTGGTGTTCCGGCTCACCGTCGCCAGCGGTCAGCTCGACAGCAACGGCATCACGCTGGGCAGCACGCTGGACCTCAACGGCGGCACGGTGCGCGACGCGGTCGGCAACGACGCGGTCGCGACGCTCAACAGCGTGGGCGCGACGACCGGCGTGCTGGTCGATGCTATCGTGCCGACGGTGGCCAGTGTGGGCGTGCCGGCGGCCGGCACCTACAAGGCCGGCGACGTGCTGAGCTTCACCGTCAACACCAGCGAGGCGGTCATCATCGACACCAGCGGCGGCACGCCGCGGCTGGCGCTGGATATCGGCGGCAGCACGGTGTACGCCAGCTACGTCTCGGGCTCCGGCGGCAGCGCACTGCAGTTCCGCTACACCGTGCAGACCGGCGATACCGATGCGGACGGCATCGCCGTCGGCAGCCTGCAGGCCAACGGCGGCACGCTGCGTGATGCGGCCGGCAACGCCCTCACGCTCACGCTCAACAGCGTTGCGTCCACCGCCGCCGTGCGCGTGGACACCACCGCGCCCACGCCCGTCAGCATCGTGCGCGTGAACCCGACGCCGACCGCCGCAGGCAGCCTGGGCTTCACGGTCAGCTTCTCGGAAGACGTGACCGGCGTCGACGCCACCGACTTCACGCTCGCCGCCACCGGCAGCGCCAGCGGCAGCATCACCGGCGTCACGCAGGTCGACGCCCACACCTACACGGTGCAGCTCGGCAACGTCGCCGGCACCGGCAACCTGCAGCTCAACCTCAAGGGCAGCGCGACGGGCATCGTCGACGTGGCCGGCAACGCGATCAACGGCGGCTTGGCCGGCGCGGCCTATGCCGTCGATCGCGATGTGCCGGTCGTGATCTCGGTCAGCGTGCCTGCCAACGCGACCTATGTGGCTGGCCAGAACCTGGACTTCAGCGTGAGCCTCAGCGAGGCCGTCGTCGTCGACACCAGCGGCGGCACGCCTCGGCTGGCGGTCACGCTGGACACCGGCGGCACGGTCTACGCCGACTACCTCAGCGGCTCGGGCAGCGGCACGCTGGTGTTCCGGCTCACCGTCGCCAGCGGTCAGCTCGACAGCAACGGCATCACGCTGGGCAGCACGCTGGACCTCAACGGCGGCACGGTGCGCGACGCGGTCGGCAACGACGCGGTCGCGACGCTCAACAGCGTGGGCGCGACGACCGGCGTGCTGGTCGACGCCATCGTGCCGACGGTGGCCAGCGTGGGCGTGCCGGCGGCCGGCACCTACAAGGCCGGCGACGTGCTGAGCTTCACCGTCAACACCAGCGAGGCGGTCATCATCGACACCAGCGGCGGCACGCCGCGGCTGGCGCTGGATATCGGCGGCAGCACGGTGTACGCCAGCTACGTCTCGGGCTCCGGCGGCAGCGCGCTGCAGTTCCGCTACACCGTGCAGGCTGGCGACACCGATGCGGACGGCATCGCCGTCGGCAGCCTGCAGGCCAACGGCGGCACGCTGCGTGATGCGGCCGGCAACAACATGGCACTGCCGCTGAACAGCGTGGCCAGCACCGCCGCCGTGCGTGTGGACACCACCGCACCGACGCCCGCCAGCATCGTGCGCGTGAACCCGACGCCGACGGCCGCGGGCAGCCTGGGCTTCACGGTCAGCTTCTCGGAAGACGTGACCGGCGTCGACGCCACCGACTTCACGCTCGCCGCCACCGGCAGCGCCAGCGGCAGCATCACCGGCGTCACGCAGGTCGACGCCCACACCTACACGGTGCAGCTCGGCAACGTCGCCGGCACCGGCAACCTGCAGCTCAACCTCAAGGGCAGCGCGACGGGCATCGTCGACGTGGCCGGCAACGCGATCAACGGCGGCTTGGCCGGTGAGGCCTACGCGGTCGACCGCGATGCACCGGCCGTGACCGCCGTGGCCGTGCCGGCCAGCGGCACCTATGTGGCCGGCCAGCACCTGGACTTCAGCGTGAACCTCAGCGAGGCCGTCGTCGTCGACACCAGCGGCGGCACGCCTCGGCTGGCGGTCACGCTGGACACCGGCGGCACGATCTACGCCGACTACCTCAGCGGCTCGGGCAGCGGCACGCTGGTGTTCCGGCTCACCGTCGCCAGCGGTCAGCTCGACAGCAACGGCATCACGCTGGGCAGCACGCTGGACCTCAACGGCGGCACGGTGCGCGACGCGGTCGGCAACGACGCGGTCGCGACGCTCAACAGCGTGGGCGCGACGACCGGCGTGCTGGTCGATGCCATCGTGCCGACGGTGGCCAGCGTGGGCGTGCCCGCGGTCGGCACCTACAAGGCCGGCGACGTGTTGAGCTTCACCGTCAACACCAGCGAGGCGGTCATCATCGACACCAGCGGCGGCACGCCGCGGCTGGCGCTGGATATCGGCGGCAGCACGGTGTACGCCAGCTACGTCTCGGGCTCCGGCGGCAGCGCACTGCAGTTCCGCTACACCGTGCAGACCGGCGATACCGATGCGGACGGCATCGCCGTCGGCAGCCTGCAGGCCAACGGCGGCACGCTGCGTGATGCGGCCGGCAACGCCCTCACGCTCACGCTCAACAGCGTTGCGTCCACCACCGCCGTGCGCGTGGACACCACTGCGCCGACGCCCGTCAGCATCGTGCGCGTGAACCCGACGCCAACGGCCGCGGGCAGCCTGGGCTTCACGGTCAGCTTCTCCGAAGACGTCAGCGGCGTCGATGCCACCGACTTCACGCTCGCCGCCACCGGCAGCGCCAGCGGCAGCATCACCGGCGTCACGCAGGTCGACGCCCACACCTACACGGTGCAGCTCGGCAACGTCGCCGGCACCGGCAACCTGCAGCTCAACCTCAAGGGCAGCGCGACGGGCATCGTCGACGTGGCCGGCAACGTGCTCAGCGGCGGCTTGGCCGGTGAGGCCTATGCCGTCGACCGCGTCGTGCCCACCGTCACGTCGATCAAGCTGCCGACCGACGGCACCTATGGCATCGGCGACACGCTGGACTTCAGCCTGCAACTCAGCGAGGCCGTGCGGATCGACACCGGCGCCGGCACGCCGCGCCTCGTCATCCAGCTGCAAAACGGCGGCCAGGCCTTCGCCGATTACGTGGGCAGCACCGGCACCGACACGCTGAACTTCCGCTACACCGTGCTGCCAGGCCAGGTGGCGCTGCAGGGCATCACCATCACCGGCTACGAGGCGCGCGGCGCCGTCGTGCAAGACCTCACCGGCAACCCGATGACAACCACGCTGCCAGCCGCCGATGGCCAGGGCGTGCACGTGAACGCCGCGCTGCCGATCGCCCTGCCCCCCGCGCCATCGCCCGTCGCACCGCCGCCGCCCATCACGCCGACGTTCACCAGCAGTCTGCCGATCTACACCGTCGACACGTCGACCACGACGAGCCCAACGGCGGTCGGCCTCGGGCCGCTGGGTACCGGCATCTACACGTTCCGCGCCGACGCGCCGCCCGCGCTGACGACCGTCGCGCAGCCCCCCCAACCGTACCTGCCCCTCACGGTCGACACCTCGCGCAACGATGTTGTGGCGTCAAGGCCTGACTTCGTTCTGCCCTCGTCGTCGGGCTTCGTGCGGCTCACGTCGCAGGGCTCGACGCGCGAATCGTCGCTGCAGACCGCCATCCCGAACATGGGCACGGTCACGCTGAGCACCGACCGGTCCATCAACTTCGCCATCCCGGCAGGCACGTTCACCAGCTCCGATGGCAGCAGCCCCATCGTGCTGACAGCACGCATGGCCAATGGGCAGGCACTGCCGAGCTGGCTGCGCTTCGACCCCGTCACCGGCACGCTGAGCGGCAAGGCGCCACCCGGCCTGAGCGGCGAGCTGGCGATCCGGGTGATTGCCCGCGACGCCGCCGGGCACGAAGTCGTCAGCACGATCAAGCTCTCCACGCAGACACCCGACAAGCCGCGCTCCAGCTCCGAGGCACCGCCGACGCCCGATGCCCGGCCGCTCGCGGCCCTGCTGGGGCAGCTGGGCATGCCGGCCGAATCCGCCGCGCCGCCGCAGGGCCGGCTGTCACTGACCGGCCAGTTCGAGCTGCTCGCCCGCCAGCACCGCCAGCCCGACACCGCACGCCTGTTGCACCAACTCCAGCAGCAGGCTGAACAACAAGAAAGCCGACCGGTCGAGCCGGCCTGATCGTCGCGCCCTCATTCCAAACCAGGAGACGCCGTTGAAACACACCCGCACACGACTGCCGCTGAAGCCCCTCGCCGCGCTGATCACCGTCGCACTGACGGGTTGTGCCATCACGCCGCAGCCCATCACCCCCGATGAAGCCAAGGCAGCCCTGGCCTCGCAGCGCCAGGCGCTGTTCGCCGATCAACCGCCGCTGCAGGGCCCGCTGACGCTGGAAGAAGCCGCGGCGCGCACGCTGAAGTACAACCTCGACCACCGCATCAAGCTCATGGAAGAGGCGCTGTCCCAGCGCCAGCTGGGCCTGGCCAGCTTCGACCTGCTGCCGCGGCTGGTGGCGGATGCCGGCTACGCCTGGCGCAGCAATGATCGAGCGTCGTCGTCGCGCGACCTCGTGACCGGCCAGCAGTCCCTCGCGCCGTCGACGTCGTCCGACCGGGAACACGGCACCGCCGGGCTCACGCTGTCGTGGAATGCGCTGGACTTCGGCGTCAGCTACTACGGCGCCAAGCAGCAGGCGGACCGCGTGCTCGTCATGCAGGAGCGCCGCCGCAAAGTCATCCACCAGCTCATGCAGCAGCTGCGCCAGGCCTACTGGCAGGCCGTGGGCGCACAGCAGCTGGAGACGAAGATCGTGCCGCTGCTGGAACTCACGCGCAGCGCGCTGGCCGATTCACGGCGCGTCGAGCGCGAGAAGCTGCAGCCGCCGCTGGAGAGCCTGGGCTACCAGCGCCAGCTGCTGGACCTCGTGCGGCAGCTCGAGGCCGTGCGCGACGAGCTGGCACAGGCCAGGCCGCGGCTCGCCGCAATGATGAATGTGCCGCCGGGCCAGGCCTTCGAGCTGGCCGCCCCGGGTGCGCTGGCCACGCCACGCCTGCCGTTGCCGGTCGAGGCGATGGAAGAAACCGCACTGCTGCAGCGCCCCGAGCTGGTGGAAGCCAGCTACCAGGAGCGCATCGGCCTGCTGGAGACGCGCAAGGCGCTGGCCCGCGTGCTGCCGGGCGTCAGCATCGACCTCGGCCCCCGCTACGACAACGACAGCTACCTCATCAACAACAGCTGGGGCGAGGCCGGCCTGCGCGTCAGCTGGAACCTGCTGAACGTGTTGAGCTACGGCCAGATCCGCGACGCGGCGCAGGCCCAGTACGACATCGCCCGCCAGCAAAAGCTCGCGCTGAGCATGGCCGTGCTCACGCAGGTGCATGTCGCCTACCGCGACCTGGCCGGCCGCCAGCGCCAGTTCGAGCTGGCCGACGAACTCAACCAGGTGGACCAGAGCATCCTCGGCCACACCCGCAACGCCACCAGCGCCAACGCGCAGAACAAGCTCGCCGAGATCCGCGCGCAGGCCGGCGCCGTCATGTCGGAGCTGCGGCTCTACCAGAGCTACGGCGCGCTGCAAAACGCCTACGGCCAGATGCTGATGACACTGGGCCTGGATCCCATGCCCAACAGCCTGCCCGCGCACGACCTGCCCACGCTGCGGGCGGCCTTCGCCCAACGCGACCAACAGCTGCAACAAGGCGGCAGCAAGGCGACCCCGACCCCATGACCTGCCGACATGCACTGGCCGGCCTGCTGGCCGCCATGGGGCCGTTGCTCGCGCAGGCCCAGCCCGCCGCACCGGCCGTCGCCGGGGGCAAGAACTTCGCAGAACCCGACCGTGACGGCCGCATCCGCACACAGCTCAGCGCCCGCGAGACCGCCGTCATCGCCAGTGAAATCAGCGCCCGCATCGCACGGCTGCCGTTGAAGGAAGGCGACAGCTTCAGGGCCGGCCAGCCGCTGGTGGCCTTCGACTGCGCACTGTTCGAGGCCCAGCTCCACAAGGCCGAGGCCAGCAACGAGGCCGCCCGCAAGACGCTGGCCGTGCAGCAGCGCCTGGCCGAGCTCAACTCCGCCAGCCGGCTGGAGCTTGAACAGGCCGAGGCGCGGGTGAAGGAAAGCGCGGCCGAGGCCGCCTACATGCGCGCCACCGTCGGCAAGTGCGTGATCCCCGCGCCGTTCGCCGGCCGCGTCGCCAAGCGGCTGGCGGCGGGCGCCGAGTTCGCCACGCCAGGCCGGCCTTTGCTGGAGATCGTCGACGGCAGCCCGCCGGAGCTGCAGCTGATCGTGCCGTCACGCTGGCTCGCGCGCCTGAAGCCGGGCAGCGAGTTCACCGTCACGGTGGACGAGCTGGGGCGGAGCTACCCGGCGCGCGTCATCCGCATCGGCGCGCGCATCGACCCGGTCAGCCAGTCGGTCACCATCACGGGCCAGGTCAACGGCAACCACGCCGGCTTGCAGCCCGGCATGAGCGGCTGGGCCAGTTTCTCCGGCGTGCAGTGAGCCAGGACGCCGCCGTCCAGGCCCTGCTGGGGCTGTTGCAGCTCGGCCGCCGGGCGCGTGAGGCCGACAGCGTGCCGGCACTCGGCTTCGTCATCGTCAACGAGACGCTGAGCGTGCTGCCCTACCGCCAGGCCGCGCTGTGGAGCGAGGCCGGGCTGGGCGGCGTCGTGGCCGTCTCGGGCTTGCCGCAGGTCGACCCGAACACGCCCTACCTGCAATGGCTCAACCGGCTCTGCCGCGCGCTGGCCAAGGCCGGCGGGCTGCAGGCGCTCGACGCCAGCAGCGCACCCGCCCATTGCGGTGACGACTGGGCCGCCTGGCTGCCGGCACATGCGCTGTGGCTGCCATTGACGGCCCACGGCGGCCAGCGGGAAGGCGGGCTGCTGCTGGCCCGCGACGCGCCGTTCGACCCCGCCGAGCAGACCTTGCTGACCGAGCTGGCCGGCACGTATGGGCATGCGCTGGCGGGCTTTCGGCCGCGCGAACACGCGCTGGCACGGCTGCTGTCCGTGCTGCGCCCCGGCCGGCTGCAGCGGCGCGTGCTGGCCGGCCTGCTGGTGGCGTGCCTGGTGCCGGTGCGGCTGAGCGTGCTCGCGCCGGCCGAGGTGACACCGCGCCAGCCCTTCCTCGTGCGTGCGCCGATGGACGGCGTCATCGGCCGCTTCCATGTGCAGCCGGATCAGGCCGTCGAGGCCGGCGCACCGCTGTTCGATCTGGACACCGCCGCGCTGCAGACACGCCGCGCCGTCGCCCTGCGTGCGCACGACACCGCGCTGGAGGAATACCGCCAGTCGGCGCAACTCGCCGTCACCGACGACAAGGGGCGCCTGAAGATGGGCACGGTGCGCGGCGAGCTGGAGCAGCGGGCGCTGGAACTGCAATACCTGTCCCAGCAGCTGGAGCGCGTGCAGGTCAAGGCCGAGCGCGGCGGCGTGGCCGTGTTCGGCGACGTCAACGACTGGCAGGGCAAGGCCGTCACCACCGGCGAAAAAGTGCTGCTGCTGGCCGACCCCGCGCAGGTGGAGCTGGTGGCCCGCATGCCGGCGGCCGACCAAATCGAGCTGCAGCCCGGCGACGTCGTCACGCTCTACCCCGATGCCAGCCCCGCCGACGGCTACGAGGCCCGCATCGCCAGCGTTGCCTACAGCGCCGAGCCCACCGACCAGGGCGTGCTGGCCTACCGCGTGCGCGCCGAGTTCAGCGCCGGCCAGGCCCTGCCGCGGCTGGGCCAGCGCGGCACGGTGCGGCTGTCCGGCCGCTGGGTGCCGTTCGCGTATTACGCCCTGCGCCGCCCGATCGCGACGCTGCGGCAGTGGACCGGCTGGTGACAGCCGCCGCCACGCTCCCGCCATTGCGGCAGGACCTCAGCCTGCACGCCGGGCCGCCCGACCCCGACGGCGCCCCGACGTGGACGCTGCACGACCCCGCCGCGCATCGCTTCCACCAGTTGTCGTGGCCGGCCTTCGAGCTGATCTCGCGCTGGCCGCTGGGCCGCCCCGATGCCGTGCTGGCCGCCGTCGCGCGCGAGACCACGCTGGCGCTGCAGGCGCACGACCTGCAGGCCGTGCTGCAGTTCCTGACCCAGCACCACCTGCTGCTGCCGCACAGCGCCGAACACTCGCGCCGCCTGGCTCGCGCCGCCGACGCCAGCCGCAGCAGCCATGCCATGTGGCTGCTCAAGCACTACCTGTTCTTCCGCATCCCGCTGCTGCGGCCCGAGCCGCTGCTGCGCCGACTGCTGCCACTCACCCGTGGCCTGTTCCGCCCCGGCTTCTGGTGGGGCGTGGCCGCCGCCGCGTTGCTGGGCCTGTTCCTCGTTTCGCGGCGCTGGGACGAGTTCACGCACACGTTCTCGGCCTACACCAGCCCCGGCGGCCTGCTGGGCGTGGGCATCGCGCTGAGCCTCGCCAAGGTGCTGCACGAGCTGGGGCATGCCCTCACCGCCTACCGCCACGGCTGCCGCGTGCCGGCGATGGGCGTGGCCTTCCTCGTGCTGTGGCCGGTGCTCTACACCGACACCAACGAAGCCTGGAAGCTGTCGCGCCGCCAGCAGCGCCTGCAGATCGCCGCCGCCGGCATGCTGGCCGAACTGGCACTGGCGGCCGCGGCCACGCTGGCCTGGAGCTTCCTGCCCGACGGCCCGCTGCGCGCCGGCGCCTTTCTGCTGGCCACCAGCAGTTGGCTGATCACGCTGGGCATCAATGCCAGCCCCTTCATGCGCTTCGACGGCTACTTCCTGCTGGTCGATGCGCTGAACCTGCCCAACCTGCACGAGCGGGCCTTCGCCCAGGGCCGCTGGTGGCTGCGCGAAGCGCTCTACGGCTTCGGCGACACGCCGCCCGAAGCCTTCCCGCCCGCACGGCAGCGCTTTCTCATCGCATTCGCGTTCGCGACCTGGCTCTACCGCCTGGTGCTGTTCTTTGGCATCGCGCTGCTGGTCTATCACCTGTTCTTCAAGGCGCTGGGCCTGCTGATGATGGCCGTGGAGCTGGGCTGGTTCATCGCCCTCCCGGTGTGGCGCGAACTGAAGGTCTGGTGGGAGCGGCGCGGTGAGCTGCGCTGGAACCGGGCCACGGCGCGCAGCCTGGGCGTCGCCCTGGGCTTGTGCCTGTGGGTGCTGCTGCCCTGGCAACGCGGCGTGACCGCCCCAGCCGTGCTCAGCCACAGCGAAAGCCAGGCCCTGTATGCGGCAGAAACCGCCCGGCAGACCGGCGCGGCGGTGCCCGAAGGCGCCACCGTTACCGCGGGCCAGTTGCTGGTGCGGCTGACTTCTCCCGAGCTGGAGCAGCGCCTGAAGGTCGCCTCGCTGCAGGAAGCCCTGCTGCGGTGGCAGGTGGAACAGCAGCCGCTGGACAGCCGCTTGCTGCAGGAAGGCCAGGCGCTGCACCAGCGCTGGCAGGCGGCTCGCGAGGAAGTGGCCGGGCTCGGCCGCCAGCGTGGGCAGCTGGAGGTGCGCGCGCCGTTCGCCGGCACCATCGTCACGGCCCATCCCATGCTGGCCGACAACGCCTGGTTCACGCGCGGCGAGCGGCTGTTCCAGATCGTCGGCGCCGCCGGCAGCCTGAAGGTGGAGGCGCTGGTCGACGAAACCGACCTCGCCACGCTGCGGCACCGCGAACCCGGGCCCTCACGCTTCATCGCCAACCTGCCGGAGTTCGGCAGCGTGGCCTGCGCCACCGTGCAGCTGGACGCCGTCAATCTGCGCAGCCTGACGCAACCGGCCCTGGCCAGCGTCTACGGCGGGCCCGTCAGTGCCGTCCAGCAAGGCCAGGAGCTGCGGCCACTGAACGCCACCTACCGCGCCCGTCTGACGGACTGCGAACGGCACACGCTGGACCGGGAGCTTGCCGGGCAGGTCTGGCTGCAGGGCGAGCGCCGCAGCCTGGCGGCGGCGGCCTGGCTGCACATCGTCGCGTGGTTCCGGCGCGAGGCCGCCCTCTGAACCGTCAGGCAGACGGCGCGACCTGCGGCGGCGTGGCGCTGCAAGGCCCGCAAACCGCCTTCGACGCGTGCGAGCGCCGGCGCAGGTTCTGGTAGATGAACTGATCGAGCGGCATCTGTGCCGGGGCCGCCGCAGCGGCGTCCTCGCCCGCCGCCCTGGCATCGATGACGCGCTGCAGCGCCTCGTCAGGCTTGCCGTAGCGCAAGGCCAGGATCTGCCAGAACACCAGCTGCGTGACGAAGCGGTAGGAGCTGTGCACAGCGGCCAGCGTGCCGTAGTCGTAAGGCACATACGACTCCGCATTGCCCGCATACGCCACCGTGCCGGAATCGATGAACAAGACGCCCGGCGTGGTCGGCGAGATTGGCCGCTGCGGCCCGCGATAGCCGAGCACATACCAATTCCCGGCGTACTCGTCGGCCTTCAACACATCGTCGTTCCAGGTCCAGAACACCCAGACATTGCCGCCGGCCATCTGGTAGATCGCCTGGCCCTGGTTCTCGACCAAGCTGCCACGCGTGAAGATGGCGTGGTCCACGTCCGGCGCGAGCATCAGCACCCAGTCCACGGCACCGATGTAGTTGGGCACGGTGCGGCTGGCCAGCGTGGTGCTCATCAGGTAGTTGCCCATGGAGTGCGCAATGACGGCCGTGACGAGCAGCGGCGCCCGCTTGCCGTACTTCGCTTCCAGCTGCTTCCTGACCAGCGGAATCGCGTCGAGCATGGCCGCCATCAGGTTGGCCGACTGCTCGGCGTACTGACGCGCCCAGTACGGCGTGTCGCAGTTGGACGGCCAACTCGCGGCCACCACCAGGCTCTGCCCGAGCCCCGTGCTGCTCAGGCGCGAACCGTAGAGAGCGTGCGCCAGACGGGCATCGGTGGCCGAGGTGTCATAACCATGAATGTAGAAGGCCAGCACCACCGGCCGGCTCGGGTCCACGCAGACGCGAACGAGGTCGTCGGCGAGCTGGGCAATCCACGCGGCCTTGTCCACCACGTGCTGAGGCAGCAGCTCGTTGTAGGCCTGCGCCGGAAAGTTCATGTTGCTCAGATACACCACGGGCCCCGGCGCCGTGCAATCGGCCTCGTTGACCCGGTTCGACAACATGTAGGTGCGGGTGGGAAAGCTCATGACCATCTCCTGGGGGTTGGAGCGCGAGGGGCGAATGCCAACGGGCATTGCCGGCAAGTCCTCGCGTGGCCTGTCGACCGCGCCAGTGTCGTGTTGTTGATGCGTTATGCAATCATCAACATTACCCAGGTGCTCATGTCGGATTCCGCCGCCGGAAATCGTTCACTGCAGCGCTGCCGCTCCTTCACTCCCAGCCGCCCCCCAGCGCCAGAAAGACGCGCACCTGGTCCTGCGCGACCTCAGCATCGGCCGCGGCGAGCGCGGCCTCGGCGTTGATCAGCACGCGCTGCGCATCCAGGCTGCTGGCATAGCGGCGCCGCCCCTCCTCGACAAAGCGGCGCTGCTCGGCGGCCAGCGCGGCGGCAAGGTCGCGCGCGGCACCCAATGCCGCCTGGCGCTCCAGCGTGCGGCGGTAATGGCTCAGTGCCCCCTCGGTCTCGGCCAGCGCGCGCAGCACGACGCCGTCGAAGGTGGCCAGCGCGGCCTGCTCGTCGGCCTCGGCCATGCGCACCCTCGCCTTGGCGCCGGCGTCGGGGATGTGCCAGTGCAGCAGCGGCCCGATGCCATAGGACTGCGTGGCCGGCTGCCCCAGGTGCTCCGCCACGCCGACGAGGCCGGCCGACGCACCGATGCTGATGTTGGGATAGAGCGCCGCCGTGGCCACGCCGATGCGGGCACTGGCCACAGCGACCTCACGCTCGGCCTGGCGCACGTCGGGCCGGCGCTTGAGCAGCGCGCCGCCGTCGCCCACCGGCAGTGGCTGCGCCAGCTGCGGCGCCACCGCGCAGGTGGCGGCGGCCGGCGACAACTCGGCCGGCGCCTTGCCCAGCACGGCGGCCAGGCGGTAGAAGGCGGTGTCGCGGTCGGCATCGAAGCGCGGCAGCGCGGCGCGTTGGGCCTCGAGCTGCCCCTGCGCGCGCAGCACGTCGGCGCTGCTGCCACGGCCGGCCGCCAAGAGGCGCTCGCTCAACGCCAGGCTGCGCTGCTGCACCTCCAGCGCGTGGACGGCCACCTGCTTCTCGGCCTGCGCATGGCACAGCTGCAGATAGGCCTGCACGGTCTGCGCGACGACGCTGACCCGGGCGACGTCCTGCGCGGCTTCGACGGCCTGGAGGTTGGCCTCGGCCGCCTCCTCGCCGCGCCGCAGCTGGCCCCACAGGTCGAGCTGGTAGGACACCTGCAGCGCCAGTTCGCCCTCGTTCATGACCGGCAGCTGCTCGGGCATCAGGAAGGACTCGCCCGATTCGCGGGCGCGCTTCACGGTCGCGACGGCAGCGACGTGTGGATCACGCTCACCATCGACCTGGGCGCGCAGCGCGGTGGCCCGGCGCAGGTGCGCCTCGGCGACGCGCAGCGAGGTGTTGGCGGCCAGGGCCTGCGTGACCAGCGCATCCAGCTCCTCGCTGCGGTACAGCTGCCACCAATGCGCAGGCAGCGCCGTCACGCTGACGGCCTCGCCCTGGGCCTGCTGCAGCGCCGCCTGGGCCGCCGGCCGATGCACGACCGCCTGGTCGGGCAGGTGGTAGTCGGGGCCGACGGTGCTGCAGGCCGCCAGCACCAGCGTGGCGGCGGCAGCGGCGGCAAGCGCGTACCTCATGTGTGCTCCCGGGCCGTCGCGGCGGTGTGGCCGGCGGCGTCGCCCATGACCGACACCGTGGCCGTGCGGCCGACGGTGGGCCGCTGCCCGGCGGGCCAGTGGTCGATGCTGATGCGCACCGGAATGCGCTGGGCCAGCCGCACCCAGTTGAAGCTCGGGTTCACGTTGGGCAGCAGGTTGCTGCCGCTGCTGCGGTCGCGGTCCTCGATGCCGGCGGCGATGCTCTGCACCCGCCCCTGCAGCGTCTGCGACTGGCCCATGATCTGGATGTTGACGGCTTCGCCGACGTGCACCTTGTCGAGCTTGGTCTCCTCGAAATAACCGTCCACGTAGACGGCGCCGGCGTCCACCATGGACAGCACGGCACGGCCGGTGGCCACGTAGTCGCCCACATGCGGCGCGCGGTCGTTCAGGTAGCCGTCCACGGGGCTGCGCACCGTCGTGCGTTCGAGGTTCAGCTCGGCGACCTGCATCGTGGCGCTGGCGGCCGCCACGCTGGCCTGCGCCGCGTCGTGCCCGGCCTGCGCCAGCGCGAGCGCCGCCTGGGCCTGGCTGACCTTGAGCTGGCCCTGCTCGACGCTCTCCTGCGCCACCAGGTCGGCCAGGCGCCGGTTGCGCGCGTCCTCGCGCTCGGCCTGCGCCAGCAGCGCGCGCTGGTTGGCCAGGTTGGCGCGAGCCTGCCCGGCCGCGGCACGCGCCTGGGCCAGCGCAGCGCGGGCCTGGCCCAGCGCGAGGTCGAAGCGTGCGCGGTCGACCATGAACAGCACGTCGCCGCGATGCACGGGCTGGTTGTCGCGCACGTTCACCGCGGTGATGAGGCCCGACACGTCGGGCGAGATCTGCAGCACATCGGCGCGGATGTGCGCGTCACGCGTCCACGGCGAATCGGTGTAGTGCGTCCACACGTTGCGGCCGGCCACCCAGCCGGCGGCGGTCAGCGCCAGCGTCAGCGCCACGGGGGCCAGCCGGCGCGCCAGCGGAGCGATGGAAGAGAAGGCTTTGCGTTTCATGACGTCCAGGCGGCGGTCCAGCGCACCATGGCGTAGAGCGCGATCAGGTAGAGCGAGAAGTTGAAGAGAGAGCGGTGCCACACCCAGCGGTAGGCGCCGGCGCGGCCCAGCAGCCAGCGCACGCCGCCCATGAGGGCGTAGGCCAGCAGCATCGGCAGCGCGATGGCCGGCAGGTAGAGGCCGTAGATCGTGAGGTCGCCGATCATGAGGAGGTTCCGGGAGTGGCGGTGGGGGTCACCAAGGTCAGTCGAAGTTCGGTGAGCCCGTGCAGCGCTTCGCGGGCGTCGTCGGACGTGGGGGCGAGCGGCGCCAGCGTGTCGATGGCGCGGTCGAGCCGGCCGCGCAGCACGACGCCCGCAGCCCGCGCGCCCGGTGCCTGCAGCCGCCGGCGGTAGTGCAGCGCCACGGCGTCCAGCGCCGCCTGCACGCGCAACTGCGCGGCGGCCGGCAGCGCGGCCCGGCGCTGCTGCAGCATGACGGCGCTCAGCCCCACGCGCAGTTCGGGCAAGCCGTCGGTGCCATGCAGGCCGGTGCTGCTGGCCAGACGCGGCATCAGCTGGCTCAGGCGGTCGATCATGCGGGCGCGCAGCTCCGGCACGTCACCGCGCTGCCGGCCGGCCGCCGTGCGCGCCAGGTCACGCCAGGTGGCGTGCAGCAGCCGGTGCAGGCTGAGCGACGCGCCGAACGGGCGGGTGAGCAGCGTCCACACGAAGGCCAGCAGGTTGCCGGCGATGGCCGCGAGGCCGCTGTTGGCGAACACGCCGAAGTCGGCGCTGTAGGCGTCGCCCAGCGCCAGGTTGGTGGCCAGCGTGACCGTCAGCCCCAGCGCAATGACGGCGAAGGCCGGGCGCGCCACCAGCGTGCCGATCAGCAGGAAGATCGGCGCCAGCGCCAGCGCGAGGGTCTCGAACTCGTGCGCGGCCGGCAGCACGAGGAACAGCAACGCCACGCCCAGCAACAGGCACAAGGTGTTGGCCACGAAGAAGCCGAACTGGGCCGGCGCCGGCTCGTCCTGCGCGGCGAAGAAGCAGGCCACGACGGCGCACATGATCACCATGCCCGCGCCGTCGCTCCAGCCACTCCAGATCCAGATCATGCTGGCCAGGAACGTCACCGCGCTGACGGACGCCGCCGAGAACAGCTGCATGCCGCGGTCGTGGTGGCGCACGGATGGGCTGAAGGTCCAGCGCTCGTAGGCCGGCGTCCAGGCCGGGTCCATGCGGCCGGCGGCCATCATGCGCTGCAGGGCCTGGCCATCGCGCCAGAGCTGCACCAGACCTTCGAGGCGCTTGAGCACGTGGCGGTGCAGCAGTGCGTCCCACCCCTGCGACGGCCGGCCGGGCAGCACCAGCTCGCGCAACTGCTGCTGCAGCCGCTCGCCGCGCATGGCGCCCTCGACGGACGCGGGCGCCGCGATCCAGTCGGCGATCTCGTCCATGCGTGCGGCCAGCGCGGGCGGCACACCCTGGCGCGACGCACGCAACGCCCGCACCGCCGTGCTCAGCGACGACAGCGTGGGCAGCAGCAGCCCCAGGCGCATGCGCAGCTCGCGCGCCAGGCGCACGGCGTCGGCGCTGTCGGTGTCGTAGCGCAGATGGCTGATGAACTGGTCCAGTGCCAGCACGTCGCCCGCCAGGCGGTGGCTGCTGACCTGCGTGGCCGCGTCGCGCGGCGTGCCGGCCGCCTCGCTGCGCAGCAGGCCGGTGGCCCAGCTGCCGGCGTCGGCCAGCCAGGCCTGGAAGCGCGCCTGCAGCACCGGTGCCACCTTGCCGGGCAACACGAGCGAAGACACCAGGCCGGCGCACAGGATGCCCAGCAGGATCTCCTCGCTGCGCGCCACGGCCAGCGGGAACACCTGATCCGGCGTCTGCACCATCGACAGCGCGAGCATCGGCAGCGAGTACGCCGACAGCATGTAGACGTAGTTGCTCGGCAGCCGGTCCAGGAACGACAGGTAGAGCAGCGTGCCGGTCCAGACCGACACGAACAGGCTCAGCAGCACCGGCGTGTCCACGAGGACGGGCAGCACCAGCACCGCAGCGCCCGCGCCGATGAGCGTGCCGAGCATGCGGTACAGGCCCTTGGAGCGCGTCGCGCCGGTCAGCGCGTTGGACACCACGTAGGCCGTCGCGAACGCCCAGTACGGCCGCGGCAGACCGATGGACAACGCCAGATAGAACGCCAGCAGCGCCGCCGCGAAGGTCTTGGCGGAGAGCAGCCACTCGGCCCCCGTGGGCAAGTGGCGCGTGACACGGTCGAGGCGCTCAAGCCACGGCTGCGGCGCAGCGGCGGCGCTCATCGCGCGGCTCCCAGCTGCGGCGCCCGGCCCGGCAGCCAGGGGTCGCTGTCGTCGTCGGGGAAGACCTCCAGCAGAAAGTCCAGCAATGCGCGCGTCTTGGCCGGCACGTATTTGCGCGACGGCATGGCGGCGAAGACGAAGATCTCGAACAGATGCCAGCCCGGCAGCACGCGCTCCAGCCGCCGCTCGGCAATGGCCTGGGCCACGGCATAGCTGGGCATGGCGCTGATGCCCAGGCCGGCGGTGGTGGCCGACAGCGCGATGTCCATATGGGCCGTGGCGAGCGGTACGTTCAGCGGCGTGAACTGCACGGGGTCGTGGCCGGCGTCGGCATCGCGGTCGCGGTGCAAGGTCAAGTCCTTGGCGAGTGGCGGCAGCATGACCTCGTGGTCGTGCAGGTCGCGCGGCTGGACAGGCCGGCCGTGGCGCGCCAGGTAGGCCGGCGCGGCGCACAGGATCATGTGCGAGCGCGCCAGCCGCCGCGCCACGAACTCGCCCTCCACCGTGCCGCGCGAGGTCAGGATGCTGACGTCGAAGCTCTCGTCCAGCGTCTCCACCGGCCCGGGTGACGACAGGTGGACCGTGAGCTTGGGGTAACGCCGCCGGAAACCGGTGAGCAAGGGCGCTAGCTGGTGCGTGGCGAAGGCCGGCGGCGCCAGCACCTTGAGGTGGCCGTTCAGCGAGTGGCTGCTGGAGCGCACCGAGGCATCCGCCTCGTCCAGCTCGGCCAGCGCCCGGCGCACCTGCTCCAGGTAGGCCTCGCCGGCCTCCGTCAGGGCCAGCCGGCGCGTCGTGCGGTTGATCAGGCGCACGCCGATGTGCGCCTCCAGGTCGTTGATGAGCCGGGTGATCACCGAGGGCGACAACCCCATCTCGCGCGCTGCCGCAGAGAAGCCCTGCAGGTCGATGACGCGGCAGAAGGCTTGCAGGCTGTGCAGTCGGTCCATGAGAGGAATCTCGCCGGAGGCGCGGGTTGGATGTTGCGGATCGGGCAACGATCTGCGAATGGATGCATTCTGTTTGGCGCCACCGGCGGGCACAACATGCCCGCCGAGAATGGTTTATTGCCAATTTGGCAAATATCAGGGCGCAAATAGCCGAAATACAGACGTCGGCACGCAGGCAGCAGGCGCACGGCACTCAACACTCCGGGGCTGCGGCGCTGCAAAAATCGGCGCCGGTCGGCATCAGGCCGACGGGCCGGCGCGCAGGGCTTGAAATACTGTTTTTATATACAGTACCATCCGCGCATTGCGACATGACGACCTCGGCGCCGTCCACCGTCCCCGCCAGAGGCCCTCGCCCATGAGCCCGACCTACGAACCCGTCACCGACCCGACGCAGCTGCTCGCCAGCTTCGGCGTCTCGCTGCCCGACGCAGCGGAGGCCGCGCCGCCCTGGGCAGGGGCCGGCCTGGTGGCGCCCTTCATCGTGCGCGCCGGCGCCGCACCGGCCCAGGCGCGCCTGGGGCTGCACGGCTTGCTGCCCCATTTCGCCGGCGACATCGGCATGGCGCGCCAGGGCAGCCACTGCCGCGTCGAGACGATGAAGTCCCAGCCCACTTTCCGGGAAAGCTGGTGGTCGGGGCGTCGCTGCGTCGTCCCGGTCCAGTGGATCGCCGAATGGCGCCACGAATCCGGCCGCCCCGAGCTGTGCCATATCCAGCATGCCGACGACGAGCCGCTGCGCGTGGCCGGCCTGTGGAACGACTGGCCCGGCCCGGGAGGCGACCCGGTGCCGACCTTCGCCCTGCTCACCGTCAAGGCCGACGGCCACGAGGTCTTCGGTCGCATGGGCGCCCCCGACCATGAGAAGCGCATGCCGGCCATCCTGCCGGCCAGCTCGCAGGACCTGTGGTTGTTGGGCTCGCTGAAAGACGCCGAGCGGCTGTTGGCGCGCTACCCCGCTGCACAGTTGCAGGTCACGTCCACCGCGCCGCTGTTCAAAGCGCCACGCGAACCCAGCAGCTGGGCGCTGAGCCTCGACATGTTCGCGCCCGAATGGCATGCGCTGGCCGCCGAGCCCCAGCCCCCTCGCCGACGCCGAGCGCGGCCACCTCGTGCGGTGCCGCCGCCCGCCCCCGAGCGCGCCGCACCGACGACGGGCGACCTTTTCTGACAAGGAGCATCCGATGCAACTCGACCTGAACAATGTGGACAGCATCGTGGCGTGGTGGCGCGTTTGGCCGGGCCGGCACGACAGCTACCTCGACTACAAGGCCAAGGCCAGCCCCGAGTTCGCGCACAGCATCGGCGCGGCCCGGCGCCTGATTGCGGCCGACCCCGACCTGCAGCGGCTGCGCCGGCAGTCGGCCCAGGAGCGCCGCCGGCAACGGATGGCGGAGATGGCCCGTGAAGACGAGCTGCCCGGGGCCGCGGCAGCATGGGCGGCGCCTGGCACGGGCGCCGCCTCGCCGGCCTGACCCGACACGCTTGGCCGCTGGCCGTTTCACCCGAGCAGTTGCCGTGCGTCTCGTTGACGACGCGGCTTTGGGCTTGGCGGCATCGGCCGCCGAGCCCTTTTTTGTATCCGGGCGGTCGGCCGGCCCGGCGAGGCGATACACCGATGCCACTGCAATTTCACACGCTCACAAGCTGTAGCAATCGGTCGTCAACGCACTGGGCACACTGACGTTCATGAGTGACCGGCAGCCACCACAAGCTTCTGCCGGCTCTGCATGAAAGTGACGACCATGACCACGCTGACCCTCACGTTCAACGGCCCCGCCCACCAGGCGCGCCAGGCACTCGGCGGCCTGCTGCAACGTTTCCGCTCCGCCTACTTCGTGGAGCGCAGCAGCAATGAATACGCCGTGACCGCCGACGAAGTCACCGCCGCCGAACTGGCCCGGCAACCGCAGTGGTCCACCACCCCGGCGGCTGCCCCCGCCACGCGCTGACAGCGCGCCGCGGCCACCGGCCGCACGGTGATCGACCAGCCCGCGCGCCGGGCTTCGCCAGCCACCGGTTCAGATGCCCGACGCCGCCCATCGGCAAAAGCGCCGCACAAGCCGCCCGGGCCATGCGCCCGAGACCATGCGCGCAACATTCGCCGCCGGCCTTGCGCGCCGCCTCGCGATCGGCTTGGCGCCGTCGCCCACAGGCCGCCACAGGACAGCGCCGGCGCAGCCCACGACGCTCGCCCTAATCTTGGCCTCACCTTCCCCTCATCGAGCCCTCACCCGCCCTGCCTAGAGTCAGCGACGTGGGCTGCACCGCAGCCCGTTCAGAGGAGCTCTCGATGACCCAGACCGCCAAGATGACATTGACCGCCGCCGCTGCCGCGCTGCTGACGGCCGGCGTGACACTGACCACCACGGCCTCGGGCTGGACACTGCCCGGCTTCAACAAGCCGCCCGCCGCTGCAGCCAAGAGCACGGCCGGCGACACCAGCGGCGGCGCGCCCTCCGCAGCGATGCTCGCCGCCACGGCAGCGCCGGCCACCGTGCTGCCGGTGGCGCAAGTGCCGAACTACCGCGCCATCGTGCAGACCCAGGGCCCTGCCGTCGTCGGCATCACGGTCGCCGGGCTGCACAAGGTCGCCAACATGGAGTCGGATGACGACGCGCCCAGCGCCGCGCGTGGCCAGGGCGGCGACGATCCGTTCTTCCGCTTCTTCCAGGGCATCCCGGGCCTGCGCATGCCGCAGCAGATGAACCCCGGCGCCCAACCCTTCCGCGGCCAGGGCTCGGGGTTCATCATCAGCAGCGACGGCCTGGTGCTGACCAACGCCCACGTCGTGCGCGACGCCAAGCAGGTGACCGTCAAGCTCAGCGACCGCCGCGAGTTCTCGGCCCAGGTGCTGGGCAGCGACCCGGCCACCGACATCGCCGTGCTGAAGGTCGACGCCAAGGGCCTGCCCACCGTGCAGCTGGGCGACCCCAAGCAGGTGCAGGTGGGCGACTACGTGCTGGCCATCGGCGCGCCCTACGGCTTCGAGCAGTCGGCCACGCAGGGCATCGTCAGCGCCAAGGGCCGCTCGTTGCCCGGCGAGAGCGTCGTGCCCTTCATCCAGACCGACGCCGCCGTGAACCCCGGCAACTCGGGCGGCCCGCTGTTCGACGCCTCGGGCCGCGTCGTCGGCGTCAACGCGCAGATCTACTCGCAAAGCGGCGGCTTCCAGGGCCTGGCCTTCTCCATCCCGGTGGACGTGGCGCTGAAGGTCAAGGACCAGATCGTCGCCCACGGCAAGGTCGAGCACGCACGCCTGGGCGTGACGCTGCAAGACCTGTCGGCGCCGCTGGCCGCCTCGTTCGGGCTGGACGCGCCCGACGGCGCACTCGTCTCCAGCGTGCAACCCGGCAGCGCGGCAGCCAAGGCCGGCCTGAAGGCGGGTGACGTCATCACCACCGTCGACGGCGAGCCGGTGCGCGTGGCGGGTGATGTGTCCAGCCGCGTGGGCCTGGCGCGCCCCGGCGACAAGCTCAAGCTGGAACTGTGGCGTGACAAGTCGCGGGTCAGCGAGACCGTCGCGTTGGGCCGTGCCGACAAGGACGTGCAGGAAGCCGCCGCCGCCCCGCAGGGCGCGTCCCTGGGCCTGGCACTGCGCCCGCTGCAACCGCAGGAGTTGCGCGGCTCCGGCCTGGACCACGGCCTGCTGATCGAACGCGTGGGCGGACCGTCGCAACTGGCGGGCGTGCAGCCGGGCGACGTGCTGCTGGCGCTGAACGGCAAGCCCGTGCAGGACGTCGAGCAGGTGCGCGCCGCGCTCAAGAGCAACCC
Organism: Pelomonas nitida; assembly: GCF_043555975.1. Taxonomy (NCBI): domain Bacteria; kingdom Pseudomonadati; phylum Pseudomonadota; class Betaproteobacteria; order Burkholderiales; family Sphaerotilaceae; genus Roseateles; species Pelomonas nitida. The sequence continues at coordinate 48,473 of NZ_JBIGIA010000004.1, read as the reverse complement.
CAAGCAGGTGGCGCTGCTCGTGTCGCGCGACGGCCAGCAGATCTTCGTGCCGGTGCGGCTGGGCTGATCGTCCTTCTCGGCCCGCACGCCATCTGGCCCAGGCTCGGCGCAGCACGCCCGAGCCTGGGCTGTTGCCACGTCAGCGTCGGCAATCAGGCGCAGCGGCCGCTGGCGTGACGCTCACGGCATGCCGTTGCCCACGTACTCCGCAAACCCCGGCCGGTGGCTCAACCGCCGCAGCCAGGCCGCCACCGCCGGCAGTTCGACCCGCGCTATGGGCGCGTTCTGCCAGCGCTGCGCCGACAGGCCCAGCACCACGTCCGCCAGCGTGAAGGTGTCACCGCAAACGTAGGCGCCGGTCTTGGCCAGCTGCGCGTCCAGCATCGTCATGTGCCGGTTCCAGTTCGCCACGCTTGCTTCGACCGCATCGGGCGCCGCCGGCTGGCCGCGCACCAGCGCCATGAAGGCAACGCGCCACGAGTTGTTCAGCTCGCCGGCCTGCCAGTCCATCCACTGCTCGACGTGGGCCCGTGACCGCGCCTCGGTGGGCAGCAGCGTCGTCGCATAGCGCTGCGTGGCGAGGTAGCGGCAGATCGTGTTGCTCTCCCACAGCACGAAGTCGCCGTCGATGAGCACGGGGATCAGGCCGTTGGGGTTCAGCGCCAGGTACTCAGGCTCCTTGGGCGATCGAAAGCCCGGCCCCCAGTCCTCGCGTTCAAGCGCCAGGCCCAGCTGGGCGGCGGTCCACATGACCTTGCGGACGTTGATCGAGGCGAGGCGGCCGAGGAGTTTCATGGCGGGGCAGGCAGTTGCCGCGCGGCCTCGCGGCCGGCGGGGGTAAGGTGGGCGGTCCAGCGACCCGCATCGTCGCAGACCAGCCGCACCCAGCCGGGCCCGGCCTCGCCGCCGATGACGGCGTCACTGAGCGCCGTGCCCTCCCGCAGCAGCACGCTGACGCGCTCGTCCAGCCGCTTGGCCAGCCGCGCCAGCGCCACGCCCCTGCCTTCGTCCAGTTCCAGCAGCAGGCGCAGCAGCGCGTGCTCAGCCATGCCGGCTCAAGGTCACCGGGATGGACTTGCTCGTTGGCGTGCGGGCCGTGATCGAGAAACTCTCCAGCGGCACCAGCGGGTTGGTTTCGGGGAAGTAGCTGGCCAAGCAGCCGCGCGGAATGTCGTACTCGACGAGCATGAAGCGCTCGGCTCGGCGCTGCTGCACGTCGTTGCCCGACTCCGCGATGTAGAGGCTAGTGATGTCCACCCAATCGCCGGATTTCATGCCGAGGTCCTTCAGGTCGTCGGCGTGGATAAAGACGACACGCCGGTGCCCGTAGACGCCACGGTAGCGATCGTCGTTGCCGTAGATCGTCGTGTTGTACTGATCGTGCGAGCGCACCGTCGTCAGCGTGAACACACGGACATCGCGCTGGCGCTCGGCCACGCGCTCGACGGCCAGGTCGGTGGGCATCGCGTGCGTGCTGAAGACGGCCTTGCCGGCGGGATTGACCCAGACGCGCTCGCTGGCCGTGTTGCGCAGGCGAAAGCCCCCCGGCTGCTTGATCTTCTCGTTGAAGCCGGCGAAGTCGGGCAGCACGGCCTCGATTTTGTCGCGAATGGTGGCGTAGTCGCCCGCGAGCGCCAGCCACGGCGTGCGGCTGTTCGGCAACGTCGCGGCGGCCATGCGCGCCACCAGCATGGGCTCGGAGATCAGGTGCTCGCTGGCCGGTGCGTTCATGCCCGACGACAGATGCACCATGCTCATGGAGTCTTCCACGGTGACGCCCTGCGGCCCGGTGGCCTGCACGTCGATCTCGGTGCGGCCCAGCACCGGCAGCACCAACGCCTGACGGCCGTGCACGACATGGCTGCGGTTGAACTTGGTCGTCACATGGACGGTCAGCTCGCACTGGCGCAGCGCGCGCCAGGTGGCGGCGGTGTCGGGCGTGGCGGCGGCGAAGTTGCCCCCCATCGCAATGAAGACCTTGCCCTTGCCATCGAGCATGGCCTGGATGGCGCCGACCGTGTCGTAGCCGTGCTCGCGCGGCGGCTCGAAGCCGAACACCTCGCCGAGCTTGTCGAGGAAGGCCGGTGCCGGCTTCTCGTAGATGCCCATCGTGCGGTCGCCCTGCACGTTGCTGTGCCCGCGCACCGGGCAGGCGCCCGCGCCTTCGCGGCCCAGGTTGCCGCGCAGCAGCAGCAGGTTGACGATCATCTGGATGGTCGCCACCGAGTGCCGGTGCTGCGTGATGCCCATGCCCCAGCAGGCGATGACGCGTTCGCTGCTCGCGTAGATGTCTGCTGCCTGCTCGATTTGCTCGCGCGTCAGGCCCGAGGCCTCGACGAGCGGCTCCCACGGCTGCTCCCGCAGTTCGGCAATGAAGGCGTCGAAGCCAGTCGTGTGCTCGGCAATGAAGGCATCGTCCAGCACGCCGCGTTCGACGACGACCTTGCACATGCCCTTGAGCAGCGCGAAGTCGCCGCCCACCTTGAGCTGGAAGTAGTGACTGCTGATCGGCGAATCGCCCAGCGTCATCATCTCCATCTTGTTCTGCGGGTCGGCGAAGCGCTCCAGGCCCCGTTCCCGCAGCGGGTTGAAGCTGACGATGCGCGCGCCGCGTTTGCGGGCCGCGCGCAGCTCACCCAGCATGCGCGGGTGGTTGGTGCCGGGGTTCTGGCCGAACACGAGGATGCAGTCCGCCTGCTCGAAGTCGTGCAGCGTGACCGTGCCCTTGCCCACGCCGATGGTCGGCCGCAGCCCCGAGCCGCTGGGCTCGTGGCACATGTTGGAGCAGTCAGGGAAGTTGTTCGTGCCGTACTCGCGCACGAACAGCTGGTACAGGAAGGCAGCCTCGTTGCTGGTGCGACCCGACGTGTAGAAGATCGCCTGGTTGGGGTCGGGCAAGGCCTGCAGCTCCTTCGCGATCAGCGCGAAGGCGGCGTCCCAGCTCGTGCGCTGGTAGCGGTCGGTCTCAGCGTCGTAGAGCATGGGCTCGGTGAGCCGCCCCATGGCCTCGAGCTCGTGGTCCGACACCTCGGCCCACTCCTTCAGCGTCTTCGCGCCAACGACCTCGGGTGTCGCGCGGCGTGCGGTCGCCTCGGCGGCCACGGCCTTGGCGCCGTTCTCGCAGAACTCGAAGGTCGAGCGGTGATCGCGGTCGGGCCAGGCGCAGCCAGGGCAGTCGAAGCCATCGGCCTGGTTGGCGTGCAGCAGTGTCTTGGCGCCCTTGATGGCGATGCCCTGCTCGTTGAGGCTGCGGGCCACGCTCTTCAACGCGCCCCAACCGCCGGCAGGGCCGTCATACAGCTCGATTTTCTGTTCGTTCATGTCAGTGGCTCCCGGCCTCTTCGGCAGCACGTCGAGCCTGGCGGCTCGCCGGCTGCGCGCACGAGGGCGGCAGGGTCATCGTCTTCAAAGAAAAAGGCCCCGCGCCTTGCAACGGCAGCGGGGCCGGACAGCCTAGCAGCAAGGTCTCAGTAGAAGAACTTGCCCACGCTCAGCAGGGTCTTGTAGACACCCCAGGCCAGCGGAATGCCCACAGCGGCCCAGGCCAGCACCACCACCACGGGCGGCGTGACAGCGTCCGTGCCGCTGCCCTCGCCCACCTCGGCGGCCACGGCACGCTCGCTGGCCAGTCGCTTCTCTTCAGCCAGCTCCTCTTCGCTCATGAAGTGATGCGCCGCGACCGGCTTCACCAGCAGGTTGGCGATGAAGCCGATGACCAGCATGCCGACCAGGATGTACATGGTCTGGTTGTAGACCTGCTCACGCGGAATGCCCAGGCCCAGCTGATAGTCGCGCATATAGCCCACGACGATGGGGCCCAGAATGCCCGCGGTCGCCCAGGCCGTCAGCAGGCGGCCGTGGATGGCGCCCACCATCTGCGTGCCGAACAGGTCGGCCAGATAGGCCGGCACCGTGGCAAAGCCACCGCCGTACATACTCAGGATCACGCAAACCGCGCCCACGAATGCCAGCTTGGAGCCCGCAGCCGCGCTGCTCGGCAGGCTGGCGTACATGATGCCGCCCAGCACGAAGAACACCGCGTAAGTGGCCTTGCGGCCGAGCTTGTCAGACAGGCTGGCCCAGAAGAAGCGACCACCGATGTTGAACAGGCTGAGCAACGCCGTGAAGCCGCCGGCCACAGCGGCGATGGCCGTGAGCTGCTCCTTGTTCAGGTCGCCGAACTTGGCTTCCACGCCGATCAGGCTGCCACCGAAGATCTCCTGCAGCATCGGGCTGGCCATGCCGATCACGCCGATGCCGGCCGAGACGTTCATGCACAGCACGATCCAGACCAGCCAGAACTGCGGAATGCCCCACACCTTCTTCACGTGCACATGGTGCTCGGTGATCATGGCGTTGCTGGTCTGCGCCTCGGGCGGCGTCCAGCCTTCAGGCTTCCAGCCGGTGGGCGGCACGCGGTAGCCCAGCGCGCCCCCCATCATGAAGACGAAGTAGACGAGCGCCATGACGACGAAGGTCAACATCACGCCGCCGTCCGTGGGCGAGCTGAAGTTCTTCATCAGCTCCACAGCCAGCGGCGAGCCGATCATCGCGCCACCGCCGAAGCCCATGATGGCCATGCCGGTCGCCATGCCGCGCTTGTCCGGGAACCACTTGATCAGCGTCGACACCGGTGAGATGTAGCCGAGCCCAAGCCCGATCCCCCCGATGACGCCCGAGCCCAGGATCATCAGCCACAGCTGATGCTGATGAATGCCGATGGCGGAGAGCAGCATGCCGCCGCACCAGCACAGCGCCGACACCACACCCGCCTTGCGCGGACCCGCACGCTCCAGCCAGCCGCCCCACAGCGCGGCCGAGCAGCCGAGGAACACGAAGAACAGCGTGTACATGAGCTGCAACGTGGAAATCTTCCAGTCGCAATCGCTGACGAAGAACTCGGCGAAGAAGCCGACCTCCGGGCCGCACTTGGCGCCCACCGCCTTGCTCAGCGGCAACCAGAACACCGAGAAGCCATAGGCCATGCCGATGCAAAGATGGATGGCGAGGGCAGCCGGCGGCACCAGCCAGCGATTGAACCCCGCACCCGCGATGGTCCGCTCCTTCGCCAGCCAGCCAGCGCTCGGGCCCGGACCGGGCACAACATCAATTCCCACGGAAGTCATTCCTTGGATTCCTTAAAACATCGGTTACTGCCGCTAACGCGACTTTCACTGCCACCCATGCCAGGCACGGCCAGCTCGTGCAGCCAGGATAAGCGCGCAATGTAGTGCCCACCATGAGCACTCGTTAAGGCAAACACTTAGATCATCGAGTTACGTTGTAACAATGCGTTAGTAGTGTGCGCGGCAGATGCGGCGAAAAACCGCCTATCCTCGCGCGCCATGCGACGTGTTTTGATCATCGACGACCACCCCGGCGTGGGCCAGGCCCTGGAGCTGCTGCTGTCCCTGCACGACATCGACACGCGACTGGCCGCCAGCCCGGCCGAAGGCCTCGCGCTGCTGGACGCGCAAGCCTTCGGCCTCGTGATTCAGGACATGAACTTCACCGCCGACACCACGTCCGGCGAAGAAGGCGAGGCCTTGTTCAGAGCCATCCGCGGCCGCCGCCCGGACCTGCCCGTGATCCTGCTGACGGCCTGGACGCGGCTGGATGCCGCTGTTGCGCTGGTGAAGGCCGGCGCGGCCGACTACCTGCCCAAGCCCTGGGACGATGCCAAGCTCGTCGCCACGGTGGAAAACCTGCTGGAACTGGGCGAGGCCAACCGCGAGATCGCGCAGCTGCGAGAGGCACGGGCGAGCCGTCGCGCGGCGCTGGCGCGTCGCCATGACCTCGCCGGTCTGGTGTTCGGCTCGGACGCCATGCTGAGCCTGCTGGAGCTGGCCGGCCAGGTGGCGGCCGCTCCCGTGCCCGTGCTCATCACGGGGCCCAACGGCGCCGGCAAGGAGCGCGTTGCCGCCTTCGTGCATGCCAACTCTGCCGCCAAGGACGGCCCCTTCGTTGCGCTCAACTGCGGCGCGCTGCCGGCCGACCTCATCGAGGCCGAGCTGTTCGGCAGCGACAGCGGCGCCTACACCGGCGCCGCCAAGGCTCGCGTCGGCCGCTTCGAGGCGGCCGACGGCGGCACGCTGTTTCTCGACGAAATCGGCAACCTGCCGCTGGCCGGTCAGGTCAAGCTGCTGCGCGTGCTGGAGACCGGGCAGTTCGAGCGGCTGGGGTCGAGCAAGACACGCCAGACCCGCGTGCGCGTGCTGAGCGCCACCAACGCAGACCTGCGGGCCATGGTCCGGGCCGGTTCGTTTCGAGAAGACCTGCTGTACCGCCTCAACCTCATCGAGCTGAAACTGCCGCCGCTGGGCGAGCGCCGCGACGACGTGCTGCCGCTGACCGAGCATTTCCTGGCCGGCCGCGCGCGCCTCACCGACGCGGCACGCGACGCGCTGCTCGCGCACCGCTGGCCCGGCAACGTGCGTGAACTGAAGAACGCCGTGGAGCGCGCGGCGCTGCTGAGCCAGGGCGGCGACATTTCGGCGGCACTGCTGGGCCTGGCGGACGCGCAGGCAAGCGGTGGGGCCTGGCGCAACCTCGACGAGCCAAATCGCGACGCCGTCATGTCGGCGCTGGACGCGGCCGGCGGCAACGTCAGCCGCGCGGCCCAGCAGCTGGGGCTGTCGCGTCAGGCCCTGTACCGGCGGCTCGAGCGTTACGGCATCACACCATGACGATGGTGGCTATGACGCTGCCACTGCGTGCTCGCGCGCTGCTGTCGCTGGCCGCCGCGGCGGTGTTGCCGCCCATGCTCTTCACCGGCGCGCGTCGCCTGGGGCTGGACGAGACCGAGGCCGCCGCTGCCGCGGCGCTGCTGACGGCCCCCCTGCTGGGCTGGCTGGCCTCACGCTGGCTGGCGCCGCTGCGGCGCCTGACACGTGCACTGGAGGGGGCGGTGCTGAGCTATCGCGATGGCGACTTCAGCCTCAACCTCGCTCCTGACGGGCCGCACGAACTCAGGCAGCTCGCCCAGTTGCATGCCGAACTGGGCTTGGCGCTGCGCGAGCAGAGGCAGCACCTGGCCCAGCGCGAGCTGCTGCTGGACACCGTGGTGCAGAACACACCGGTGGCGCTGGTGCTCACCGGGCCGGACGAGCGCGTCGCCGTCGCCAACCTGGCAGCCCGCCAGCTGCTCTCCGACGGCCGCAGCCTCGTCGGGCTGGCGTTCGGCCACGTCATCGCCACGCAGCCCGAGACGCTGCGCGAAGCCCTGGCGGGCGACCGCGACCGGCTGTTCACCGTCACGCTGCCCGATGGCACGGAGGAAACCTTCCACCACAGCACACGGGCCTTTCGCCTGCAGGGCCAGCCGCACCGGCTGCGGCTGCTGCGCCGCATGACGAGGGACCTGTCGCGCGCCGAGGTGTCGACGTGGAAGCGCGTCATCCGCGTGCTCAGCCACGAACTGAACAACTCACTGGCGCCAATCTCGTCGCTGGCCCACAGCGGCGCAGAGCTGGCACGCCGCGGCGACACGCAGCGGCTGCCCCAGGTGCTCGCCAGCATCGGCGAGCGCGCGGCCCATCTGCATGGCTTTCTGAGCGGCTATGCCAGCTTCGCCAAACTGCCGGCGCCGCGCCGCGAACCCGTCGACTGGCCGGCCTTCCTGGCGCGGCTGAGCACGCTGGGCGAGTTCCGGCTCGACAGCGCGCCGCCCGAGCTGCCCGGCTGGTTCGACGCCGCGCAGATCGAGCAGGCGCTGCTGAACCTCATCAAGAACGCGCACGAATCCGGCAGCGCGACAGACGAGGTCGCACTGCGCCTGACTCAGACAGCCACCGAGCAGCGTATCGATGTGCTGGACCGCGGCCCTGGCATGAGCGAGGCCGTGCTGGCCCAGGCCCTGCTGCCGTTCTATTCGACCAAGCGTGCGGAGCCAGGCGCCCGGAGTGGCACGCAGGGTGGCACCGGCCTCGGGCTGGCGCTGGTGCGCGAGATCGCCGAGGCCCACGACGGCCGTGTCACGCTGGTCAACCGCGACGATGGCGGCCTGCGCGTCTCGATCCACCTGCCCGGCCCGCGCTGACGGCGCGCACAACGCCAGCAGGCGCTCAGTGCGCGTCGATGAGCAGCGCCGCCAGCGCGCTGAAGCTCACGAAGGCCAGCACCGTCGACGCCAGGATGATGTGAGCGATGCGACCGTTGTCGGCGCCATAACGCTCGGCCAGCAGTGACACATTGCTGGCACTCGGCAGCGCCGCGGCCAGCGTCAGCGCCGCGAGCTGCGTATGCGACAACGGCGCGCCAAGCCACCGCACCGCCGCCGCCAGCGTGAACACCAGCGCCGGATGCACGACCAGCTTGATGGCCGCCACGCTGAGGTAGTCGGCGAGTGGGGTCAGACGGCCGGCGGCGCGGTTGACACGCGCCGCACGGCTCAGTACCGCACCGATGGTGAACAAGGCCACCGGCGATGCGGCATCCGCCAGCATCGCCACCGTGCGGTTCAACGGCCCCGGCAAGGCCAGGCCCGACGCCCCGGCAGCCGCGCCAGCCGCGATGGCCCAGGGCAGCGGATTGGACCCAGCGGCCTTCAGCGCCTGAAGAAATGCCAAGCGCTCGGCGCGCAGGTTCGTGCCCGCCCGTGCCAGCGCAATGCAGACCGAACTGGTCACGAACAGGTCGACCAGGATCGTGCCGATGACGACGCCTGCCGCCGAGCTGCCCAGCAGCGCAACGAGCAACGGCACGCCCATGAAGCCGGTGTTCGGGAAGGCCGCCACGAGCGCGCCCATCGCCGCGTCCTTCATGCCCACACGCGGCGACAAGGTGACCGCCACGGTGAAGAACACGATGAGCAACGCCGCCAGCACATAGACACCCAGCAGTGCGGGATTGAGCAGTTGCAGCAGCGGCGTGTCGCGCCCGAATCTGAACAGCAGGCAGGGCAAGGCGAAGAACAGCACGAAGCCGTTCAACCCCGGAATGGCGCTGTCCGGCAGGCGCCCACTTTCCGCGGCCAGCCAGCCGCAGAGCACCAGCGCGAAGAACGGGATGGTGGTCGCGAGAACATCAACCATGCTGGCGAACGAGTATCGGCGTCATGCGCGAGGCCGTGGCCGTCGTTTATGCCCAGGGGGGCTGGCGCCAGCCTCCGGGACACCCCTAATATTCGTCGCCATGCGCATGCCCAACCTCTCTCTGCCACCGCCTGCCGCCGCCACGCTGGATGCAGACCAGGTGCTGGGCGTGTGGCGGCTGGACAATCCCTTGCCCGATGGTGAGCAGGCCCACGCCGGCCAGTGGTACAGCGCGCATCACGGGCTGGCCACGACGCAGAAGGCGGCCGTCCTCGTGCTGAGCCGCAGCGACCTCGGCGCCGGCGTGATGTTGCGTTATGCCGATCAGGCTGTCGACCTCGCCCGGCTGCAGCACCCGCACATCGCCGTGCCCAGCGACAGCGGCGTCACGCCCGACGCCCACCCCTATCTCATCCTGCAAGGCGAGCACGGCGAACCGCTGCTGCCCCGCCTGCACGGCCTGGCGCTGCGCGAACGCATCGAACTGCTGGTGCAGCTGTGCGAGGCGCTGCGCTCCGCGCACCAGCAGGGCTGGCTGCTGGCGGAGGTGGACCCGGCCATGATCTGGATCGGCCCGGACGGCGGTGTGCGGCTGATGGGCCTGGGCCTGGCCCGCATCCCCGATCCCACCGACCCGTTCGACCGCGGCCTCAGCCTGGGCGCGGCGCCTGCCTTTCTGGCGCCGGAATGCCGCAACGGCGAGCCACCCAGCCTGGCCAGCGAGGTCTACGGCCTCGGCGCGCTGGCGCGACTGCTGATCTGCGGCTGGGAAGACACGCCCAAGGGCCCTGCCCCGCGCCGAGGCAGCGTGGCCGAGACCTGGCCGCAGATGCACGAGCAGCAGCAGCTCAAGCTCGACAACCTGCTGCGCTCGTCCATGGCCGAGTCGCCCGAGCTGCGCACGCGCGGCGCCGAGGGGCTCGCCGATGATCTGCGGGAATGGCTGAGCCTGAACCCCTCCCGGGCAACGGCGGCCGCCGAGTCGCCCAGGGCGAGCCCCTGGTGGAAGCGCTGGCTGCGCCCGGCGCCGCCGCGCGGCTGAGCTTCGACCTGTTCATCACGCTGCGGCCGAGGCTGGGCTGGCGGGCGCTGGGGCGCGGCGCGGCGCGCATGGCATGATGGCCGCCGCGCATCCCAGGCGCACAGTGGCTGGCCGCCCGCGCGGCGCCAGGCCACGCGCGCATCGCCCCAGCGCGTCCGTCCAGCGTCGGCACGGCGTGCGGCCCGCCCAGTTCCTGCTTTCCATGTCTTCCTCCGCCCCGCCCTCCGCCGGCCTCAACCCGGCCCAACTCTCCGCCGTCCATCACCTGAACGGCCCCTGCCTCGTCATCGCCGGCGCGGGCTCGGGCAAGACCAAGGTCATCACGACCAAGATCTGGCAGTTGCTGCAGTCGGGCTACCGCGCAAACCAGATCGCCGCCATCACGTTCACGAACAAGGCCGCGCAGGAAATGCGCGAGCGCGCCCAGCATCTGGTGGGCAAGAAGGCCGCCAAGGACCTGGCCATCTCGACCTTCCACAGCCTGGGCGTGCGGCTGCTGCGCGAGGAAGGCACGCGCGTCGGGCTGAAGGAGCAGTTCTCCATCCTCGACAGCGACGACGTGCTCAACGTGCTGAAGGACGCCGGCGGCACGACCGACGCCAAGCAGGCGCAGCGCTGGCAATGGACCATCTCGCTGTGGAAGAACCAAGGCATCGGCCCGCTGCAAGCGGCGCAGATCGCCGCGGACGACGACGAGCGTGCCGCCGCCGCCGTGATGGTGCGCTACCAGGAACGCCTGGCCGCCTACCAGGCGGTGGACTTCGACGACCTCATCACGCTGCCGCTGAAGCTGCTGACCACCGACGCCGAGGCGCGCGAGAAGTGGCAGAACAAGCTGCGCTACGTGCTGGTGGACGAATACCAGGACACCAACGCCGTGCAGTACGAGCTGCTGAAGGCGTTGGTGGGCGAGCGCGGCATGTTCACCGCCGTGGGCGACGACGATCAAAGCATCTACGGCTGGCGCGGCGCCACCATCGAAAACCTCAAGCGCCTGCCGCAGGACTACCCGGCGCTGAAGGTCATCCCGCTGGAGCAGAACTACCGCTCCACCGGCAGCATCCTGCGTGCGGCCAACAACGTCATCGCCGGCAACCCCAAGCTGTTCGAGAAGAAGCTGTGGAGTGAGTACGGCGACGGCGAGCCCATCGCCCTGCTGGAGGCCGATGGCGAGGAGCACGAGGCCGAACGCGCCGTGGCGCGCATCCAGCAGCTGCGCGGCGACGGCAAGGGCCCCAACTTCAAGGACTTCGCCATCCTCTACCGCGCCAACCACCAGGCGCGCGTGTTCGAGCAGGCGCTGCGCCGTGCGCAGATCCCGTACAAGGTGTCCGGCGGCCAGAGCTTCTTCGACAAGGCCGAGATCAAGGACCTGTGCGCCTGGCTGCGCCTGCTCGTGAACCAGGACGACGACCCGGCCTTCCTGCGCGCCGTCACGACGCCCAAGCGCGGCATCGGCCACACGACGCTGGGCGCGCTGAGCACGTTTTCGGCCCAGTGGAAATGCAGCATGTTCGAGGCGCTCTTCTCCGAAAGCCTGGCCAGCGCCGTCACCAAGCGCGGCCTGGACAGCCTGCACGAGTTCGGCCGCGCCGTGAACGAGCTGCAATACAAGGCCAAGCACACCGAGGGCCACACGGCGGCCCACGCCTTGCTGATGGAATGGCTCAAGGACATCGGCTACGAACAGCACCTGGTCGACAACGAAGAAAACGAGAAGGTGGCCCAGGCCCGCTGGGGCAACGTGCTGGACTTCGTCGACTGGGTATCCAAGCGCTGCGGCGGCCAGCACAGCGAGGAAGGAGGCGTCAGCTTCACCGAACCCAAGCAGAGCGTGCTGGACGTGGCCCAGACGATCTCGGTCATCCTGTCACTGGCAGAACGCAGCGACGAACAGGACCAGGTGACCCTCACCACCTTGCACGCCTCCAAAGGCCTGGAATGGCCGCACGTCGTGCTGGCCGGCGTCAACGAAGGGCTGCTGCCGTTCAAGCGCGAAGAAGCCGAGCTGACGGCCGAGGCCCTGCAGGAAGAGCGCCGCCTGATGTACGTCGGCATCACCCGCGCGCGCACGACCTTGGCCGTCTCCACGCTGCGCCGGCGCAAGAAGGGCCGTGACACCGTCGTCGGCATTCCCAGCCGTTTCCTGGCCGAGATGAAGCTGGACGAAGGCGGCACGCGCGAGGACCCGCGGGAGAAGCTAAAACGCATGCGCGCCGAGCTGGCCGCCAAGGTCGCGGCCCGTGTCGACACGGCGAAGGACTGAGCCTAAGGAGCACTGACTGCAGTCAGCCGTTGCACAAACGCCGGCGCGGCGCGCCTTGCCAGCGACCCGCCTCGCCCGCCCCTCGGGCTTGCTCAACTACCGGATCTAGGAGGCCCAACGCGCTCCAGGCCCAAAGCCCGACAGCCTCCTAGGCTGAGTCGCCCATTCACGGGGGGGCCCCCTGAGCGCGTGAAGTCTTCACACCCTCGCCACGTTAGTCTGAGAACAATGCGTTTCCGTCCCGACTCACGGTGAGCACGCGCCATGAAAGCCCTGATCCTTGCTGCCGCCCTCGCTGCCCTCAGTTCCGCCGCGCTGGCAGGCGCGCCCCGTGAGCCCAAAGAGCCGACCGACGACGCCCGCGTCGCCGTGCTGGCGGATGCCGGCAGACTCTCGCAAGCGACGCAGGCCACCATCACCGACGGCGGCCCGTGGGCCGAGGCCATGGGCTCGGCAGACGATGGCGCAGGCTTCGACTCGCTGACGGCCCTGTTCGAGCCGGGCCAATGGCTGATCCTGCTGGGCGTGGTGGGCGCCGCGCTGTCACGCCCGGCGCTGCGCCGCCTGCGCCGACAGGAGCAGCAGCGCCGCGCCACGGCGCTGGCCAGCACGCTGCATCACTAAACCCAGATCCGGCAGTTGACCGCTCGCTACGCATCGAAACGCTAGCCGTATCAACGCCTTGCGTTTTCGGCGACGTTCACCACATCGGTGAGCAGCGACGCAAGCCCGCGGGGCCGGATCTAGGTTAAATCGCCAACGGATCGACGTCCACGGCCCAGCGCAGCACGGCGCGGAATTCGGCGGAACGTTCTCGCTTGAGCGCGATGAGCGCCGGCACCCAAGCCCGCAGACACGCCTGAAGGCGGCCGCGCTGCGGGGCCTCCAGCAGCATCTGCATGCGCTCCACGTCCGCCACGCGCGCCACCGCATGCGGCACGGGCGGATAGACCAGCACCCCGTCGTCCTGCATCAGTTCGGCGGCGGCCGCCAGGAAGGCCTGGGCCGCCTCCGCCGTGCGGGCCTCGGCGCGCAGCAAAGCGAGATGGGCAAACGGCGGCAGGCCGGCTGACTGCCGCTCGGCGAGCTGGTCCCGCGCAAAGCGGACGTAGTCGTGCCGTGCCAGCGCCTGGTAGAGCGCATGGTCTCGATGCCAGGTCTGCACCCACATCTCGGCGGGCGACTCCCCGGCCGCGTCGCGACCGGCGCGGCCGCCGGCCTGCATCAGCAAGGCGAACAAGCGTTCCGGCGCACGAAAGTCGCTGCTGAAGAGCGCGCCGTCCGGGTTCACCGCCGCGACGAAGCGGATGCGGCGGAAGTCGTGCCCCTTCGTGATCATCTGCGTGCCGACGAGGATGTCCACGTCACCGTCATGCACGGCCTGCAGCTGCGCCTCCAGCTCGCCCTTGCGGCGCGTGGAGTCGGCGTCGATGCGCATCACGCGGGCGCCGGGAAGCGCTTCGGCGAGCTGCTCCTCCAGCCGCTCGGTGCCCCGGCCGAGGGGGGCGATGTCGTGGTTGCCGCAGTTGGGGCAGGCCTGCGGCACGCGCTCGGTGAAGCCGCAGTGATGGCAGCGCAGCGTGCGGTCCCGCTTGTGAAAGACGCGCCACGCGCTGCAGTGCGGGCAATCGCTCTTCCACTGGCATTCGCCGCAATGCAGCACCGGCGCGTAACCGCGGCGGTTCAGGAACACCAGGCTTTGCTCGCCGCGGTCCAGCCGCTCCTTCAGCGCGGCCAGCAGTGGCGCCGTCAGTGCCGTCGTCACCCCCGCCGACGGCGGCAGCGTCTTCATGTCGAACAGCTTCACGCGCGGCAAGGCGCCGCCGCCAATGCGCGTGGTCAACGTCAGGCGCTCGTACCGCCCGCTCTCGGCGTGCTGCCAGCTCTCCAGCGACGGCGTGGCCGAGCCCAGCACGACGGGCACCTTGGCGTCGTGCGCGCGCCAGACGGCCAGATCGCGGGCGGAGTAGCGGGCCCCGTCCTGCTGCTTGTAGGACGGGTCATGCTCCTCGTCGACGACGATGAGCCCAAGATCCGGCAACGACGCGAACACGGCCAGCCGCGTGCCCAGCACCAGCCGTGCGCGGCCGAGGTGGGCGGCCAGCCAGTTCTGCAGGCGCTGGGCCGGTGTCAACGCGCTGTGCAAAGACACGATGGCCATAGGCTCGGGCAGCAAGGCGGCAAAACGCTCGGTGAAGCGGGCTTCGAGCTGCGGCGTCAGGTTGATCTCGGGCACCAACACCAGCACCTGCCGCCCCGACGCCAACGCGGCCTCGGCGGCACGCAGATACACCTCGGTCTTGCCGCTGCCGGTGACACCGAACAGCAGCATGGGCTTGGGCGACGGCGCCGCCAGCTGCGCCTGGATGCGCGCGACCGCCTCGGCCTGCTCGGCGGCCAGCGCCGGCCTGACGGGCTCTGCGGCAGCCGGTCGCGCTAGCTTCTTCTGCAGCTTGCGCAGGCGGGCCACCAGCTGCTCGGGCGACAACTCCCGCAACTGCGGCGGCAGCACGGCGCTGGCGAGTTCTCCGACGCTTCGCTGGTAGTAACCGGCAGCGAAATCGAGCATGCGGCACCAGGCCGGGCCCAGCGGCGGCAGCGCGTCGAAGACGGCCGTTACGGGGCGCAGCGCGGGCGCCGGCTCGCCGACGGCGTCACCGGGCCAGACGATGCCCAGCAATTCGCGCTTGCCCAGAGGCACCCGCACCAGCGAGCCAGAGGCGAGCGCCCGCTCACTCGCATAGTCAAGCGGGGCGTTCAGCCCGCTGTGCTGCGGTGCGTCCACCGCCACGCGCACCACCACACCCGCCGGTGCTTCAACCACAGCCGACTCCGCGCACTTCATGAAGCTCTGACTCAGGAACCGGCGGCAAGTCCATGATTGAAAAGGCTTCTTGGGTTGCCCACAAAATCTGTGGATAAGTTTGTGAGCAAAACGAGGAACAACGCTTGCGCTCGCCGCGGCGTGCCGCGTGCCAGCCCGTTAGCTGGCGCCGCCCACCTTTGGGGCATCCCTTGAAAATCAATGACTTAGCATCAGCAAGGGAAAACGATCATGTGCGCCGCAGCAATTTTCGAGCGGTCACGTCGCATCCCGAGAATTGGGGATAAGTCCCAGGGCAAGTGCGGATGTCACGACCCGTTCAGGCCTCTGCGCGCTGACGCCGCGAGTAGTTGTGCACTTCATCCACCAAGGCGGCAACGCTCTCCGGCGGCGTGAACTGGCTGATGCCATGCCCCAGGTTGAAGATGTGCCCGCTGCCCGCCGCCGGCTTGCCGAAGCTGTCCAGCACGGCCCGCGCCTGGGCACGCACGGCGTCAGGCGGTGCAAACAGCACGTTGGGGTCCAGGTTGCCCTGCAGCGCGACGCGGTCGCCCACGCGCGCGCGGGCGGCGCCGAGGTTCACGGTCCAGTCCAGCCCCACGACGTCGGAGCCGGCACCGGCGATCTCGTCCAGCCACAGCCCGCCGCCCTTCGTGAACAGGATGCGCGGGATGCGCACGCCGTCGTGCTCGGTCTTGACCGCCGCCAGCACCTGGCGCGAATAGGCCAGGCTGAACTGCTGGAACGCGCCGTCTGCCAGCACGCCGCCCCAGGAGTCGAACACCATGACGGCTTGCGCGCCGGCCTCGATCTGCGCGTTCAGGTAGGCGGCGACGGCGCGGGCGTTGATGTCCAGGATGCGATGCATCAGGTCCGGGCGCGAATACATCAGGCTCTTCACGAGCCGGTAGTCGTCGGAGCCGCCGCCTTCCACCATGTAGCAGGCCAGCGTCCACGGGCTGCCGGAGAAGCCGATCAGCGGCACGCGGCCGTTCAAGGCCTTGCGGATGGAGGTGACCGCGTCGAACACATAGCGCAGCTTGCCCATGTCCGGCACTTCCAGCGCCGCGACGGCCGCCTCGTCACGCACCACCTTCGCGAACTTCGGCCCCTCGCCCTGCTGGAACGACAGGCCCAGGCCCATCGCGTCGGGCACGGTCAGGATGTCGCTGAACAGGATGGCCGCGTCGAGCGGGAAGCGCTCCAGCGGCTGCAGCGTCACCTCGGTCGCGTAGTCCGTGTTGGTGGCCAGCCCCATGAAGCTGCCCGCCTTGTCACGCGTGGCGCGGTATTCCGGCAGGTAGCGCCCGGCCTGGCGCATCAGCCAGATGGGCGTGTGTTCGGTGGGCTGGCGCAGGCAGGCGCGCAGGAAGGTGTCGTTTTGCAGGGGGGCGAACATCGGCGGATTATCGACGCCACCCCGTCCGCAGCCTCTGATTCAGAGCAAGGCCAGGCTCTGGCGGCCCACCCAGCTGTCGCCTGGCTGCAGTTCGATGGGACGACCGATGTTGGCGGCCTCCACACAAAGCATCTCCGACCACCCCTGCGGCGGCATGTCCGCCAGCTTGGCGCAGCGCTCGGGGCCCGGGTTCCAGATCACCGCGTCGTCGAACCCCTGCTGCGTGATGACGACCTGACGGCGGTTCTCGGCCACCAGCAACGGCTTCTCCTTCACGCCGAAGTAGATGCGGTCCAGGTCCAGCACGCCCTTCTCGCCGGTCAGCAGCAAATCCATGCGCTGCAGCGCCTCGGCCTGCTTGATGCTGTCGAAGTAGCGCAGGCCAGCCAGGCCCTCGACGCTGACGTCGTCCAGATCCGCCACGCGCAGATAGGTGTGCAGCGCGGTCGTGAACTGCAACGCGGCTTCGCCGTTGTTCTCGCAGGCGAGCTCGATGTCCAGTGTTTTGCCGGCCACGCGCACGCTGAGCTCCAGCTCGAAGGCATGCGGCCAGATCGCCCGCGTGGCGTCGCTGTCACGCAGGCGCAGCACGGCGAGCGCGTCCTCCTTGCCGACCTCCCGGCTCACCAGCTCCCAAGGCAGCGTGCGCGCGAAGCCATGCTTTGGCAGCGGCCCGCGCTCGGCGAACTGCGGGAAGCACACCGGCACACCGCCCCGGATCGCCTTGCCACTCGCGTATTCGCTGCGCGGCGACAGGTAGAGCTGCTCGGGTGAGTTGGCAGGCCGCCAGGACAGCAAATGCCCCCCGTGAAGGGCCAAGGTGGCGGTGGCGCCGTCGGGTGCCACCAGTTCAACGATGTCGGGGGATGCGGTTGGAGTCATGGCAATTCGGACGGACAAATAAAAACAGCCGCCCGTTCAGGCGGCTGCTCGCGGCGGTGCCGAATTATCAGCCGCCGGACTTGCCCCCCTCGGGCTTGCCATAGCGCGGCGAACGCGGGCCGAACAGCAGCCCGTTCGGGCGGCCAGCGGCCAGCAGGCGGTCGCTGGCGATGCCGGCAATCGGGTAGCTCTTGTCCGTGGTCGACGCCACGATCTGCTCCACCAACGCTTTCACCAGCAAGCCCACCAACCCGGCCTGGTTGTTGTTGTTCTGCTCGGCGCTGGACGCCGAGGCGCTGCCGTCCCACAACAGCTGGCCGCTGCGCAGGTCCACCAGCCGAGCCTCCAGCGTGACCGCCGTCTCGCTGTTGATGACGCGGTAGACCGAGCCGTAGCGGGTCACCTTCAGATAGAGCCCCGCGTCGGCGCCGAAGATCTCCCGCAGCTTCGTCCGGTCAATCGCTTGCGCCTCGTCGGCCGTCAGGACGCCGTTCTGCTTCAAGGTCTCATCCACCAAAGACACGGGCAGCACGTAGTAGCCGGACTCGGCAAGCGGCAGCGTCACTTGCGCCATCACGCCGGGCGTCGCCAGCACCTCCGGCGTCGCATTGACGGGCGGCAGCACGATGATGGAGGCGGGTTTGGCAGCGTGATAGGCCGCGTAGTCATAGGGCTTGGCCGGCGTGGCGCAGCCTTGCAGCACGAGCAGCGCAGCCGCACCCGCAGCCATGGCACCCCAGCGGCGCAATGCCTGGAACAACTGATTCATTTGCGGGCCTCCGTCAGATCTTCGATTGGCTCGCCGCAGCAGCGGGCGGCGTGGCGGCAGCGCTCTGCGCGGCATCCTTGTTCTTGGGCTTCAGCAGGAAGTCCACGTAGGCAGCGGACTCCGGGAAGCTGGCGCGCTCCTCCTCGAGCAGTCGCCGTGCGGCGACATCGTCGCCGGCACGCGTGTACAGCAGCGCCAGATGCGCGCGCATGCCCGGGGGCGTCGCCGCCCCGGCTGCCGCGTTCTTCTGCAACTGGGCTTCCAGCTTCTGGATCTGAGCGCCGGAATCGGCGCCGTCAGACTTCAGATGCTGGTACAGGGCGGGCTGGTAACCCTCCCACTGATAGAGGGGCTTGGGTGGCTGCGCGCAGCCCACCAGCGCCAACGTCGCCACGGCGGTCAAGGCTTTCATGGGCGCGCTCACTTCACCGGCTTCCAGGCGCCGCTGTCGATGCCAGCGGTCAGCGCGTTGACGGCCTCACGGACAGCCAGATCCAGCACCTTGCCGTTCAGGGTGGCGTCGTAGCTCGCGGTGCTACCGAAGCCCAGCACTTCGCGCTCGGACAGGCTGTATTCACCCGCGCCCTGCACGGAGTAGACGACCTCGGAGGTCGCCGGGTTCACGATGTTCAGCGTGACCTTGGCATACGCCACCTGCGACTTGCCGCGCCCCAGCACGCCGAACAGCTGCCGGTCGCCGACTTCCTTGCGCCCGAACTCGCTGACGGCACCCGTCACGAGGTAGTCGGCGCCCTTGATGGCCTGCGCCGCGCCCTTGAATTGCGCTTCCTGCTTGGCCTCTTCGAGGTTGTCGCGGTCCAGCACGTTGAAGCGGTTGGTCTGCTGCAGATGCGAGACCAGGATGGTCTTGCTTTGCGCGCCCAGGCGGTCGACGCCGTCCGAGAAGATGCCGCGCTGGTAGTTGCTGCGGTTGTCGAAACGGCCGACGGCGATGGGCGCGCGAACGCCCTGATAGGCCGGTGCCGTGGCCGCGGCCACCTTGGGTACTTCCAGCGTGCGGGACTGTTCGGTGGCGGCGCAACCGGCCAACGTCGCAGCCAGGGCTGTCAGCGTCAGCAGGCGGCTGGCGATCTTCGTGTTCGTCATGGTTCTCCCTCAAATTTGTTGAGCCGGGCAGTGTAGGTTCGGGCGGGACACACGCTCCGTGTCAAATCACCGCCCAACAACACCCGGCATGCCCAAAGACAAAGGGCGATGGCCCCTGGTGCCATCGCCCTGTCGAACCACTGGCCGGACAGCGACGTCCGGCCGCGCAGAAGCCAGCTTCAGTTGGTCTTCGCCGGTGCCGGAGCCGCCTGCGCGGCCGGCTTGGCGGCCGGCTTCGGCGCCGGCTTGGCCGCTGGCTTCGCGGCGGGCTTGGGAGCTGGCGCCGGCGCAGCGGCAGCGTCGACTTCCTTGGAGGCTGGCGTCGAGCCACCCTGAACGCCCAGGCGCCCACCGGTACCCAGCCCACCCTTCACCATCTGCGCCTTGTAATTGCGCAGCGCCTTGACCATCTGGTTGAAGGAGTCCGCGAACGCCGCGACGATCACCTTGCCTTGCGGCGTCTTCGCGTAGGCACCGCCGCCCACGGCGCTGTTGCCCAGGAAGCTGAAGCCGCCAACGCCGAAGTCGAAGTTCTTCGCCGTGCCTTCAGCCGCCGAGATCTGCACACCCGAGCGGTTGTCGACCAACAGCAGCGTGGTCGACGCTTCATTCTTGTTGACGCTCGCCGCGACGGCCGTCAGCAGGCCGATCGCGCCGGTCCCGAAGCCGCCCCCGCCGCCGCCGGTCTTGCCGGAGAACTGGATCTCCGGGCTCAGCGTGTAGTCGGCCGCCACCATCTGACCCTGGCCGAAGTTGCTGCCGCTGCGAGTTTCGCCCGACTGCATCAGCGCGCGCTCGCGCTCCATGTTCGCAAACGCACGGCCGCGCTCGACGACCACGAAGCAGTTGCTCTGCTGAATCATCAGACGCAGGACCGGGATCGTGGAACCCAGTTGACGCTCGCGCAATTGGGCCCACCAAGGCGCCTGGGTGTCCTCCTGCAGCGTGATGGTGCCCAGCGTTTCGTCGCAACGCTCCAACGTACTGTTCTGGTTCTCGGCCGTCGCGCCGCCAGCGGCGCCAGACACCGTGCCCTTGTCCTCACCCATCTTGGGCGCCGTGGCCAGGCAACCTGCCAGCAGCAATGGGCTAAGAGCGATACCAGTGGTGCGCAGTGCGCTGAATGCAGTCATGAGTTCCTCCGGGTAATCAAGAGCGTGTTGAAGCGTGGCCAGGCAGAGGCCCGGCCGAGACGGATACCAGGTTCAGTCTCCTGGCGTTGCGGGAGCAATGCCGTAGTAGCCCCCCACGACCTGGCCGTGGGGATTGCCGATCCAGATGCTGGTGCCGAACACGTCGGTACAGCCACCCCAGGCAATTTCAGATGACTTCGGTTCAGCGTTGCGCGTCTGCGCGTAGACGGTGACCGCACTGTCGGACGGCCCGATGCTGTAGCACACCCGCGCCCACACCGGACGCGGCGCGCCCATCAGCACGGACGCGGACGATTCCACCTGACTGTCCGAGGGCTTGGCCATCCACTTCGTGCCCCGCGTGGGCCCGGGGTTGTAGTTGAAGTAATACGGCACTTGGGCCAGTGCAACGACCGACAGCAGACTGGCCATGCCGGCGACGAGCCACTTCAACGTCACGATCTTCATCATCTGGGAAGCTCCGTCGGCGCCGCCTTGACAGCCAACTGTCAGGCCATTGCGAAGCGATGCATGCTACGCGGACGCGCGCGCCACCACCCGCTCCTGTCCGTGACTTTTCCCACCTGAACCGAGGGTGGCGCCGTAACGAAAAAAGGCGACGGGAAAACCCGTCGCCTTCTTGCGCCAGCCTCGTTGCCGAGGCTTGCTTATTTCTTGAGGAACTTGCGCAGCGCCGCGAGCTGCGCAGCCTGGATGGCCAGTTCGCTCTGCGCCTTGGCGAGGTCGATGTCGCTCTTGGCGTTCTTCAGTGCTTCTTCGGCCAGCTTCTTGGCCTCGGAGGCCTTGGCTTCGTCGAGGTCCTTGCCGCGGATGGCGGTGTCGGCCAGCACGGTCACGCGGTGCGGCTGCACTTCGAGGATGCCACCGGCGACGAAAACGAACTCTTCGCTGCCATCGGCGCGCTCGATGCGCACCGCGCCCGGCTTGATGCGGGTGATCAGCGGCGTGTGCTGCGGCAGGATGCCGAGCTCGCCGGATTCGCCCGGCAGGGCGACGAACTTGGCCTCGCCGGAGAAGATCTGCTCTTCGGCGGAGACCACGTCGACGTGGAGGGTTGCCATGTTCAATCTTCCTTAGCGAATGTTGAAGAAGGTTCAGTAAGCGAGCAGTCGGGCGTCAGGCTAGGCGCCGCGCAGAGCTGGACTCGCGTCCAGCGAGCACGGCAACGACGCATCACGCCCGAATGCGAAGTCTTACTGAATCTTCTTCGCCTTCTCGAAGGCTTCGTCGATGGTACCGACCATGTAGAACGCCTGCTCCGGCAGGTGGTCGCACTCGCCGGCCACGATCATCTTGAAGCCGCGGATGGTTTCCTTCAGCGGCACGTACTTGCCGGGCGAGCCGGTGAAGACTTCAGCCACGTGGAAGGGCTGCGACAGGAAGCGCTGGATCTTGCGGGCGCGGGCCACGGCCAGTTTGTCTTCCGGCGACAGTTCGTCCATGCCCAGGATGGCGATGATGTCGCGCAGTTCCTTGTAGCGCTGCAGCACGGCCTGAACCGAGCGGGTCGTCGAGTAGTGCTCTTCGCCGACAACGTTCGGGTCGATCTGGCGGCTGGTGGAGTCCAGCGGGTCGACCGCGGGGTAGATACCCAGCGAAGCGATGTCACGCGACAGCACGACGGTGGCATCCAAGTGGGCGAAGGTCGTGGCAGGCGACGGGTCGGTCAGGTCGTCCGCAGGGACGTAGACGGCCTGGATGGACGTGATCGAGCCGACCTTGGTCGACGTGATGCGCTCTTGCAGGCGGCCCATTTCTTCGGCCAGCGTCGGCTGGTAGCCCACGGCGGAAGGCATGCGGCCCAGCAGCGCGGACACTTCGGTACCAGCCAGCGTGTAGCGGTAGATGTTGTCCACGAAGAACAGCACGTCACGGCCTTCGTCACGGAACGACTCGGCGATGGTCAGGCCGGTCAGGGCGACGCGCAGACGGTTGCCCGGGGGCTCGTTCATCTGGCCGTAGACCATGGCGACCTTGGAGTCTTCCAGCTTGTCCTGGACGACCACGTTCGAGTCCGACATCTCGTGATAGAAGTCGTTGCCCTCACGGGTACGCTCGCCCACACCAGCGAACACCGACAGGCCCGAGTGAGCCTTCGCGATGTTGTTGATGAGCTCCATCATGTTCACGGTCTTGCCGACACCGGCGCCACCGAACAGGCCCACCTTGCCGCCCTTGGCGAACGGGCAGATCAGGTCGATCACCTTGATGCCGGTTTCCAGCAGGTCTTGCGACGGGCTCAGCTCGTCGTAGGCCGGCGCGGCACGGTGGATGGAGGCGGTCAGCTCGGAAGAGACCGGGCCACGCTCGTCGATGGGGTTGCCCAGCACGTCCATGATGCGGCCGAGGGTCGCCTTGCCGACCGGCACCTGGATGGTGTCGCCGGTGTTGTAGACCTGGGTGCCACGACGCAGGCCGTCGGACGAGCCCAGCGCAATGGTGCGGACCACGCCGTCACCCAGCTGCTGTTGCACTTCCAGCGTCAGCGCCGAGCCTTCCATCTTGAGGGCGTCGTACACCTTGGGCATGGCGTCGCGCGGGAATTCCACGTCCACGACGGCGCCGATGCACTGAACGATCTTGCCCAAAGCCTTAACGTTCTCTTGGGTGTTAGCCATTTGGTAGTTCCTTCAATTCAAATCTTTGCGTGCCTGAACTCGATCAACCCACCGCGGCAGCGCCGCTGACGATCTCGGAGAGTTCCTTCGTGATCGCGGCCTGACGGGTCTTGTTGTAGACCAGCTTCAGTTCGCCGATCAGCGTGCCGGCGTTGTCGGTCGCCGCCTTCATGGCCACCATGCGGGCGGACTGCTCGCTGGCCATGTTCTCGGCAACGGCCTGGTACACCAGGGCCTCGGTATAGCGCAGCAACAGCTCGTCGATCACGGACGCAGCGTCGGGCTCGTAGATGTAGTCCCAGGCGTGCTCGGCCTTGTTGGCCGACAGGTCTTCGGCCTTCAGCGGCAGCAGCTGCTGAACGACGACTTCCTGCTTCATCGTGTTGATGAACTTGGTGTACGCCAGATAGACCGCCGAGAGCTTGCCCTCGGCGTAGGCGTCCAGCAGCACCTTGACGGGGCCGATCAGCGACTCGATACGCGGCGCGTCACCCAGCTGGGTGGCGTGAGCCACGACCCTGGCACCGATGCGGTTCATGAAGCCCAGGCCCTTGCTGCCGATGGCAACGACCTCGGTCTTCTGACCGTCGGTTTCCAGATCCTTGAGCTTGGCCGTCGCGGCGCGCAGCAGGTTGGTGTTCAAACCACCGCACAGGCCCTTGTCGGTCGTGACGACCACCATGCCGGCCGTCTTCACGCCCTCGTTCTTGACGAGGAAGGGATGACGGTACTCGGGATGGGCCTCACCCAGCGCGCCGGCGATCTGCGCGACCTTCTCGGCGTAGGGGCGAGCCGCACGCATCCGGTCCTGCGCCTTGCGCATCTTGGATGCGGCGACCATCTCCATCGCCTTGGTGATCTTCTTGGTGTTCTCGACCGACTTGATCTTGCCGCGGATTTCTTTGCTTGAAGCCATGCGAACTCCTAGTCAGTGCGGGGCTGAGGGTTGAGGCTCTGCCCCGCTGTTCCGTGGCTTCAGGCGAAGGACTTCTTGAAAGCCGTGATGGCGGCGTTCAGTTCGGCCTCGGCGTCCTTGTCCATCGCTTGCTTGGACTCCAGGGTCTGGAGCAGCGCAGCGTGGCTGGTCTTCAGGAACTGGTGCAGGCCGTGTTCGAAGGCCAGGACCTTCTTCACTTCGATGCTGTCCATGAAGCCCTTGTTGGCGGCGTACAGGCTGGCGGCCATCAGCGAGATGGGCAGCGGCGAGTACTGGGCCTGCTTCAGCAGTTCGGTCACGCGGGCACCGCGGTCCAGCTGCTTGCGGGTGGCTTCGTCCAGGTCGGAAGCGAACTGCGCGAACGCGGCCAGCTCACGGTACTGGGCCAGGTCGGTACGGATACCGCCGGACAGCGACTTGATCAGCTTGGTCTGGGCAGCACCGCCGACCCGCGACACCGAGATACCGGCGTTGATGGCGGGACGGATACCGGCGTTGAACAGGTTGGTTTCCAGGAAGATCTGGCCGTCGGTGATCGAGATCACGTTGGTCGGCACGAAGGCGGACACGTCACCAGCTTGCGTTTCGATGATGGGCAGGGCCGTCAGCGAACCGGTCTTGCCCTTGACTTCACCCTTGGTGAAGGCTTCGACGTAGTCGGCGTTCACGCGAGCGGCACGCTCCAGCAGGCGGCTGTGGAGATAGAACACGTCGCCAGGGAAGGCTTCGCGGCCCGGCGGGCGGCGCAGCAGCAGCGAGACCTGGCGATAGGCCACGGCTTGCTTGGACAGGTCGTCATAGACGATCAGGGCGTCCTGGCCGCGGTCGCGGAAGTACTCGCCCATCGTGCAGCCGGAGTAGGCCGACACGTACTGCATGGCAGCGGAGTCGGAGGCCGAGGCGGCCACAACGATGGTGTAGTCCATCGCGCCGGCTTGCTCCAGCGCGCGCACCACGTTCTTGATCGACGACGCCTTCTGGCCGATGGCGACGTAGACGCAGGTCATGTTCTGACCCTTCTGGTTGATGATCGCGTCGATGGCGACGGCGGTCTTACCAGTCTGGCGGTCACCGATGATCAGCTCGCGCTGACCGCGGCCGACGGGCACCATGGCGTCGATGGACTTCAGGCCGGTCTGCACCGGCTGGTCGACCGACTTACGCGCGATCACGCCCGGGGCGACCTTCTCGATGACGTCGGTCATCTTGGCGTTGATCGGGCCCTTGCCGTCGATGGGCTGACCCAGCGCGTTCACGACGCGGCCGATCAGCTCGGGGCCGACCGGCACTTCCAGGATGCGGCCCGTGCACTTGACGGTCTGGCCTTCCGAGACGTGCTCGTAGGCGCCCAGAATCACGGCGCCGACGGAGTCGCGCTCGAGGTTCAGCGCCAGGCCGAAGGTGGGAGTGCCATCCGGAGCCGCCGTGAATTCGAGCATTTCGCCCTGCATCACGTCCGACAGGCCGTGCACACGGACGATGCCGTCCGAGACCGACACGACGGTGCCCTGGTTGCGGATGTCCGCGCTCGGGGCCAGGCCCTCGATGCGGCTCTTGATCAATTCGGAAATTTCTGCAGGGTTCAGTTGCATGTCGGTCTCCCGCCCGGCGCCAGGCGCCAGGTGGTTGGATGTTTAGGCAATCAACGCGGTCTTCATGCGCTCCAGGCGGGCACGCACGGAGGTGTCGAGCACTTCGTCGCCGACGGTGGCGCGCACGCCGCCGATCAGCGCCGGGTCGACGCGCACGTCCAGCGTCAGCTTGCGGCCGAAGCGCTTCTGCAGCACCTCGGTCAGCTCGGCGACCTGGGCCGCGTCCAGCGGGTAGGCGCTCTCGACGGTCGCTTCGGCGACGCCCAGGGCTTCGCTGGCCAGCGTGTGGAACTGCGTCACGGCAGCAGGCAAGGCCTCGAGCCGGCGGTTCTCCACCACCGTCTGCAGGAAGTTGCGCACGCCCGGCAGCAGGGGCTGGCCCAGCTTCTTCTCGGCGACCTCAGCGGCCAGGCCGACCACCTGACCGGCGGCGACCTTGGGGTCCTCGGCGAACTGACGCAGCGCGGCGTCACCCGCCACGGCAGCCAGGGCGTCGAGCTGACCGCGCCAGGCGGGCAGGTCGGCGTTGCGGGCAACCTGGAACAGCGCCTCGGCGTAGGGGCGGGCGATGGTGGCGAGTTCTGCCATGGTCAGAGCTCCTGCTTCAGACGTGCCAACAGATCGGCGTGAACGCCGGCGTTGACTTCCTTGTGCAGGATGGCTTCAGCCCCCTTGACGGCCAGCACGGCGACCTGCTCGCGCAGCGCCTCGCGGGCACGCACGACCTGTTGCTCGGCTTCGGCCTTGGCCTGCGCAATGATCTTGGCAGCTTCGTCCTCGGCGCGCTTCTTGGCCTCCTCGACGATGGCCGTGGCGCGCTTTTCAGCGTCGCCCAGCAGCTTCGTCGATTCGGTCCGCGTCTGCGCCAGCTGAGCCTCGACCGCCTTGTTGGCGGAAGCCAGCTCAGTCTTGGCGCGATCAGCCGCGGCCAGGCCGTCGGCGATCTTCGCGACGCGTTCGTCCAGCGCCTTGGCAATGACGGGCCAGATGAACTGGGCCGTCACCCATGCCAGGATCGCAAACGGGATCCACTGGATCCACAGTGTTGCGTTGATGTTCACGGCTTATCTCCTTTCAAGCCTGAAAGGGATAGGTGCTTAGTGAGCGACGGAAGCCAGGAAGGTGGCAGCGAACGGGTTGGCGAACGCGAACAGCAGGGCGATGGCAACGCCGATCAGGAAGGCCGCGTCGATCAGGCCGGCCAGGATGAACATCTTGGTTTGCAGCTGGTTCATCAGTTCCGGCTGACGAGCAGAAGACTCCAGGAACTTGCCGCCCATCAGCGCAATGCCGATCGAAGCGCCAATGGCGCCGAGGCCCACGATGATGCCGCAAGCCAGAGCAACCAGACCGAGGATGTCGTTCATTTGAAATCTCCTAGAGACAGTGAGGGAAAAAAGGAAAGGAACAGGAAAAACAGGGATCAGTGATGGTCGTGCGCCTGACCGATATAGATCAGCGTGAGCATCATGAAGATGAACGCCTGCAGCACGATCACGAGGATGTGGAACAGCGTCCAGATCGTGCCGGCGACGACGTGACCGAACGCCAGGCTCAGCCCGGTGGCGTTCATGGCCCAGGCACCGCCCATCAGCGCGATCAGCATGAAGACCAGTTCGCCGGCAAACATGTTGCCGAACAGCCGCATGCCGTGAGACACGGTCTTGGCCAGGAACTCGATCATCTGCATCAGGAAGTTGAACGGCCACAGCGCCCAGTGGTCGCCGAACGGGGCGGCGATCAGCTCATGGCCCCAGCCGCCCAGACCCTTGATCTTGACGTTGTAGTACAGGCAGGCCAGCAGCACGAAGGTGGACATGCCCAGCGTGGTGGACAGGTCGGCCGTGGGCACGACGCGCAGGAAGGCGTGCTGCGGGTCGTCGGCCATCTTCGAGGCCAGCGACGGCAGCCAGTCCACCGGCAGCATGTCCATGAAGTTCATCAGGAAGATCCAGACGAACACGGTCAGCGCCAGCGGGCCGACGAACTTGCGGCTGTTGGCGTCGCTGATGACGCTCTTGGCCTGGTTGTCGACCAGTTCGAACAGGATCTCGACCGCCGCCTGGAAGCGCCCCGGCACGTCGGACGTGGCCTTGCGCACGCCCAGCCACAGCAGGAAGACGCCCAGCAGGCCCAGCGCCGATGCGAACACCAGCGAGTCGAGGTTGAAGAGGCTGAAGTCGACGATGCTGGTCTGCTTCACGCTCTCGAACGAAAAATTCTTCTGCAGATGCTGCAGATGGTGGGTGATGTACTCACCGGCGCTGGGCGCGTGCTGTTCGCTGCTCATCGTCTTTGTGACTCAATTCGTTCCATGAACGGGCCGGCTCAACCACCACCAGGCCCCCAGATGCACCTTCAGGCACGCAACCACCGCCACCAGCAGAGCTGGCCAGCTCAGGTCCCGCACCAGCCACGCAGCCACCACCAGGATGGCGACCGCGCAGCCCACTTTGACCAGTTCCCACATGAGGAACGACAGGAGCGCCGCCTGAGCCTGAGCGGCCTGGCGGCGCAAGCCCCAGGCCATCAAGGCATGGGGAAACACCACCGCAGCCGCGCCCCAGACCGTGGCGCGCACCTGCTGCGCCGGCGCGGTGCCAAACAGCCACCACACCAGCATCAACAAGCCGCCGACTGCCGCCTGGCAAGCCACGAGCGCCCAGGGCGACAGTGACCGTTCACGCGCCACCAAGGCTTGCACCTGCTGGGCGGTCCAGGGCGGCGCGGGCACGGAATCGGGCGCTTCGTCGTCCCATTTGTCAACGGAAGTGCTGGCAGGACGAACCTTGTGGGTGGCGGTCATGTCGGCGTTGACGGAACGTTGAGGCGCCGACCCAAAATGCCGGCCGGCAAAACCACGGGAGTATATGTGGAAACCCGCACACTCCCAAAATGCACCCGGTCGGCGCGGGTGCAGGGGCGCCCCTCGCCGGGACGGCGATGTGGCTGGCGCGCCGCAGCGCTACAGCTGGCAGAGGTTGGCGGGCAGCCCCGGCACGCCCACACGCAGTGTTAGCACCGCGCCAGCCCAGGGCTCGCATGCCAGCTCATCGGCCGGCCGTTTGTCGCGCGCCGTCGTCACATACAGCGTGCGTCGGTCCGCGCCGCCGAAGCAGGGCATGGTGGGGCAACGCACCGGCAGCGCCACGTCCTGCAGCAACTCGCCAGCGGCCGAGAAGCGCAGCAGCCGCGCGCCCTCGAACATCGCCACCCAGTAGGCACCGGACTCATCCACCGCCGCGCCGTCGGGCCGGCCACCGTAGGCAGACAACGGCTGATCGGCTGCACGCGGCGTGAAGCGGGCGAAGACCTGACCCTCGCCCAGCCCGCCGCGCTCGACGTCGAAGGCATGGCGCCAGATCGTGTGGGCCTTGGTGTCGCTGCGGTAGAGCCAGTGGCCGTCGGGGCTCCAGGCCAGGCCGTTGGACGTGACGATGCCGTCCAGTTGCGGCTCGGCGCCGGCCGCATCGATGCGGTACAGCGCCGCTTCTGGCTCACGCGCATCGCTGAGGGCGCCGATCCAGAACCGCCCGGCCGCGTCCGGCTTGCCATCGTTGTAGCGCTGGCGGGTGGTGTCGTAGGGCGGCGACGCCAGCGGCGTGACGGCGCCGCTGGCGGTATCCAGCGCCCACAAGCCGTCGCGCCGTGCCACCACCAGCCCACCCGTCGCGCGCGCCGCGATGCAGGCCGGCTCGGCGTCCTGCGGGAATACGTCGGGCACCCCTCCGTCCGCGCGCCAGCGCAACACCTGACGCCCGGGAATGTCCACGCTGTAGAGCACCTGCTCGGTGGGATGCCAAAGCGGCGATTCACCCAGCAGGCAGCGGTGAGTGCCCAGCGGGCGAATGTCGAATTCAAGTGCCATAGCGGCACTCTAGCCCGGATATCTCGCGAGGCCGGCCCTCTCCGACCTGCAACACCGATGAACACGGCGATCTCGCCGCTCAACGCGATCCCTACTTTGGCTTCACGGGCCTACGCGGGCTTGCCCGGCGCCAGGCTTGTGGGCTGCACCTCAACTCCTCGCCAATGCCTACGGGCATTGGCTGCGGCCGTCTCGGCACATCCGCCGGCGCCTGGCATCCGCGCAATTCCCGCGTACCTCGCGAGATATCCGGGCTGGGCCGTTATCCGAAGTAACTCGGCCGGAAGGCGCCGAGATCCACCTTCAGGTAGTGCGCGCCGGGGATGGGGTTGAAGTAGAACGGCGGCACCTCGACGAAGCCCAGGCTCTCGTACAGGCCGCGCGCGGCCTCCATGTCGTCCAGCGTGTCGAGCAGCATGGACGAATAGCCGGCTTCGGTGGCACGGTCGATCAGCGACTGCGCCAGCAGCCGCCCCAGGCCGAAGCGCCGGAAGGCCGGCCGCACGAACAGCCGCTTCATCTCGCAGGCGTTGGGGTAGTCGGCATCAGGCAGCGGGCGGAAGGCACCACTGCCCGCAACGGCACCATCCACGATGGCCAGCAGCATGAGGCCTCCGGGCGGCGCATAGGTGCTGGGCAAATCCGCCAGTTCCTCCTCGAACCCCTGGAAGCAAAGATCGACCTCGAGACTGGCCGCATAGTCGCGCAGCACGAGGCGCGTCTCGTGCCAGTCGTCCGCGGACTCGGGCGTGATGAGCTGGATGTCAGGGCCGGCCATAGGCGACGCAGTTTAGCGATTGGCCTCGCGCCACGAATCCCCACGCCTCGCAGTGCTGCCGAGCGCATCGCCACGGCTCCATCGGCAACGCATCAGGGAAGGCTCGCGTCCGCAAAGCCGAGCACGACGCGCCGGGTCTTGGCCGCCTTCTTCTCGATCTTGGTGACGACGATCGCGCCGATCTCGGCGGTGTTGGACACATGCGTGCCGCCACAGGGCTGCAGATCCACGCCCTCCACTTCCAGCACGCGCACGCGCCCCAGCCCGCGCGGCGGCTGCACACTCATGGAGCGCACGAGGCCCGGGTTGGCGTCCAGCTCTTCTTCGCTGATCCAGCGATGACGGACCGGATGCGCCTCGGCCACGAGGCGCTGCAGGCCGGCCTGGATGGCGTCCTTGTCGAACGGCTCGTCGGTGTGGAAGTCCAGCCGCGCGTAGGTCTCGGTGATCGAGCAGCCATCCACCGGATACGGCAGCAGCGCGCACAGCAGATGCGTGGCCGTGTGGAAGCGGCGGTGCGCCTGGCGGCGGGCGGCGTCCACCTCGACGCGCACCGTCGCGCCCACGGCGGGCAGCGATTCACCGTCGACTCGGTGCACGATGGCGCCCGGGTGCTCCTTGCTCTTGCGCGTATCGGCCACACGCCAGCGTTGGCCGCCCTCGGCGAGCCAGCCGGTGTCGCCGGCCTGGCCGCCGCCCAGCGGATAGCAAACGGTACGGTCCAGCAGCACGCCGCCCTCGCCGTGGCCGATGACCGTGGCGTCACAGGCCAGCAGCGTGGCGTCCTCACGGAACAGTTCGTCGGTCTTCATCGCGAGGGTCACAAGCGGACCTGGCCATGGATGAGGGGAGCCACGTCGCCACCGATCCACGTCGCTTCGGCGTCGCGGGTCACATGCACGCGGCCGGCGCGGCCCAGTGCGGCGCCCTGCGCGGCCACATAGCGCTCACCCGCCAGGCCGGATGCCTGCAACCACAGGGCCAGGCCGGCATTGAGGCTGCCGGTGACCGGGTCTTCCGGCACGCCGATGTCGGGCACGAAGGCGCGCACCTCGAACTGGCATTCGCTGCCGGCCGGGTAGGCGCCCACGACGCCGACCTTGAGGCCGCGCATGGCGACGAAGTCCGGCTTCAGCGCCAGCACGCGGGCTGCATCGGCAAGCCGCACAGCCAGCCAGCCCGGGCCGTTGTCCACCCAGACCACATCCAGCACCGCATCCGGCGCCACACCCAGCGCCGCCAGCGCCTGCGCGCGCTCCGCATCCCCGACCGGCCCGCTGCGCTTGAGCGGCGGCGCTGCAAACGCCAGCCGTGCGCCGTCGCGCTTCACGCGCACGAGGCCGATGGCGCATTGCTGCACCACTTCGCCGGGCTTCTTCGTGTCGCCGCCGCTCGCCAGGAAGGCATGCGCGCTGCCCAGCGTCGGGTGGCCGGCAAACGGCAGCTCGCCGCCCGGCGTGAAGATGCGCACGCGGTAGTCGGCGGCCGGATCGGTGGGCGGCAGCAGGAAGGTGGTCTCGGAGAGATTGGTCCAGCGCGCGAACGCCGCCATGTCGGCCTCTGACAGGCCCGCGCCGTCGATGACGACGGCCAGGGCGTTGCCCTTCAGGGGCGTGGCGGTGAAAACATCGACCTGGGCAAAACGGCGGAGTTCAGACATCGGTGGGCGAGGTGAGCTGGCGGTACATCCCCGGCCGCACGACCTCCATGCCGCGCTCAGGCGTCACCAGCGGCTGGAAGCCGTGGCGGGCGTACAGCGAATGGGCGTCTCGCGTGAACAGCATGAAGCGGCGCAGGCCTTGCAGGTCCGGGTGGGCGAGCAGCGATTGAACCATCCAATCGGCCAGCCCCTGCTGCCTGTGGTCTTGCAGCACGTAGACGTCGCAGAGATAGGCGAAGGTGGTGCGGTCCGTGACGACGCGGGCGAAGCCCACCTGGCCCTGGCCCGTCGCATGCAGCGCAATGCACAGCGAATTGGCGATGGCCCGCTCGATCAGCGCGAGCGGAATCCCCTCGCACCAGTAGGCGGTGGTCAGGAAGGCGTGGGCCGCGACGGCGTCGATGTCCTCCGCCGCAAAGCTGAGGCGGTATCCAGGGCGTTCCACGATCAGTGCCCGCCGCCGAGATAGGCCGCTTGCACCGCAGGGTCGCTGCGCAGCTTTTCGGCCGGGCCGTGCACGGCGATGCGGCCGTTCTCCAGCACATAGCCGTAGTCGGCCACCTTCAGCGCGGCGGCCGCGAACTGCTCGACCAGCAACATGGTCACGCCGCGCGCCTTCAGGCTCTCGATGATGCGGAACACCTCGTCAACCAGGATGGGTGCCAGGCCCATCGATGGCTCGTCCAGCAGCACGACCTCCGGGTTGAGCATGACCGCACGCGCCATGGCCAGCATCTGCTGCTCGCCGCCCGACAAGGTGCCGGCCAGCTGCTGGCGCCGCTCCTTGAGGCGCGGGAAGAGCTCCAGCGCACGCTCCAGGTCGCCGGCAATGTCGCCCTTGGGTCGCTCGCCGGTGTAGCGCGGAAACGCGCCCAGGCGCAGGTTGTCGGTCACGGTCATCGTCGCGAACACGCGGCGTCCCTCCGGCGAATGCGCGAGGCCTCGGCGTGCGATGTGATAGCTCTCCAGCCCGTCGATGCGGCGGTCGTTGAGCTTGATCTCGCCACCGGTGGGCTTGATCATGCCGCTGACGGCGCGCATGGTGGTCGTCTTGCCGGCGCCGTTGGAGCCGATGAGCGTCACGACCTGGCCCTTGGGCACCTGCAGGGAGATGCCGTGCAGGACCTGCACCTTGCCGTAGCCGGCACTGAGGTTGTTGATGCTCAGCATGTCAGGCCCCTCCGCCCCCTGCAGCGCTGGGCCGCTCCCGAGTTTCAGGCGCCCCCTCGGGGGGTGACGGCGGTACGCCACCGTCCTGGGGGCCACCCAGATAGGCCTCGATGACCTTCTCGTTGGCCTGCACTTCGGCGGGCAGTCCTTCGGCGATCTTCTGACCGAAGTCCAGCACAGAGACCCGGTCGCACAGGCTCATGACGACGTCCATGTGATGCTCGATGAGGATGACCGTCACCCCCGCGTCGCGGATCTTGCGGATGATCTCCAGCAGCTCCTTGATGTCCGGCGCGGTCAGGCCGGCCGCGGGCTCATCCAGCAACAGCAGCTGCGGGTCCAGCGCGAGCGCCCGGGCGATCTCCAGCAGCCGCTGTTTGCCGTAGGGCAGGTTGCGCGCCTCCTCGGCGGCCAACTGGCCGAGCCCGACGAAGTCCAGCAGCGCCCTCGCCCGCGCGCGCTGCTCCCGATCCTCGCGGCGGTAACGCGGCAGATGCAGGGCCACCTCCACCAGGTTGCTGCGGAAGCTGTGATGCAGGCCGACCAGCACGTTCTGCAGCGCCGTCATCTCGCCGAACAGCTGCACGTTCTGGAAGGTGCGCGCGATGCCCGACAGCGCGATGTCCGACGACGTGCGGCCATTGACCGTCTGGCCGGCGAACACGACCGACCCGGCGGTGGGCTGGTAGATGCCGGTCAGCACATTCATCATCGTGCTCTTGCCGGAGCCGTTAGGGCCGATGAGGCCGTGGATGCTGCCGCGCTGCACGACGAGGTCGACGTTGTTCAGCGCCTTGAGCCCGCCGAACTGCATCAGCACGCCGCTGGCCTTCAGCAGGATGGCCTCGCCCTGAGCGCTGGCCCGCGTCAACGCCGTCGCGGCCACGTCGCCATCGCCGGCATCGGCGCCGGCCTTGAGGTTCAACGCACTGCGCACGAAGCCGACGATGCCGTCCTGCAGGTAGTACACGACGAACAGCGTGATGAGACCGAAG
Source organism: Pelomonas nitida (assembly GCF_043555975.1). NCBI lineage: Bacteria > Pseudomonadati > Pseudomonadota > Betaproteobacteria > Burkholderiales > Sphaerotilaceae > Roseateles > Pelomonas nitida. The sequence continues at coordinate 14,380 of NZ_JBIGIA010000004.1, read as the reverse complement.
ATGGACAGCCGCCAGTCGGTCATCGTCTGCAACTTGAAGGACAGCAGTGCCAGGCCGATCGTGCCGCACACCGGAATGGCGGCGAGCTGGCCCGTCATCTTGCCGCGCTTCATCGCCACGCCGACCGACAGGGTGACGATGACCGCCAGCACGACGGCACCGATGCGAAAGACCTCCAGGTCGTCCAGCAACTTGGGCAGCATGACGATGATGGCCGCGCCGAGCAACGCGCCAGTGCGCGTCTTGCGGCCACCCATGATGATGGCCAGCAGGAACATCACCGTCTGCTCGAAGTTGTAGGTATTGGGGCTGATGTACTGCTCGGAGTAGGCATACAGCGCGCCGGCCAGGCCAGCCAGCGCCGCCGAGATGACGAAGGCATAGACCTTGTAGCGATAGACCGAGACGCCCATGCAGTCCGACGCGACCGGGCTGCCGCGCAGCGCCTCGAAGGCGCGGCCCAGCTGCGAGTGCAGCACGCGGTGCACGAAGACCAGCGCCGCGACCAGGCAGGCCATGACGAGCCAGTAGTACTGCATCTCGTCGAGCGGGTGGCCGAGCAGCGTGGGCTTGGTCAGCGTGATGCCCATCGGCCCCTCGGTCAGGAAGGTCATCTCGTTGATGAGGATCTGGATGATGGTGCCGAAGGCCAGCGTGACCATGGCGAGATAAGGCCCCGTCACGCGCAGCGCCGGCAGTGCCAGCATGGCGCCGAAGCAGGCCGCCACGGCGATGGCGGCCGGCAGCGTCGCGTAGACGGGCGCGTCGAGCTTGAGGATGAGCACGCCGGCGGTGTAGGCGCCGATGCCGAACAGCCCGGCATGCCCCAGCGACACCTGGCCGGTGTAGCCCACCACGATGTCCAGGCCGAACAGCACGATCGCGTAGATCATGATGGTCTCGACCAGATGGATGTAGTACGGGTTGCCCGAAGCGATGGGGAAGCCGGCGACGGCCACGAGGGCCAGGGCGCCGAGAACGAGTTTCTTGAGATTCACGTGTCGGGCCTTCCCTCAGACCTTCTTGATCGCGGTCTTGCCGAACAGGCCGGCCGGCTTGACGGCCAGCACGATGAGCAGCAACACGAGGCCCGGCACGTCCTTGTAGCCGGTGGACAGGTAGAAGCCCGTCGTCGTCTCGGCCACGCCGAGGATGATGCCGCCCACGATGATGCCCATGCCGCTGGTCAGCCCGCCGATGATGGCCACGGCGAAGGCCTTCAGGCCCAACACCGCGCCCATCGTCGCGCCGGTCAGCGTCAGCGGCGCGATCAGCACGCCAGCAAACGAGGCCGTCAGCGACGACAGCGCATACGAGAACGTGATGACCAGGCCGGTGTTGATGCCCATCAGCTTGGCGGCATCACGGTCGTTGAAGGTCGCGACGACGGCCTTGCCGTAGATGCTGCGGCGGTTGAACAACTCCACGGCCAGCATCATGCCCACCGCGCCGACGATGACCAGCACTTCCATCGGCAGCACGTTGGCGCCGAGCACCTTCATCGGCGCCTCGGGCAGCGGCGACGGGAACTTCAGGTCGTCCCGGCCCCAGACGTTCTCGGCCACGTTCTTGAAGATGATGCCTAACGCGATGGTGGACATGATCCAGCCGAACTCGCTCTTCATCTTGATGGCCGGCCGCACGCCGACGCGCTCGACCACGGCGCCCTGGAAACCGCCGAACAGGCACACCAGCGGCAGCATCAACCAGTAGTTGACGCCCCAGCCGACCAGCGTCAGGCCCACCAGCGCGCCCAGCATCAACGACTCGCCCTGCCCGAAGTTCAGCGTGTCGCTGGTCGCAAACGTGAGCTGGTAGCCGAAGGCGATGACGGCGTAGATCATGCCCAGCGCGATGCCGCTGAACACGAGCTGGGTCAGGATTTGCATCAGTCGTTCCCATCAAAAACAAGAGGGCGGGGTCGCGAAGCGCCCCCCCCCGCCCGGCCCCTCCAGCGGCCGCCGCGGATCCGGCTCCGCCGGTCCGCCAGCGGCGCCCCCTTGAGGGGGCTCGCGCAGCGAGTAGGGGGTGGGCTTGTCCTACTGCCGCTTCTTCTGCTCCAGCGCGCCCTTGGCGTTGACGTCCTTCACGCGCACGTCGGAGGCCTTCTTGAAGTCCTCCTGATAGGCGTAGACCACCCGCTGGCCCTTGACCTCGCCCATGACCGGGATGTTGGCCGTGATGGCCTCGTGGTCGGTCTTGGAGAAGGGCTTGTTGTAGGTCGTCACGACGCCGTCCACGGGCGTCTTCAGGTCTTCCAGCGCGGCCTTGATCTTGGGCCCGTCGGTGACCCCGGCCTGCTTGATGGCTGCGGCCAGCAGGTAGATGGAGTCGTAGCCCTGGGCGGCCGACACCGGCGACTCGATGCGCGAGTTCTTCGGGTTGAAGGTCTTCAGGTAATTGATGATGAAGCTCTGGCGCTTGGGCGTCGTGGGCTCCTGGATGAAGGTTTGCGGCATGCGCGCGCCCTCCCCGCCAGGGCCGGCGTTGTCGATGTAGTTGGCCATGGACAGCGTCCATGAACCGATCATCGGCACCTTCCAGCCCAGCTTGGTCATGCCGTTGGCGATCTGCGCCAGCTCGGGCCCGATGCCGTAGGTCAGGATCGCCTCGGCGCCGGCCTCCTTGGCCTTGAGCAGCTGCGCCGTCATGTCGACGTCCTTGATGTTGAACTTCTCGACCGCCACCGGCGCGATGCCCTTGAGCTTGAGCGCAGCCTCCAGGTCGGCGCGGCCGAGCTGGCCGTAGTTCGTGGAGTCGGCCAGGATGGCGACCTTCTTGAAGCCGCGCTTGGCGATGGCCTCTTCCACGATCATCGGCGCCTGGATGGAGTCGTGCGCCGCATTGCGGAAGATGTAGTTGTCGGGCTGGGCCTCGAACTGCTTGGTCACGATGGAGCCCGTGGCCACGTTGTTCATGACCGGGATCTTGGCGTCCTGGTAGAAGCGCTGCGACGCGAGCGCGACGCCGGTGTTGATGTAGCCGACGGTCGCGGCGACCTTTTCCTTGTTGATCAGCTCCTGTGCGATCTGCACGCCGCGCTCGTTCTTGGCCTCGTCGTCACGCTCGACGAGCTGGATCTGGCGGCCGAGCACGCCCCCGGCCTTGTTGATCTCGTCGGCAGCGAGGCGCACGCCGTCGCGCATGCTGACCCCCATCGACGACGAGCCGCCGGTGAACGGCCCCGAAACGCCGATCTTGATCGGCTCCGCCGCCTGCGCACCCCACGCCATTGCCGCCGTCGCGACGGCCGTCCAGAGCTGTTTCATCGCTTGCCTCGTCTGTCGTTATTCGATCCGCCCCGGCGGCTTCGCCGGGGGCCGGCTGCATACGATGCCAGAGCGAGGGCGGCGTGGGAATATGGAAACCCGGGTAGGCCGGGCACCCCCGCTTCAGCTGGCTGTCAGGCTGGCGCTTTACTGCGAACTCTGCGGCGAGTTTTACGGCGCGTGTTCGGCCACCGGCTCCAGCGCCTCGTGCAGCAGCCGGCCGAGCTTCTCGACGCCCTCGCGGATGAGGTCGGGGGTCAGCGTGACGAAAGACAGTCGCAGCGTGCGCGGATCGGGCTGGTGCGCGTAGAAGGCCGCGCCGGGCACATAAGCAATGCCCGCATCCACGGCACGCGGCAACAGCGCCATCGCGTCCAGGCCCGCCGGCAGACGCACCCAGAAGAACATACCGCCTTGCGGCAGCTGCCACTCACAGCCACGCGGCAGGTGGGCCTGCAGGGCCTCGGCCATCGCGTCGCGATTGGCCTTGTAGAGCGAGCGGATGGTCGGCACATGGCTGTCCAGGAAGCCGTCCTTCACGACCTCGTGCACGACACGCTGGTTGAAGCCCGGCGTGTGCAGGTCGGCCGCCTGCTTGGCCTGCAGCAGCTTGGGGTAGAGCTCCGGCGGCGCGATGACGTAGCCCAGCCGGAAGCCCGGCGTCAGCACCTTGGAGAAGGAGCCGAGGTAGAGCGATCCCTCGGGCCACAGGCTGGACAACGCGGCCGGCGGCGGCTCGTCGAACCACAGGTCACCGTAGGGGTTGTCCTCGACGAAGGGCACATTGGCCTTGCGCAGCGCCTCGACGACTTCCACGCGGCGCGGCGCGCCCATGACGCGGCCGGTGGGGTTCTGGTAGTTGGGCAGCAGGTACGCGAAGCGCGTGCCGGGTGCGTCGTGCGGCAGCGTGGCAATGGCCTCGGGGCGCGGGCCTTCCTCATCGCTGGCGAGGCTGGCGAACAGCGGCTCGAACGGCGTGAAGGCCTGCAGCGCGCCGAGGTAGGTGGGCGTCTCCACGGCCACCGGCGCGCCGGCGTCGCAGAGGATCTTGCCGACGAGATCCAGCCCCTGCTGCGAGCCGCTGGTGATGAGCACCTGCTCGGGCTTGACCTTCATGCCCAGCGACGCGACGCGCCCGGCCACCCATTCGCGCAGCGGTGCGTAGCCCTCGCTGGAGGCGTATTGCAGCGCCTCGCGCGGCGTGGCGGTCAGCACGCGGTCGCAGGCGGCCTTGATGGCGTCGACCGGAAAGGTGTCGGCGCTGGGCAGGCCGCCGGCCATGGACAGCACGCCCGGCTTCTCGGTGACCTTGAGAATCTCGCGAATGATGGACGGGTTCATGCGCGCGGCGCGGCGCGCCTGGGTCCAGATGGTGCTCATGACGTGGTGAAGCGAAATGTCAAAGGGATCAGCCTAGCACCGGGCCGGGCGGTGCCGCGACGCACCGCCGCCGGCTGCAACAACTGAAACCGGGCCTCGGGCCAGCCCTCGGCCACCGCCGCCAGGCCGGCCGGCAGCGTCAGCGCCTCCCCGGCCGCGAGCCAATGGTCTTGCGCATGCCCCGCCCATGTGACCCACAGCCGCCCCTGCGTGACCACCAGCAGGCGAGGCTGGCGCTCGGCCGGCAGTGTCAGCGCCTGGCCTGGCAGCAGCCGGGTGGTGAAGTGCTCGCTCATGCCGACCTCCGCACATCGACAGGCTGCCGCTTGCCCACCCACACCACCGCGAGCACGGCCGCGGCGAAGACCAGCGTCATCGCATCCAGCCGCTCGCCCAGCAACGGCACCGCCAGCAGCATCGAAAGAAAAGGTTGCAGCACCTGCACCTGGCTCACGCGCAGCGTGCCGCCCAGCGCGAGGCCGCGGTACCAGGCGAAGAAGCCGATCCACATCGAGAACAACGACACATAGGCAAAGCCCAGCCACGCGGACGCGGCGACCGGCGCCACCGGGCGTGTGGCGATGGCCAGCGGCAGCGTCGCCGGCAGGCTGATCACGAGCACCCAGCAGATCACCTGCTCCGCCGACAAGCCCGCGCCGCCGCGCGCTCCGCCCGATGCGGCCACTCCTGGAGCGGCCGCCCCCACCGTCAGCCGCGCCCCGCTGACATAGCCCGCCGACGCACACACCACGGCACCCAGCAACAGGCCATCGGCCAGCTCCAGCCCACCGGCACCGCGCCAGGCCGCAAACCCCACCACCAGCGCGAGGCCGGCCAGCGCGCATGCCCAGAACGCCGCACTGGGCCGCTGGCGCAGCGACAGCGCGGCGATGACCGCCGTGGCCAACGGCAGCACGCCCGAGATGACGGCGGCGTGCACGGCGTCCACCTGCCGCACGGCCAGCCCCGACAGCAGCGGCCAGCCGAACACCACGCCGCCCGCCGTCAGCGCCAGCAACCGCCATTCGCCACCGCGCGGCCAGCGCGCCCCGGTGACCGCGAGATAGAGCAACGACAGCACGCCGGCCACCACGGCCCGCCCGAAGGCCACGAAGGCCGGCGCCAGTTGCGGCGCGTCGACGGAGCCGCCCGCCAGCCGCGTCATCGGCAGGCTGAGCGCGAACATGGCGACGCCCGCCAGCCCGAGCAGCAGGCCGCGCGTGGCGTCGGAGGAAGTCGTCGTGGAGATCGCTGGCATGCGGCCAGTCTAGGGACAGCAACCGATACAGAACCAGTACAGTCGACCGCATCACAGACCGATTCTGTACTGCCATGCCGACCGGTACACCGCCGCCGCTGCAACGCGGCGCCAGCCAGCCCCTCGCCGGGCAGCTCGCCGAACGCTATGCCCAGCGCATCCGCGAACGGCTGCTGCTGCCGGGCGCCCGCCTGCCCTCCGTGCGCGACTGCGCGCGCCAGCATGGCGTCAGCCCGCACACCGTCGTGGCGGCCTACGACCAGTTGCAGGCCGCCGGGCTGCTGGAGGCGCGCCGCCAGCGCGGCTTCTTCGTGCGCGAGACACGCCCCGCCGCCACGCGCAGCGCGCCGCCGCAGGCTGCCGCCACGCGCCAGGCGCCGGTGGACGCCACCGCGCTGATCCGCGGCATGTTCGAGGCCGACGCCGCGCGCTCGCCGGGCCTGGGCACGCTGCCCGCCGACTGGCTAGACCCCGTGCTGCTGCAGTCGGCGCTGCGGCGTCTCAACCAGGCCGACTCGCACGGTCTGCAGGTCAGCTACGGCGACCCCAGCGGCGACGCCCGGCTGCGCGCGGCGCTGTCACAGCGCCTGGCGGACCTGGGCATCCATGCGGAGCCCGCCCAGATCCTCACCACGCACGGCGCCACGCACGCGCTGGACCTGCTGATCCGCACGCAGCTGCAGCCGGGCGATGCCGTGCTGGTGGACGACCCCGGCTGGGCCATCCTCTTCGCGCGGCTGAGCCGGGCCGGCATCCGCCTGCTGCCCGTGCCGCGCAGCGCCCACGGGCCGGACCTCGACACCCTTGCCGCTCTGGCGGCCGCCCACGCGCCGCGCGCCTACCTGACGGTGCCGGTGTTGCACAACCCGACCGGCCACAGCCTGGACCTGTCCACCGCGCACCGGCTGCTGCGGCTGGCGGACGAACACGACTTCCTGATCTTCGAGGACGACAGCTACGGCTTCCTCGCGCCCGAGCACCTGCCCCGGCTGGCCGCACTCGACGGCCTGCGCCGCGTCGTCTACGTCAGCGGCTTCTCCAAGGTGCTGACGCCGGCCTGGCGCGTCGGCTACCTCGCGACCAGCCCCGAACGGCTCGTCGCGCTGACCGACATCAAGCTGCTGGACGGGCTGACCAGCTCACCCGTCATGGAACGCGCCGTCGCGCTGTGCCTGGAACAGGGGCGGCTGCGACGGCACGCGCAGCGCCTGCGCGAGCGGCTGGCCCAGGCGCGGCAACGCGTCGCGACGCTGGCCACGCGCCACGGCTTCACCTGGGCCGCGCCGCCCGACGGCCTATTCGGCTGGCTGGACGTGGGCGTGGACACCGAGCGCCTGGCCCAGCCGCTGCTGGACGCCGGCTGGCTGACCGCGCCGGGTGCCCTGTTCAGCGCCACGCGCCGCCCCGGCTCGCTGATGCGCGTCAACCTGGCCACGTCGCTCGATCCGGCGTTCTGGCGTCAGCTGCGCGCCTGCGCGGACGACATCCACGGCACGATGACGACTCCCTAGGTTTTTCCCCCTCATCCGTGGGGCACGGCACTGGTGCATCGCCGTGACGGCGCGTCCACTGGCGCCTCGGTCAACACCTGGGAGCGCCCCATGCCCGCCACTGCATCCCCCGTCCGTCGCCTGTTGCTTGCCGCTGCCGGCACGCTGCTGGCGCTGAGCTCGCTGTCGGCCCGGGCCGGCTTCCAGAGCGACATCGTCGTCAAGTTGATCGCACCCGGCGGCGTTGTCGGCATCCCCGGTGCGATCAGCGAGCAGCAGACGGTCAGTGTCGCCAACCTGGCCACGGGCCTTCAGGCCGGCGCGCCCGGCCCCATCACCGGCACCTGGATGCTGGCCGGCGAGGAGGTCACCTTCGTCGGCGAGTCCATCCGCGTGCGCAGCTACGCAGGCTATGACATCGGCCCGTCGCCGACGACCGGCTACCTCGGCAGCGGCGGCGAGCATGCCCGCTACGAGTTCGACGGCCTGAGCATCGCCGGCAAGACCATCGTCGGCTTCAATGTGTCGGTCTTCGATGGCTATGCCGACAGCGGCTTCGTCGGACTGCTCGGCCCGTCGGCCACCAGCCTGGTTCACCTCATCGACGCCGACACGCTGAGCCTGGATCTGGACGACATCCTGTTCGTTAGCCGCGGCAAGGGGAGCAGCTTCGATCACGCCGATTTCCGCATCGACCTCGTCACGCGGGATAGCAGCACCAACCCGGGTGGCCCGGGCAACCCGTTGCCGGAGCCGGCCACGCTGGCGCTGTTCATGACCGCCGCGCTGGGTGCCGGTCTGGCGCGCCGCCGGCGTGGCTGACGCTGCGCTCACGCTCGCGGACTTCCAGCCGCTGATCGGCAGCGATTTCACGCTGCACACCGGCGGCGCGGCGCCCACCACCGCCCGGCTGCTGGACGCGCGCGCGAGCCATCACCCGCTGCCCACACGGCCCCTGAGCGCCACCGCGTTCAGCCTGCTCTTCGAAGCCGCACCCGAGCCGCTCCTGCCGCAGCGCACCTACCGGCTCGACCACGAGCAACTGGGCTGCCTGGAGCTCTTCCTCGTGCCGGTCGCCCGCACCGCGACCGGCCTGCAGTACGAAGCTGTCTTCGGCTGAGGTGCCGCCAGACGGTGCCCGGCACCACCGCCACAACCGGCCCCAAAGGAACACGCCATGTCCACTCCCTACCTCGGCGAACTCCGGCTGATGAGCTTCGCCAACCCGCCCAAGGGCTGGGCGCTGTGCAACGGGCAGGTACTGCCCATCCAGCAGAACCAGGCGCTCTTCTCGTTGCTCGGCACGACCTATGGCGGCAACGGCCAGACCACCTTCATGCTGCCGGACCTGCGCGGCCGCACGGCACTGCACGTGAGCGACGCGCTGCCGCAAGGCGCCGCGGCCGGCGCCGAGGCGGTCACGCTGAATGCCAACCAGATGCCCGAACACACGCACCACCTGATCGCCACCAGCGACGTCGCCAGCGCCAGCGCACCCGCCGGGGCCGTGCCAGCCGCCAAGGGCCGCGGCGGCGTCGACCGCTATGCCCCGGTGGGCAATGACACGCCGATGGATGCCGGTTCGTTCGCGCTGAACGCGGGGGGCCAGCCCCATCCCAACATGCAGCCCTACCAGGTGCTCAGCTGGGCCATCGCGCTGGTCGGCATCTACCCCAGCCGTGACTGACACGAGGAGATCGACATGTCGCAACCCTATGTGGGCGAGATCCGCCTCTTCGCCGGCAACTTCGCACCGTCCGGCTGGGCGCTGTGCCAGGGGCAGCTGATCGCGATCACGGACAACGAGACGCTGTACACACTGATCGGCACGACCTACGGCGGCGACGGGGTGAGCAGCTTCGCGCTGCCCGACCTGCGCGGCCGCGTCCCCGTGCACCAGGGGCAGGGGCCGGGGCTGTCGCCCCGCCCGCTGGGCGAGACGGCTGGCTTCGAGCGCGTGACCTTGCTGACCAACCAGACGCCGCTGCACACGCACACCCTGCATGCCAGCACGGCGCCCGCGAGCGTCGCCACACCCGGCGGCAACGTGCTGGCCGCCACGTCCGCGGCCAGCTATGGCCCGGGGCCGGCCTCCACCGCCATGGCCAGCGGCGCCATCGACACCACCTGGGGCAACGCGCAACCGCACGAGAACATGGCGCCGACGCTGACCGTCAACTACATCATCGCGCTGTACGGCATCTTCCCTTCCCCCAACTGAGGAGCACGGCATGTCTGACCCCTTCGTCGCCGAGATCCGAGTCATGCCCTACCCGTTCGCGCCCAAGGGCTGGGCGCGCTGCGATGGCCAGCTGATGCCCATCAGCCAGAACACCGCCCTCTTCGCGCTGCTCGGCACCTACTACGGCGGCAACGGCGTGTCCAACTTCGCGCTGCCCGACCTTCGCAACGACTACGCCATGGGCACCGGCCAGGGCACCGGGCTCAGCGATCGTGTGCTCGGCGAGGCTATCGGCGCTCCGACGGTGACCCTGCAACCGCAGCAGATGCCTGGTCACAGCCACAACTTGATGGCCGGCGCCACGCCGGCCTCGACCAGCCCGACCGCCGCGCTGATGTCCCCCACAGCCAGCGGTGGCGGCAACGTCTATCGCACGCCAGGCGCTGCCGCGCCCATGGCGCCGGCATCGCTCGGCACCGCAGGCGGCGGGCAGGCGCACGAAAACCGCCAACCCTACCTGGCCGTGCCCTTCTGCATCGCGCTGCAGGGCATCTTCCCGCCACGCGGCTGAACCGCCAGACCGGCCATGGAGTACCAGCTGCGCCCGACGGGCCCGGGCGACGACGCCTGGCAACTGGCCATCTATGCCAGCACGCGCACCGAGGAACTTGCGCTGACCGGCTGGCCGCGCGCGCAGTGCGACGCCTTCGTCGCGCAGCAGCACCGGGCCCAGCAGCAGCACTACTGGCGGCATTACCCGCGATCGCTGTGTCAGCTCATCCTCGTGGATGGCGCGGTGGCCGGCAGACTCTGGGTGGACAGCCGGGCGGATCGGCTGCACGTGCTCGACATCTCGCTGTTACCCGCATTCCGTGACCGGGGCCTGGGCACCCGCTGCCTGCTGAACCTCGCCAAAGAGGCCGCCGCCACGGACCGGCCGCTGGGCATCCAGGTCGAGGTGCACAACCCGGCCCGGCGGCTTTACGAACGCCTGGGTTTTGCGGCCGATGGTGAAGCCCAAGGCCTGTATCAGCCGATGCTGCGGCCCGTGACCGCGGCCCCCATCGAGGCCTGCCTGCCCTGATAAGCGGACGCGAGTTCCTGCACGGCGGCAAACCCTCGCCGGGCGGGGCCTCCGGGGATCCGCCGCAGGTCGACGCCGCTACCGCCTGACGCACCGCCCAAACGGCACGGCGCCGGCTGTCACAAGAAACCGCCGGTAACCGTATTCACGAACTGACCGCGGATCGGGGAGAACCCCTAGTTCCTACCTCAGCCGTACGCAGACAGGGGTGCCCGCTGACTTCCATCGGCTTCAAGGCCGACGAATAGTTCTCAGCTCAACGCCTGTTGTTACCAGGCCGCCCCGGCCCAACCCGCAAAATCCGCGACCTTCGGCGCCGCGATCGGTTGCGGCGTCGAAGGCGACATGCCCACCCCCCTCAAATTCCTCGTTGTCGACCCGCTCGCCGGCGTCCAGACTTTCGTCCGCCAACTGCTGCAGAGCCAGGGCTTTGCGCCCGACACCATCCTGTGTTGCGCCGACACGGAGGGCGGGCTCGCGCAAGGCCTGGCGTTCAAGCCCGACTTCATCATCACGGACTGGTTCCCCAAGACACCGCTGAACGGCCTGAAGCTGTTCCAGCGCCTGAAGGAAGTGCAGCCACGCCTGCAGCTGGCGCTGCTGAGTTTCGAGGTGACGCCCGACCACGAGCAGCAGGCCCAGGCCCACGGCGCGCACTTCCTGCTGAAGAAGCCGTTCACGGCCGACCAGCTCAAGACGCAGATGCTGCGCTCGCTGGAAACGCTGGCCAAGGACGCGCCGGCCTTACCGCGCGACGCAGCACGCCCCGCGCCACGGGTCGTCGTGCCCGCCGCACCGCCGCAGCCCATCATCAAACCCGGCGACACCGTGCGCTACAAGGGCGAGCGCCATGTGGCGCAGTACGTGGTGCATCGCCCCGGCGAAACCGTCGTGCAGCTCAAGGGCATGGCGGCGCTGATCCCGCTGCATGAGCTGCAGCGGCTCTGAGGCGCGCTCGCGCGTTCACATCAGCGCCAGCAGGCGACGGCCATCAACAGCGGATACGGCAGCGCCACCGTGGGCCGCAGCGCGCTGCGCAGATAGCCGGCCAGCAACGCCAGGCCGCGCGGGCGGCGGGCGGCCCAGTCGCTGTGCAGTTGCATCGCGGCAGCGTCGGCGCCCGACCTCAACGCCGGCTCGATGGCCAGCAGTCGCTCACCCAGGCGCGCCTGGAAGGTCTTGAGCACGCCCTCCTGCAGCCACAGCAAGGCCAGCAGCGGCAGCACGGGCCAGGGCGCTGCAGCGCACAGCGTGATGGCGAACGCCGCCAGCTTCACGCCCAGCGCCAGCACCTCGTAGCGTTCGTGCTGGCTCTGCAAGGCGAGCCATTCGTGATGCAAGGCATTCATTTCAGCGATCCATCGTGCATGAAATTGGCGGCTCGGCGCCGAGCCGCCTCAAGCCGGCCGGCAGACGATGTGCTTGCGGCTCCATGCCGTAAGCATCGCCGTCCCCTCGGGGCATGGCGCCCAGTGGGTGGCATGCGCCTGCCGAAGAGCTGCGGCACTGCCGCGGCGCGGTCTGCAAGACCGATCAGGATCGCAGCCTGGGCGAGGGGCAGCCTCACTTGGCTTCCAGCACTTCCCAGCGCTCCATCAGCGCCAGCAGCTCGGTGTCGATCTCCGCCGCGCGATCGGTGACCTCGGCGATGCGCTTGGCGCCCTGCGTGTAGAGCTCGCTGCCGGCGATCAAGGCGTTCAGCTGCGTCTGCTCGGCCTCCAGCGCGGCGATCTGCTTGGGGATCTCGTCGAGCTCGCGCTGCTCCTTGTAGCTGAGCTTGCGCTTGGTGGCGACGACCGTCGCGGGCTCCGGTGCCGGAGGTGGCGTTGGCGCCGCCTTGGGGGCCGCCTGGGCCTGCAGTGCAGCGGCGCGCTTGGACTGCGTCAGCCAGTCCTGCACGCTGCCTTCGTACTCGCGCCAGCGCGCGTCGCCCTCGTAGACGATGGTCGACGTGACGACGTTGTCCAGGAAGCGGCGGTCATGGCTGACGAGGAAGACCGTGCCGTCGTACTCGGCCAGCAGTTCTTCCAGCAGCTCCAGCGTCTCGATGTCGAGGTCGTTGGTCGGCTCGTCCAGCACCAACACGTTGGCCGGCCGCGCGAACAGGCGGGCCAGCAGCAGGCGGTTGCGCTCGCCACCCGACAGCGTGCGCACCGGCGAGTTGGCGCGCGCCGGCGAGAACAGGAAGTCGCCGAGATAGCTCTTCACGTGCTTCTTCTGCGTGCCGATCTCGATCCACTCCGAGCCGGGGCTGATGGTGTCGGCCAGCGTGGCGTCGAGATTCAGCGTGTCGCGCATCTGATCGAAGTAGGCCACCGTCAGCCGTGAGCCCAGGCGCACGGTGCCGCTGTCGGGCGGCAGCTCGCCGAGGATCATCTTCAACAGCGTCGTCTTGCCGGCACCGTTGGGGCCGATCAGGCCGACCTTGTCGCCACGCAGGATGGTGCTCGTGAAGCCGCGCACGATCGGGCGGTCGCCATAGCTCTTCCCCACATCCTCCAGCTCCGCGACGATCTTGCCGCTGGCGCTGCCGGTGTCGATGTCCAGCCTCACCTTGCCCTGCACATCGCGGCGCGCGGCGTGCTGCAGCCGCATCTCCTGCAGCCGCTGCACGCGGGCCACGGAGCGGGTGCGGCGCGCTTCCACGCCCTTGCGGATCCACACCTCTTCCTGCGCCAGCAGCTTGTCGAAGCGGGCGTTGGCCAGCGCCTCGTTCTCCAGCTCGTAGGCCTTGGCGGCCTGGAAGGCGGCGTAGTTGCCGGGGTAGCCGCGCAGCTGGCCGCGGTCCAGCTCGACGATGCGGTTGGCCACGTTGTCGAGGAACTGCCGGTCGTGGGTGATCAGCAGCAGCGAACCCTTGAAGTCGTTCAGCAGGCCTTCGAGCCAGCTGATCGCGTCCAGGTCCAGGTGGTTGGTGGGTTCGTCCAGCAGCAGCACATCGGGCTGGGCCACCAGCGCGCGGCCCAGCGCCACGCGCTTCTTCAGGCCGCCGGACAGGCTGCCGACGAGGCGGCTGCCATCGAGGCCCAGGCGGTGCAGCGTCTCGTCGACGCGCTGCTCCCAGTTCCACGCACCGATGTGTTCGATGCGCTCCTGCACCCAGGCGAGGTCGTCGTTCTCGTCGTGGCGCTCGTAGCGCTCGCGCAGCGCCTTGGCCTCGGCCACGCCCTCGCTGACGACGTCGAAGATGGTCGCGTCGCCGCGCAGCTCGGGCTCCTGCGGCACGTAGACGTTGGTGAGGCCCTGTTGCTGCTGCAGCAGGCCGTCGTCGAGCTTCTCGAGCCCGGCGAGGATCTTCAGCAGCGAGGACTTGCCGGTGCCGTTGCGGCCGATGAGGCCGACGCGCTCGCCGACCTCCAGCGAGAAGCCGGCGCCGTCGAGCAGCGGAACATGCCCGAAGGCGAGGTGGGCGTTGGTGAGGGAGAGGACAGCCATATCGGCATTGTCCCCTGCGGGATCAGCCTAGGAGGCTGTCGGGCATTGGGCCTGGAGCGCGTTGGCCCTGCAAGGCGGCTCAGCCGAGGCGCAAAGCGGAGCTGGACTCGATGTCCAGCGAGCATTTGCAACGACGGATCAGCCTCCTCGCAGGCCCAACCCGAAGGGCCGGGGCGAGTTGCGGGGCAATTCGGCGTTGCCGACTCGTTGTGGGGGCCGATCCCACGCCTCGTCGGCGCCTTGCCTTGCCCCGCAACTCGCCCCGGCGCGCTCCAGGCCCAA
>NZ_JBIGIA010000049.1:0-546 GCF_043555975.1 Pelomonas nitida | reverse complement strand
GCGTTTCGGCGTGGATGGCCTTGATGTGCACCAGCAGCGCGTCATCGCTGAGGTGGCGCCGCTGGGCCGGGCTGGCTCGGCGCACGAAGTGCTCGTGATACCCGGCCACGCTGACCTGCAAGACCCGGCACTGCACCGAGATCGGCCACACGTGCCGGTGACGCTGGATGAAGGCGTACTTCACTTCGCTGCCTTGGCGAAGTACGCCGTCGCTTTTCCCAGGATGTCGCGCTCCATCGTCACCCGCGCCAGCTCTGCGCGCAGCCGCGTGATCTCCATCTGCTCGGCGCTCACGGGCTTGCTGTCCGCCCCGCTGAGCTTGCCCTCGCGCTTGGCCTTGACCCAGTTGAACAGCGTCTGGTCAACCACGCCCAGCGTCCTGGCCGCCGCCGCAATGCTCTGACCGCCCTCGACCAGGCGCACGGCCTCCTGCTTGAACTCCATCGTGTAGCGCGCCCTCGGCGCCGCCTTCGGCTTCGTCATTCCCACTCTCCTTGCTTGCATTGAATCACTCAGCAAGGGAGACGGTTTTCGGGGGCAAGGTCA
>NZ_JBIGIA010000048.1:0-587 GCF_043555975.1 Pelomonas nitida | reverse complement strand
CGGGTCTTGCAGGTCAGCGTGGCCGGGTATCACGAGCACTTCGTGCGCCGAGCCAGCCCGGCCCAGCGGCGCCACCTCAGCGATGACGCGCTGCTGGTGCACATCAAGGCCATCCACGCCGAAACGCACGGCGGCTACGGCTGGCCGCGCACCTGGAAGGAGCTGTTGGCGCGCGGCATCCGCGTGGGCAAGGAGCGGGTGCAAAAGCTCATGCAACAGCACGGCATTCGCGCCAAGGGCAAGCGGCGCTTCAAGGTCACGACCGACAGCCGGCACGACCTGCCCATTGCGCCGAATCTGCTGAACCGTGAGTTCGCGGTGGCCGAGCCCGACAAGGTCTGGGTGGGCGACATCACCTACATCGCCACGGACGAGGGCTGGCTGTTCCTGGCCGTGGTGATCGACCTGTTCAGCCGTCAGGTGGTGGGCTGGTCGCTGAGGCAAGACATGACACGCGAGCTGGTCATCGACGCGCTGCGCATGGCCTGGTTCAAGAGGCATCCAGCCAAGGACGCGGGCCTGATCTTCCACAGCGACCGGGGCAGCCAGTACGCCAGCAAGGACTTCCGCGACGTGCTCACCGAATA
>NZ_JBIGIA010000047.1:0-604 GCF_043555975.1 Pelomonas nitida | reverse complement strand
TGGAGCTACTGCAGCACGCAGTCCAGCTCGCTGCAGGCGGTCGTCTTCGACTTCGCCGACAGCCGTGGCGGCCAGCACGCCCGTGACTTCCTCGGGTTGCCCGGAACGCCGGGAAAGCCGGCATGGCAGGGCAAGCTCGTGTGCGACGACTTCGCCGGCTACAAGGCCTGCTTCGAGCTGGGCGTCACCGAGGTTGGCTGCATGGCGCACGCCCGGCGCAAGTTCCATGAACTCTGGGCCAACCACGGCAGCCAGGTCGGCGAGCAGGCGCTGAAGTTCTTCGGCCAGCTCTACGAGGTGGAGCGAGCCGCGGCCAATGCCGACAGCGCGAACCGGCTGGAGGCACGCAAGACAGCACGACCGCTGGCTGACGCCCTCCACCAGTGGCTGCGACAGCAACGGCAGCGCGTGCCTGACGGCTCAGCCACCGCTCGGGCCATCGACTACAGCCTCAAGCGCTGGGTGGCACTGACGCGCTACCTCGACGACGGCGACTTGCCGATTGATAACAACTGGGTGGAGAACCGCATCAGGCCCATCGCGCTCGGGCGGCAGAACTGGCTGTTCGCCGGCAGCTTGCGTGCGGGCAAGCGGGCTGCTGCCG
>NZ_JBIGIA010000046.1:0-718 GCF_043555975.1 Pelomonas nitida | reverse complement strand
CTTCCGCACCTCGGGCAACAGCGGCTGTATCCGCGACCACAGTGCTGCGCTGACTTCCTTCTTGACTGCCATCTTCCTCAGCGGTTCTTGAACTGAGGCAGATGATAAGTTTCGTTAGCGGCTCTTACTGCGCGCCGCGAGACGGCGCTGCCGTCGCCGTCAGCTGGCAGTGGCCGGCGACGCAGGCCGCGCCCGGGTCGGTTGCCACGGCGCAGTTGGAGCGCAAGCCGCTGGCTTCGATCTCGCGCCGATGGGCCGCAGCCTGGCGTGCGGCCAGCGCCTTCAGTGCGTCGGCGTCGGTGTTCTGGGTGGACCAGGCCCAGTAGCCCGCCGCGCCGCCGCAGGCCTTGGCGCCCACCGGCACGGTACGGCATTGGGCATCGCTGCTGCAGGCGGCGGTGCCGATCAGCGCGCGCAGCTCCTGGCCCAGGCGGGCGGATTCGGGCTGCGGCGCGGACGCCGGCGGCGTCTGTGCGCAGCTGGCAAGGGTGATGCAGGCGAGGGCGGCGGCGAGGTAGCGGGGCAGGGGCATGGCAGCGGGCTCAAGCGGGGTTCGGTGGAACAGACATTCTGGCCGTGTCCGGGCAAGGCCTTAGAGCCGCTAACGAAACTTATCATCTGCCTCAGTTCAAGAACCGCTGAGGAAGATGGCAGTCAAGAAGGAAGTCAGCGCAGCACTGTGGTCGCGGATACAGCCGCTGTTGCCCGAGGTGCGGAA
>NZ_JBIGIA010000045.1:0-751 GCF_043555975.1 Pelomonas nitida | reverse complement strand
TGAACTCCGCCCAGATCGGCGCACTGGCCACCGACGCCGTCGCCGCACTGAGCTCCACCCAGGTCGGCGCGCTGACCTCGGCCCAGGTGCTGGGCCTGGGCACCGACCAGATCGGCGCCATCGAGACTGCCGACCTCAAGTCGCTGTCCACCGCCGCGCTGCACGCCCTGAACAGCGACCAGCTCAATGCACTGAACACCGACCAGGTCGGTGCGCTGTCCACCGCCCAGGTCGCCTCGCTGTCCACCGACCAGCTGAGCGCCCTGTCCACCGACAACTTCAACGCGCTGACCAGCGGCCAGATCCGCTCGCTGACCTCCGCCCAGCTCGCCTCACTGACGACCACCCAGGTCGCCGCGATGGAAACCGCCGACGTGCAGGCCCTGGCCAGCAACCAGATCCAGGCGCTGGGCTCCGACCAGGTCGGCGCCCTGGCCACCGACGCCATCGTCGCGCTGACCTCCGCCCAGATCGCCGCGCTGGGCACCAAGCAGGCGGCCGGCCTGACCACCGACCAGATCGGTGCCATCGAGACCGCTGACCTGAAGTCCCTGTCCACCGCCACGCTGCGCGCCCTCACCAGCGACCAGCTCAACGCGCTGGACTCCGCCCAGATCGGCGCGTTGAGCACCACCCAGGTCGCCTCGCTGACCACCGCCCAGGTCAGCACGCTGGCCTCCGACGACGTCGCCGCGCTCGGCTCGGCCCAGCTGCGCTCGCTGACCACCGCCCAGCTCACCGCGCTGAACTC
>NZ_JBIGIA010000044.1:0-761 GCF_043555975.1 Pelomonas nitida | reverse complement strand
AGCAGCTTGCGGAACATTTCGACGCCCGTGACCGTGGTCTTCTGGACTTCGCGGATACCGACGATTTCGATTTCTTCGCCGACCTTGATGATGCCGCGCTCGACGCGACCGGTCACCACGGTGCCACGGCCCGAGATCGAGAACACGTCTTCCACCGGCAGCAGGAAGGCGCCGTCAACGGCACGGTCCGGCTGGGGGATGTAGGTGTCCAGCGCGTCGGCCAGGCGCATGATGGCCTGCTCACCCAGGTCGCCCGTGTCGCCTTCCAGCGCCAGCTTGGCCGAACCCTTGACGATGGGGGTGTCGTCGCCGGGGAAGTCGTACTTGCTCAGCAGTTCACGCACTTCCATTTCGACGAGCTCCAGCAGCTCGGCGTCGTCGACCATGTCGCACTTGTTCAGGAAGACGATGATGTACTTCACGCCGACCTGGCGAGCCAGCAGGATGTGCTCGCGGGTCTGGGGCATCGGGCCGTCAGCGGCCGAGCACACCAGGATCGCGCCGTCCATCTGGGCGGCACCGGTGATCATGTTCTTGACGTAGTCGGCGTGGCCGGGGCAGTCAACGTGCGCGTAGTGGCGGTTGGCCGTTTCGTACTCGACGTGCGCGGTGTTGATCGTGATGCCGCGCGCCTTTTCTTCAGGAGCCGCGTCGATCTGGTCGTAGGCCTTGGCCTCGCCGCCGAACTTCTTCGACAGCACCGTGGCGATCGCCGCCGTCAGGGTCGTCTTGCCATGGTCCACGTGACCGATCGTGCCCAC
>NZ_JBIGIA010000043.1:0-832 GCF_043555975.1 Pelomonas nitida | reverse complement strand
AGAGCCGCTAACAAAATTCCGGCAAGGCGCGACAACAGATGACGCAGCAGGCCAAGCTCAACAGCGCCACATGAGTCTCGACGGCGCGCTCAAACCGGATGCGCAGCTTGCCAAACGCGGCCAGCCACGCATGTGTGCGCTCCACCACCCAGCGGTGACGCCCCAGCCGGTCATTGCGTTCGACACCCCGTCGTGCGATGCGGCTTTGGATGCCTCGTCGCCTGAGGTGCCTGCGACAGCGTGCGAAGTCGTAGCCCTTGTCGGCATGCAGCTTCTCGGGCCAGCGGCGTGGCCTGCCGCGCTTGCCCGCAACGCTGGGCAGCGCGTCCACCAGTTCCTCGAACACCACCGAGTCATGCCGGTTGGCGCCCGTGACGCAAAACATCAGCGGGATGCCCTGCCGGTCCGTGACGAGGTGACGTTTGCTGCCGAGCTTGCCCCTATCCGTCGGGTTGGGGCCCGTGTACGAGCCCCCCGGGGGCTGGCCACGCTGGCCCCGTCCAGGCTGAATCGGCTGAAGTCCAGTCGCCCCGCGCCGTGCAATTCGGCCAGCAACACCAGGTGCAACCGATGCCACACGCCGGCCACCTGCCATTCACGCAACCGCCGCCAGCAAGTCATGCCGCTGCCGAAGCCAAGCTCCTGCGGCAGGTACTCCCAGGGCGTGCCCGTGCGCAGTACGAACAAGATGCCGTTGAGCGCCAGTTCGTCACTCAGCCGAGGGCGTCCTCCGCGTGGCGACTTCCGCACCTCGGGCAACAGCGGCTGTATCCGCGACCACAGTGCTGCGCTGACTTCCTTCTTGACTGCCATCTTCCTCAGCGGTTCTTGA
>NZ_JBIGIA010000042.1:0-982 GCF_043555975.1 Pelomonas nitida | reverse complement strand
ACCATGAACAGCGGCTCGCCGGCGTTGACCTTGAACGTCACTTCGCCGTCCAGGCCTTTTTGCATCGCGCTGTAGCGTGCCGTCGTGAACTGCGTGTTGGTGGCCACCAGGCCCCAGCGGAAGTCGGCATCCGATCCCGTCTGGTTCACGCCGCGGAACTTGACCGTGACGGTGCTGGCGCCGCTGGTGGGGTACAGCCGCACGACGTTGTAGCCGAAGCGTTGCGGCGCGCCGTAGAACGGCACCGCGAAGCGACGGTTCGTCGCCCAGTTGCTGTCCAGCGCTTCCAGCGGCATCAGGCGGCGCAGGCGCTCGGCCTTGTCGGTCGCGGTGATGTTGCCGTAGGTGTTGCGGAAGGCCGTGGGCGTGGCCTTGTAGTCCCACACCACGTTGTGCATTGCCCAGTCACCGATGAAGTCGTTGAGCTGCGACACCGACCAGCCACGCGACTTCTGGATGTTGGTGAACGGGTCCGGGCCGGCCGTCGTCCAGATCTTCGTCACGGCTTCGGGGCCGTACTTGTCCTTCAGGAACTCCATGAACTGCCAGTTGCAATACCGGTCGCGCGACGAGCCCAGGTAGAGGTGCGGCGCGTTGGGCAGCATCTCCGAGCAGTGCACGTTGCTCTGGTATTCAGGCAGCTGGTGCGGCGTGTAGTTGGCGTGGCTTTCGTGGATCCAGCCGCAGGTGTTGGACTGGTAGCACTCCATGCCGCCGTTGTTGGCCGCCCAGGATTGCCAGCCGTGCGTGAACTCGTGCGTCAGGCCCCAGTGGTCCTTGAGCGCGCTGGGGGCGATCCACATGCCCAGGTGCAGGCCCTGGCCGTCGACCCAGGCGCCGCCGGTCAGGCCCCAGCCGGAGTGGATGTGGATGGCCGGCTTGATCTTGTCGCTCTTGTTGTAGAACGGCTCGGGCATGAACTGGTTCGAATTGAACAGGTTCTGCCAGACGGTGTTCTCCAGCGTGTCGGCGGCCAGTTGCA
>NZ_JBIGIA010000041.1:0-1147 GCF_043555975.1 Pelomonas nitida | reverse complement strand
CCGGGGCGATCTCGAGCTCGGACTTCAGCACCTTGAAGCCGCGCTCGATGTCGGCCAGCGCCTTGTAGCGCCTCACCACCTCGTCGGCGGCCATGTCCTGCACATTGGTCACCAGCATCAGCTTGCCGTCCATCAACTGCGCCCGGGCCAGCGCGGCCTCGTCGATGGCGTAGGTGAACAAGTCGGACTTCAGGTCGACCTGGATGATGCGCGCCAGATGGGCGTCGCTCACCTCGTGGAAGAAGCGCGCCTTGGCGCCCGAGTCCGAGAGCTTGCGCCCGCGCTGGGTCTTGCCCTCGTCCTGCGCGTCGAGCTTGCCGGCGAGTTGGTCGGCGCGCTGCTGCAGCGCATGGATGCGTGCCAGGCGCTCCTGGGTCTGCTCGGCGGCGCGTACCGGGTTGTGCGCCACCACCAGACGATGGCCTTGCCACTGGGCCTCGGTGACGATCTCGTCCGTGGCGTGTGCGGCCTTCTGGGCAAAAGGCTGCAAGACCTCGACGAACTCGGCGTAGCGCCGCCCCGGCACCGCCAGGATGAACTCCAGAGGCCGATCGCCGGCGACTTGCAGCTTCGTCAGCGCCTCGATGTTGTCCAGCGACAGCAGGCCCCGGTCGGCCACCACCACCAGGCGGCGGATGTGCGGGTAGCGCGTCAGCACCTTCTTCAGCGTGGGCTGCAAGGTCGGCGCCTCGGCCGTGTTGCCGTCGAACACCTCATGGAAGATCGGCATGCCGTCGGCTGTCTGCACCACGCCCAGCATGAACTGGCGGGCAATGACGCCCTCCTTGGACATGCCGAAGTGGCGCACATCGCCGTCCTGCTGGCTCAAGCCCTCGGCGCGGATGGTGGTCAGGTCGTAGAAGACCACCGACAGGTCTTCATCGATGAGCGGGCGCAGCAACTGGGCCACGCAGTCATCGACGGCGCCCTGGTGGTCCATCAGCGCGTCCATGCTGCGCAGCAGATGCTGATGGCTGAGCTTGTCGACATCAACGCCGGGCAGGCTCACGGTCTGCAGCCAGCGCAGCACGCCCAGCTTGGACTCTGGATCGCACAGCCGATTGAAGACCATCACACGGATGGCGGCCTCGACGGCGGTGGTGAAGCGCGCGCGCCGGAACACAGCGGCCAGGCCATCGAAGCCCAG
>NZ_JBIGIA010000040.1:0-1180 GCF_043555975.1 Pelomonas nitida | reverse complement strand
TGGCCGCGTTTGGCAAGCTGCGCATCCGGTTTGAGCGCGCCGTCGAGACTCATGTGGCGCTGTTGAGCTTGGCCTGCTGCGTCATCTGTTGTCGCGCCTTGCCGGAATTTTGTTAGCGGCTCTAAGCGTCCGTAATCTCAGGCATCCCCGCGGTAGTCACGAACGGTGGCCGTTGATGACGGGGCGGGCATTGGCTTCAAAATCGGCCAATGGATCGTGAGGACGTATACAGGCGCGTGACCGAGACTGCGGAGCGGTTTGGTGCTGGGAACCCACAGCAGATCAAGTTGCTTTGCTCGCAGCTCTCCGCAGCGCCGCCTGACGAGTTGCTCTCGGGGCTGCTTCTGGTGGTCTCTCGGTGCGACCCTGCTGCGCCGAACTATCAGCCCCAGGAACTCGCGGGACGGATTCTTGCGGCCTTGCGCCCCAAGGCCAAGGTCGACTTGGCGCGGTGTCTGCGGGAAATCTTGCCCACCTACAACGCGAGCATCGAGCAGATACCCCAATACTTTGAAAGCCGCTGCGGCAAGCTGCTCGTGCTCAACGAGCTTCACCTCATTGAATCTGAGAATCCGCAGACTCGCGCGGCGGCGTCGTCTCGGACGATGCGTTGGTGGTTGGGTGACTCGACATGATGCTGCCTGTGAGAACAGTCATCGTTGACTGCGCGGGCGTGCGGTCAGAAGCCGAGTTCTGGGAAAGGTACTTGCGCTTGACCGATGCCGAAGGGGCTGGCTACTTCGGTCGCAATCTCGATGCGTTCTGGGATGCGCTGAACGGTGCCCCCGGATGGCCTGGCGAGTGCGAACTGCTGTTCACTAACGCCGCCAGCTTGGCCGAGTTCCGCAACGGCAGATTCCTAGAGGGTTTGCAGCGCATTGCTGACGAGTCGGACCTTGTCAGGGTGGTTCTGTCGTAGGAGGCTTGTGCCACCTATGTGCCAAACGTGTGCCAGAAGGGCCCCGTTGCAGGTCCACAAAGGCTGTGTTTGAATGCGTTCTGCCTCATCCGAGGCAGACATTGGTGGCACAGAAACAAGAAGCCCGCGAGGGGCTAAGAGCCGCTAACAAAATTCCGGCAAGGCGCGACAACAGATGACGCAGCAGGCCAAGCTCAACAGCGCCACATGAGTCTCGACGGCGCGCTCAAACCGGATGCGCAGCTTGCCAAACGCGGCCAG